>JAAYDF010000097.1 GCA_012729395.1 Phycisphaerae bacterium
AAACACAAGGCGATTCCGGCCTAAGCCGAAATCATACGCGAACGCGAGGCTCAACACCAGCAGTGCGGCCTGCGCGAGCGGTTAAACTCCGCGCGTCATGACCCCTCGCCGCACGGCAGTACCATTCATCCTGACACCCTTTTTCTGTGCGGCCGCCGCGGGGGGCGGCCGCTACGCGCCGATGCGGACGAGGAGCCAGACGGCGGCGATGAGGGCGAGGACCATCAGCCAAGCGAAGAGGAAGCCGACGATGCCGCGGCGAGTGGGGATCTGGATCTCCCAGTCGGGGTGGTCGAAGAGCTTGCGTTGCGGAGCGGGCTCGACGCCTTGCGGCAGGCGGAGGGACTCGCGGACGCGTTCGCCGGGCTGGATGGGCGTGCGGAGCGTGGCATAGAAGAGGTCGAGCTTCTCGTGGGCCGGCGGGGCGGTCAGGAGGCTGACGACGACCATGACGATGACGCCAACAGTCAGATAGAGCAACATCTGCGTGGGCAGATAGATCTTGTCGCCAAAGAGCAGCCAGTCGGCATGGACGGCGGCCCACTCTGTGAACCAGGGCCGTTCGGTCAGGTACCAGACGGCGCAGGCGGCCAAAGTCGAGGCCCAAGCCCCGGCACTGGTGGCTTTTCGCCAGAAGAGGCCGGCCCAGAACGGAATGCCCATTAGGGCGGAGATAATCCAGAACAACTCGATGCCGCGGACGACGCTTTCGAGTTCCCAGGCGATGAACACCCCGCCGACGACAGTGATCACAGTGGTGGCGCGTCCGATGGCGACGAACCGAGTTTGCGAGGCCTCCGGGGAGATGAACGGGCGGTAGATGTTGTGGGTCAGCAGGCCGGAGCAGGCTAGGGTGAATGATCCGCACGAGGACATGATCGAGGCCAACAGCGAGGCGATGAATATGCCGACGAGGCCGGGCATCACGTCGGGCAGCAGGTTATGGGCGAGCCGGCCGAACATCTGGTCGATCTCGGCCTTTTCGATGACGCCGGGGTATAGGGCGATGGCGCACATGCCCAGAAGGGTCCAAGCCACGGTGCAGACGCGTTTCATCATGGTGCCGTAGACGCTGCCGATCTGGGCTTCCTTCTCGGTCTTGACGGCCCCGGAGATGGGCATGGCGTGCGGTTGGACGACCAGGCCGACGAGGCCGTTGATGACGATCATGGTGATGTAGAAGAAGCCGATCTCACCGGGGGCGACGAGGCTCCACATGTGATCGGTACCGGGGACGTGTCCGTCGGGGCTGGCTTCCTGCATGAGGCCGACGGCCCGGGCGACGCCCTCGTGCAGGCCGGTGAACCCGCCGAGGCGGACCAAGGCGAACGGCAGGAGGATGAAGGAGAAGAGGATGGTCAGGCAGCCCTGAACGAAGTCGGTGACGATGACCGCGGCCAGTCCGCCGACGATGCTGTAAGCGACGAACATGACGGTCATGGCGGCGATGGCCCATTCCTCGCTGACCTGCCCGCCGGCGGTGGCCCGGATGACGGCGCCCGCACCTTTGAGCAGCAGGCCGATGCTGACCATCATGTTGATGATGCCGAAGACGACGTAAAGGGTGGCGACACCACGGTCGTAGCGGGCCTCGAAGTAGTCGCCGGTGGTGATGGCCCGGCAGCGGCGGAGGATGGGCGAGATCCACCAGTTGAAGGGCGTGACGAAGAGGTAGAGCCACTGGTACCAGATGCCTGACATCCCGGAGGTGTAGGTTTTGGAGACGACGCCGACGGCCTGGTCGGAGTGGGTGCCGGCCCCGAAGACGTTGAAGATAGCCAGGAGCTTGCCGAAACGCCGCCCACCGACGAAGTAGTCCTGCGAATCATGGACGGTCTTGCCCATGCGCAGGCCGAGCAGGGTGACGCCGAGGAGATAGACGCCGATGGTGATGACGTCGATGGTCTCGAAACCGAACATCAGGGGTCTCCTGTGGATTGGTCAAGCGGTCTCGACGGCGGTCATAGCTCCATTTCGCGTCGAATCTGGCTCAGGGCTGCGATGCACACCTCGGGGATGCGGCCGTGACGATCCGGAGGCACGTTGAGCAGGTAGTTGGCACCACCGTCGCGGCAGGCCCGGAATTGCCGCAGTAACTCCTCGATCGGACGGGGCTGGTCGTCGGGTAGGTGGAACCAGTCCTTGCGGATAGGAGCGATGGAGTCGCATACTTCGCCCGGCAAATAGTACCAGCGGTCCTCGATGAGCCGCCACTTGCGGTAGCCGCCGGCCGGGGGAACGCCGCCTTCCATAGCCATGAGGTCCGCGGGCCAGGCGTAATCGACGTCGTACAGGGTGCTATCCGGCAGGCCGTTGTTCATCAGCACGACGGTATCGGGCTGCAGGCGGGCGATGTGCTCGTAGAAGAAGGTGCGATAGCCTCGGCCCATCACGTCCGGGTGATCGATCCAGACTTCCATGATCGGGCCGTAGTCGCTGAGCAGTTCGGTGATCTGGGCGGTCTGGAAGGTTTGGTAGTGGGCGGTGGTGTAGGGCATACGTTGAGCGTCGTCCTCGCGAGCACAGCTCACGCCGCCGAAGCGCGGCCGCTGAGCGAAGAGTTGTTCGAAGGCCGCTTTGCTGGGGAAGTCGCTGCGTGTGCGGCTGCCCCAGCGGTGATGGTTGTCATAGGAGCTGTAGTACAGGCCGGGCAGTAGCCCGCGGGTGCGGCAGGCCTCGACGAACCGCCCGACCACGTCGGTGGGGTTGCCGCTGCGGGCAACGCTGTAGTCGGTGTGGCGGCTCGGCCACAGGCAGAAGCCAGCAATGTGCTTGGCGGTCAGAACGGCGTACTTCATGCCCGCGTCGCGGGCTACCGAAATCCATTGCTCGACGTCGAGTTGGTCGGGAGCATAAGCGGAGGGCGGATCGCTGCCGTCCGGCTTGAAGTACACCTTGCCGTCGAGGTTGACGAAGGTGCTCATGCCGAAGTGGATGAACATGCCGTACCCGAGGGTTTCCCATTGATGCAGGCGCTCGATGGTGTGCCGCTGGCTGCCTCGTTCGTTGGGCGGCGGCGTGTGCGCGGCTGACGTCGCGGGTGACTGTGCGGCTGAGATCTTCTTGGTTGGGTCAGACATCGATACCGTTCCTCGCCTCTTGTATGGTCGCTGGGCGTTAACGAGCCCGGAGTGCACGCAACGAAAACAACCAACGAGCCCGGAGCGCGAGCGACGGGACGGTGGAGCGTCAGCGACGTACCCTCGCGTTCCCCGCGTAACCCACTCGCTTGCGCTCGGGGCTCGTTGCCCACTCGCTCGCGCTCGGGGCTCGTTCGTTCTCACGAGCACTGTTGGGGCGTCGCATTCGTCCACCGCTATTTGCTGGCCGCGTCAACCTCAGGCGGCAGTTCGACGAGGTGGATCGGGCCAATGTAGGCGATGGTGTAGTTATTCATGGATACCTTGCGGTCCTCGACGCGTAGACGCAACGACAGGGTCGCGACGTCGTTGGGTATTGTCGGCAAGGGGATCATGAACCAGTCGCCAAGCTCGCGTTGTGGGCCGAGGTCGGCTTCCCAGAGCACGCGGTCGCCCCACAGCAGTTGGATGAATCGATAGCCGGCCCAGCGGGTTTCGGTGTGGCTCAGGCCGATCTTCTCCTTGTTGAAGTTGCTCAGGAAGAGCAGTAGTCCGAGCCGTGATCGATCTCCGGAGACCGGCACGTCAAGAGGCAACTCGGCGTACTCGCCGATGTCGCCGGGGGTTCGACGCTTGGCGGCAAAGACGGCAGCCTCGAAACCCGCACGGTTGAAGAGGCCGGCGGCCCAGTCGCCCCACGCCACCTCGTGGTCGCGGGGCAGAACGGTGGCCAGAAGGCGATTGCCGACCTGCCATCGCCCGGTGCCCCAGTCGGTCGGCGGAGTTTTGGATTGTCCCAACATCTTGGTCGCGGGGACAACCATGCGGTCGTATTCCTCGACGCGGGCGGCGAGTGCGGCTTGCCGTGCCTGGATCAGTTGTTGCCAGCCGGCGGCATCCAACTGGCCGCGCTGTTGCCACCACGCCACATAGGATTTCACGTCACAGTACTCGCTTAGCGTCTTGTCGATAGCGGACAGTTCGCCGGACAATCGGCCACGAGCGGCGGTGATCAGCTCGTCGGCGCGGGCGGGGTTGCCGGCATGCAGAGCCTCAAGAACCCGCCGCTGGTGTGTGTCCCACCAGTATTCGGGGAAATCGAGGCGCGACGCGCCGCTATGCACGTCCAGTTCGCGACGCATCGAGTCGAGGTAGGCGGCCTTGAGCTCTGTCGGATCGAGCATGGTTTGGACAGGGGCGGAGGCCTCAATATCGAGCAGCAGGGCGTCCATATGGGTCAGCATCGGGAACGCGGCTTCACGTTGCTGCGGATCGGCGATGCGAGGAGGATGGGCGGGCATGTCGGTATCCTGTTTCACCGCGTACTTGAAGAAGTGCCGCACCGTTCGGAGCGCATCGTCGAAAGCGATCGCATGAGCGATCATGTCGGGTCCATAAACCAGCTTGTAGACTCGGGTACGCGTGCTTTGCCAATGGTGCGCTTTGGGGTTCCAACTCCACCAGCCTTGAATGGGGGCGATGTAATACTGGGGGTAGTTGTTTCCGCCCCAGATCATAGCGGCTTCGCATGCGTCGTTGGCGTCGGCGAGGATCTCGTAGGACGGCGCATGCCAGCCGAGGGCAAGCGAGGGAACCTCGATGTAAGCGTGGTTGGAAGGGAGGCGAGGCCAGTTGTGCCACCAGGATGGTCGTACGCGGAGACCCATCGCTCGTGCAGCGGCGGCTTCTTGCGGCAGGGGCAAGAAGGTCCAGAACCACAGGGCTGTCTCCATGCCGGCGACGCCGATGATCTTGCGGTTGAAGTGGTCGTTCGATCCGTCATCCAGCAGTTGGTAGGAGCCCTTCGGTGGGCATATGGCGATGCGCTGCCCGGTGATGCCGTGCTCGCGCCCCAGGTCGAGCACGCGGCGGGTGATCTCCTCGGGCCGCTCGCCGGGGCCCTGGTCGTCGAAGGACAGCCACAGTCCGTCGGCACCGAGTTCGATGAGCTCGCCGAAGGTCTTGATGGCGTCGTCGTATTTGGCCGCGGGAACGCCCACGTTGACCGTGCCAAAGACGACCATGCCGCGGCGGCGAGCCTCGCGAATCACGCGCTTGATCTGGTCCGTGTTGAGTTCAGAGCCGGGATCGAAGGCGTAAATGCCTTCCCGCAGGTCGATGAAGTTGATGCGGGAAGTCGCCAGCAGATCCATCTCCCCGGGACGCAGGTAGTGGCTGACTTGCGTTTGCGGCCGGCCGCGCCAGGGAATGCTGGGCCAGTCGCGAACGGCGACGCGTGGGAGCGTGATCTTACCGTCGCGAGGAGTCAGCAGTTGAAACAGCGTGTCCTGCCCGTAGATGACGCCGCGGGCGTTGCTTCCGCCGACGAGTACCACGGCTTGGGAGGCACCGGCGGCGGTTCCGGCGGGCCCGTCACCCGGCATCACCTGGATCACATACCCGTCATGGCCGGGCGACCGCTCGCTTAGGTCGATGCGCCCCTCGGTGCACAGACGGTCGACCAGTGAGCAGGTCGGGCGGCAGCCCAGTGCGATGACTACCCCCGTGGTGGGCCGGTCCTTCTCCGTGGTGACGATGGGCCAACTATGCCCGAATCGCTTGGCTACGTCGGCGTGCAGTTTCTCGGCCGCGTAACGCTCGGGCTCCTCAGCACGCTCGCCGATGACGATAGTGACCTGCCCCTCATCGAGTGTGATGGGCGTGCCGCGCGGCCAAGCGACCTCCTGCGGCGTAGGGCAGAGACGCGAGCGGGGCGGGGTCTGG
Source organism: Phycisphaerae bacterium (assembly GCA_012729395.1). GTDB lineage: Bacteria > Planctomycetota > Phycisphaerae > UBA1845 > PWPN01 > JAAYDF01. The sequence goes on from JAAYDF010000097.1 coordinate 5,805, forward strand.
CCCGCGACCAGGGCTGTGAGGATCAGCGGAAGAGATAACAGGGCCAGGGATCCGGGGTTGGTCATGAAGAACCTCCTTGGCTTACCGGGTCATTTCCAGTAAGTACATCGGGCTGACGAAGATCATGGCGTCGAGGCCGGGCTCACGTCGGTCCTCGACCCGCAGCCGGAGCGTCAGCACCTCGATATCCTCGGGTATCGCCGGCAACGGCACCATGAACCACTCACCACGCGTGCGCTGCACGCCGACATCCACTTCCCACAGCAGCATATCATCCCAGAGCACTTGGAGGTAGCGGTACCCGCCCCAGCGGTTGGGTACGGTTGCGAGCCCCAGCCATTCGCGATTGTGCCCGGCCAAGAAGAAGAGCAGCCCGAGGCTATCACGCTGACCGCTGATGGGTAGCTCGACCGGCAACTCAGAGTAGCTGCCGACCGTCCCAGTACCGTCGCGGCCCATCCAGAAGGCGGTGACTTCGCGGGCTGGAGTGCGATGGATTCCTCCGACCCACTTGCCCCAGAACTGCTCGTGCTCCATGGGCAGGATTTTGGCCAAAACGCGGTTCTGCTGGGCGGCTCCGCCGGTGCCCCAACGCAGAGGCGGGCTGTCTACACCCTCCAGCATGCGGTCTACGACGTACACATAGTAGCTGAACTCCGCGATCTTGGGATCGATCATAGCTCGCCGCGCGGCCATCATCTCTTGCCATTGTCGGGCGGTCAGCTTCGCACGGCTGGTCCACCAGTTCACATAGGGTTCGGTCAGGGCCAGGTTGGCGTGGGAGCCGGCGATCTGCTGGACCTCGGCAAGCAGACGATCGCGCACCTCGGCTATCAACCGGTCGGCTTCGTCCAATTGGCCGGCGTGGACCGCGGTCAAGATCCGCCGCTGATGCTCGGGCCACCAATCCTCGGGGTACTGGGCCTCGGTGCAGGCCATGCCGGTGCGGACTTCCGTGAGCATGGGATCGAGGTAGACCTGCCGCATTTGCCCGGGGTCGATGAGTGTCTGCGCGCTGGCCTGCTCGGCAATCCTGGCCTGCAACCGCTCGAGCTGCTTCAGCATGGCCCGGGCGTTGGGTGCATCCTCGCGTTTCTTGAGCCTGGCGGGGCAGTTGGGCTCCCATTCGTTGGCTTGCCAGGGGAAGCGGAACAGCCTACGCACACGAATCAGCGTGTCGTCGAACTCCATGGCCGCCGCCACTTGGTCCGGACCAAAGACCAGATCGTAGATTCGGCCGCGGGTCGCATTCCATTCATGCTGTGCGGGATCCCATGCCCACCAGCCCATGACCGGCATGAGGTAGTACTGCCCCCAGGAATTACCCCCCCAGGGCATAACCATATCAGTGGTGTCTCCGCCGTCGGCGAGCAGCTCGTAGCTGGGGCGGTTCCAGCCTTCGCGCATGGCGGGGACCTCCATGTAGGCCCTGCCGGTTGTGGTGATGTGCTTGTCCCGGATGTAGGTGAATCCGCAGAAGGGCCGCGTCCAGTTGTGCCACCAGCCGAGCCGGGCTTTCAGCCCAATCGATCGGGCCTGGGCGAGGGCCTCAGGCGTCGGTGAACAGGTCCAAGTCCACAGGGCGTGTTCCATGCCGGGAATGGCCATGATCTTGCGGTTGAAGTCCTTGTTGGATTCGTCGGCGATGGTCTGGTAGGAGCCCTTGGGCGGGTTAATCATGATGCGCGGGCCGGTGATGCCGTGTTGACGCCCGAGCTCGAGCGCCTCGAACACAAGTTCCTCCGGCTCTTCGCCCGGCCCCTTGTCGTCGAAAGAGAGCCAAAGCCCGTCCGCCCCAAGCTGGATGAACTCGCGGTACATGTCCAGGATTGGGTCGTACTGATCGGCGGAGACGCCGCAGTTGACCACCGCGTAGGTGAGCAGCCCGCGACGCTTGGCCTCGCGGATGACTTGGGAGATCCTTTCCTTGTCCAGGGGTGTGCCGGGGTCGACCGCATAGATGCCTTCTCGCAGGTCGATCCAGTTGACCCGGGCGGTGAGGTAACAGTCAAGCTCGCCCTCACGGAAGTAGTTGTTCAGCGAAGTTTGCGGCCGGCCTCGCCAGGGCACGCTGGGCCAGTCGCGGATCGCGGCCCGCGCCAACGCCGGACCGTGCTCGGTACGCTGCAGAAGCTGGAAAAGCGTATCCTGGCCGTAGATCACCCCCCGCGGGTTGCTCCCGCCGACCAGGATCACAGTGTGCCCGCCCGACTCCGGCATGGCGATCACGTAGCCGTCGTGGCCGGGTGATGATTCGCTCAGCTCGATATGCCCTTCCTGGCAGATCCTGTCCAGCCATCGGTGCGTACTTCGCTGGCCCAGCAGGATGGCAACTGGAGACTGGGTCTGTGTTGCCTCCTCGCGGATGATAGGCCAAGTCTGACCGAAACGTCTCGCGACCATAGACTGTAGCCGTTCGGCGGCATATTGCTCGGGCTCGGTGGCCTTCTCACCCAGGACAATGACAGGAGTCCGACCGGTCAGCTCAATGGGTGCGACCGGCGACCATTGCACCTGTTTTGGGGGCGGTACCAGCTTCACGGGCGGATCGGCGGCGCGGGCCGACGAGGCCAAGTGTGGACCGATCAGGGCAGCCAGTAGACATACAGACCATCGCATACACATTGCGACTCTCCCTGTGATAGCCGTGTTTGGGGATGGTAACATCACATCGTTAGGGCCCAGACGCTTCATGGATGGCACCCTCGAGCCAGAGATCCCGCTGCGGATCCACAACGGAGGCGTCTGCGCGCGTTTCTTGCGTGTTCCGAGGCGTTCCTCGGTTGCGGTTCACCCTCGCGGCGGACTGACACCGAGCCATCGCCCCCAGCGCGTTGCGGACCGCTTTGGAGCTGGTTTGATGGTAACAGGATATCGTTATCTGTGTCAACACGCGATGACCTCCGGAGCTGGTTTGGCCGGCGAGCGGCGATGCGTTGCTGCCGTTGAGAGTCCAAGGTAAGAGGGAACCTCTGCTCAATCGAGCAGTTCAGGCAATCGCGTAGCGGTCGTCGCCTCTGGCGACCGACGAACTCGCAAGGAATACGCCGGTCGCCACGGCTTGGCTGAGCTCGCCGAAGTCGGGGGGCGACCGCGACAGTGGTTCGGGATCACTCTTAGTCAGCGCACGTCGGGTCGCCGCTGATGTTCGCACCGGAGACGCAGCCCAGGAAGATCGTCACGTCGTCCATGTCGACGTCGTCACCATCGTCCAGCTTCGCGCCGTCGCAAGCGGGATCGTCCTGGCTAATGCCCGGTCCGCTGAGGCAGGCCTGAAGGAGGGCGAAGTCGTCCAAGTCCACGTCGTCGTCGTTGTCGAGATCGCCGGGCTGGGTCGGCGGTGCGCTGACGGACAACACGGCTTCCGTAGAGGTCACGGCGCCGCACTCGCCGGTGACGACACAACGATACGCGCCCGCATCGGTCAGCGTGACGTCCGGGATCGTCAGTGTGTCCGCGGTCACACCGACCAAGTGACCGTTCTCGATCAGGTTGACGCCATCCTTCTGCCACTGATAGCTCAGCGACCCGCCGGTGGCTTGCACGGTGAAGAATGCGGTGGCCCCGATCGGCACTTCCAAGGGCAGGGGGTGCTGAGTGACGGTGGTGGTGGGCTTGAGACTCAGTGTGGCGGCGTTCGATGTGGTACTTCCGCCGTCGTTGGTCACGACGCAGCGGTAGGCGGCGACATCATTGGTGTCGGCGTTGGATACCGTCAGGGTGGGGCTGGTTACTCCCGTGTAGTGACCGCCGTTAGTCAGGTTGGCGTCGTTCTTCTGCCAGCGGTAACTCAGTGAGCCCTCGCCGGTGGCGGTGACGGAGAAGGCGGCTGCCCCGAGCGGGCACACGCTGGTGTCGGCCGGGTGCTGGACGATTGTCGGGGGCTGCGAGCTAACGGCGACGAGTTGCCATTTGACAGCGTCAGTGCGCAGAGCGGTCGAGCCGGTGCCGGCCGTTGACCCGGTTGTGGTGATGACCACGGTCCAGGGCTGGTCGGCGGTCAGCGTGTACTGGCCCAGCGAATTCCACCGCGTGGAGTAGCCGGGGTTGGTGTTGTTGTTCTGGTCGACGAATACGTCCGTTGCCCCGCCGGCGTGGGTGATGATGTGGCGAGCGTTCGCGGGGGTGTTGGTGGAGAGCGGGCCGGTAACGAAGATCTCGTAGGAGCCGGTGGTGCTCGGGTTGAAGGTGAAGGTTGCGTCCTGGCCGGATGCGCTGATGTAGGCGAGGCGGCTGCCAATGCCGGTGGTGACACCGGGAGCGGTGCTCTTGGCGGAGCTGCTCGCCCAGCTTCCGATCTCGGAGTAGCTGGCGAAGTTGAGCCCGCCGGAGCGGCTTTCGACGATGAACTCAACGGGGCCGCTTAGCAGGGTCAGATTGGCGGTGCTGGATGTATCGCTGCCGGCTGGATTGGTCACGACGCACCGGTAGCCGCCCGCGTCACCAGCCTCGACGCTGCTGATCTGGAGGGTTGCGGTGGCAGCGCCTGAGATTCGCCCGCCGTCCGCCAGGTCGGCATTGTCCTTCTGCCACTTGTAGGACAGGGGGGCATCGCCGGTCGCCTGTATGCTGAAAGTGGCGGTGGCTCCAGCGGCGACCTGCTGGTTGGCGGGTTGTTGCGTGATGGTCGGTGGGACGGGAGCGCCCGTCACGGTCAGGGTGGCCGCGTCCGACGTGGCCGAACCGTATGGATTGGTTACCACGCATCGGTAGTCGGCCGCATCCGCGGGTTCGATACTGGTGATCTGGAGCGTGCTGGTGGAGGCTCCGGAGATACGTCCGCCGTCGGTCAGGTCGCTGCCGTCTTTCTGCCACTGGTAGGTGAACGGCGAGCTGCCGGAAACCTGCACGGTGAAGGTGGCGGTGGCTCCCGTGGCGACGGTCTGATCGGCCGGGTGCTCGGTGATGGTCGGTGGCAGTTCGGATGAGCCGCTCACGAGTACCCACTTGACCGCATCGGCACGGAAGATCGATCCGCCGGATGACCCGCCGGAATACTGGGTAACCGCATAAGTGGTGCTGCCGTTGAGGGCGTATTCGCCGAGGCTGTTCCACTCGTTGCCGCCGGACAGTTGATCGACGTAGACCGTGGCTGTTCCTCCGGCGTGCGTGATGGTGTGTTTGGCACTGCTGCACGCGTTGGTGGAGTGGATCCAGGTGGCGAACACCTCATAAGTTCCGGTGACATCGGGCGTGAAACCGTAGGTGGCGGTGCGGTCGGAGTAACCGAGGGAGGTGTAGAGACTGCCGATGCCCGCGGTGGTATCGGCCGCACTGCTCTTGGAGGGTGTTTCCACCCAACTGCCAGCCGAGGTGAATTGGTCGTAATTCTGCCCGCCCGCCCGGCACTCGACGATGTAAGTGACCGGGGAGGAGCTGACCGTGAGCGTACTGGTGTTCGACGTCGCACTGCCGTAGTTGTTGCTGACGACGCAGCGGTAGGTGGCTTGATCAGTGGTGTCGGCCGAGGAGATCTGCAGCGTGGCCAGGTTGGCGCCGGAGACGCGTCCGCCATTGGTCATGTTGCTGCCGTTCTTCTGCCATTGGTATGCCAGCGGGTCATCGCCCACCGCCTCGACGGTGAAGGTGGCGGTGGCTCCGAGTGCGACCACTTGGTTGGCCGGGTGCAAGGTGATGAACGGAGCGTTGCCCGAGCCGCCGAGGCCCAAATCGTCGCGGCGCAGGGAGCCGGCTACCACTTGCACGTTGGCGTGGGCAACCGAAGGGTAACCGGTCTTGCTGGCGATGACGTTGTAACCCGTCCCCTGGCTGGTGGCGGGAATGAGTGTGACCACATAGTAGCCGTTGCCGTCGGTGCGGACGGAGCTGAGGCTGCCGACCTGGACAGTGGCGTCATCGATGGGCTGGCCGGTGGTCGCGTCGGTGACGCGGCCCCAGAGTGTGCCTTCGGTCGCGGTGGCCGGGTATCGCCAGGGCATGGTCGGCGTGGTGGTGGCGGTGGTGAATAGCTGGGTGCCTACGTAGGGGTACCAGTCCCAGTTGCTGCCGCTGTCGCTTCGGGTGTCACGGTAGCAGTAGGTGCAGATGCCGTCCGCACCGGCATTGCGGGCATACTGCATCTGGGCGACGCTCTGGGCGAAGGTGTTGAAGTAGATGGCCGGCCCGACCACCATGTGCCGGGCGTAGCGCCAGGAAATCTGCTTGTTCACCCAGTTGCGGTACCAGGTCGGGTAGCTGCTCTCGGCGTAGTAGGTCATCGGGATCGTGGTGTCGACGAAGGCAAGTCGTTGCCATTCTTCCCAGTTCTGGAAAAGGGCCCACGAGTTGGACTGCGAGAAGGTTGTGGGCGCGTTTCCCCAGGTAACGACCGCGACCGAGTGGCGCAATGGCTGGCGGGGGTTTGAGATTGCCGCGATCTCCGCCCGTGTTCGGCGAATGAGCTCGGTGATCCCTCGTCGGCGGAAGTCGCTCCACGGTCCGTAGGTGGTGGCCGGCGTGCCTACGTAGCCGGTGATTCGGCCGAATCGCTGGAGGCCCGAATTGGCGTACCAGGTACGTGCGGGGTAACCGGCATCGGTCTGCAAATAGCGGCAGTAATCCCAGTGGATGCCGTCGATGGGGTAGTTGGTCACCAACTCGCGGACGATGCTGACGAGGTAATCCTGAACGTCGGGCGATCCCGGATCGAAGTAGTAGGCTTCGTGCCCATCGCTGCCCAAGGCGGTCGGCCCGGTGCCCATCATGGATCGGGAGGTCATGATCCACTCGTCATGGGCCTGGAGCGTGGGGTTGCCGGCCGGCGGCCAGGCGATCGTCGCCCGATAGGTGACCAGCCAGGGGTGGACCTCGATACCTGCGGCGTGTGCTTTCTGGCAGAGGTAAGACAGCGGATCAATGCCGCCGACAATATCCGGAGCCTTGGGCACGATGCTCGAGTTCCAGTATGCCCCGTGCCCGGCAGCGGCGTTATCGTGATAGCCGAGAACTTCCGGCAGGATGGCGTTGTACCTGCCTTGAACGGCCCGGGCGACCAAGTCGTCAATCTGGCTTGTGCTCTTGAATCCGACGCCCCACAGATCCACCCACATGGCCCGGAACTCCGCGGCCTGAACTTGGGTGTGCCCGCACCAACCTGTCACCACCGCGACTGCGAGCACCGCGGTTGTCCGCCATCCCTTGCGTTGACTCATAACCATCCCCTTTAGCCTAAGGGCAATCCATCGCGGCCGTGTTCAGCCGGTTTCGCGTTGCCACCAGATCAAACACATTGATCACGCCGTCCACGTTGATGTCTCGTGTGAAGTTGCCGGCGTCCACAGGCTGATTCAGCGTATTCCGTATGGCGACCAAGTCGAAGATATTCACCTGTCCATCGTTTGTGGCGTCGGCCTGCAGCACGCGGAAGCACAGGATTTCCGTCGCGACAGCTGACGCGTTGCCCGCGTCTGCGATGCCGGGGAACGACAGGGTGACAGCGCCCGGCCCGCCCGCGTTTTCCAGTTCAACAGCGAGTTCGTGGCCGGCTGGGGCGAGCGAGGTTACCGTTCCCTGGCTTGTTTGGACATCGGCAGACGCACCGGTCAGCAGTTGGAAGAGCCTGTCGAAAGTCACGATCACCTCGGTCGGGCCACTCTGCCGGCTTTCTATGGCGGTCGGCTGGGATACGTTGATATCGAAAGGCCCGGCCTGTCCGTGAACCTTGCGCGAAACCGCCGAGACAATGGCCGGCGGCGCCGCCACCGTCAGAGCGGCATTGTTCGAGATGACGCTTCCACCGTCTCCCGTCACCACACAGCGGTATTCACCGGCGTCCTCAAGCTCAACCGGGCTGATGTGCAGCGTCGCCGAGGTGACGCCGGCCAATCTCGGGCCGTTGGTGAGATCCGCTTGGTTCTTCTGCCACTGGTAGCTGAGCGTGCTCTCACCGGTAGCCTGGACAGTGAACGTCGCCGCGCCGCCGAGACAGACGTTTTGTGCGACGGGGTGCTGGGTGATGGTCGGCGGGATGACGCTTCCGCTGATGAACAACCACCGCACGGCGTCCGCGCGGAGGGCGGTGGAGCCGGTGCCCGCGGTCGATCCGGTCGTGGTGATCGTGACCGTGTATGTACCACCCGCATCGAGCGTATACTGGCCCAGCGAGTTCCACCGCGTAGAGTAGCCGGCGTTCGAGTTGTTGTTCTGATCCACATGCACGTCGGTTGATCCATCGGCATGGCTGATGATGTGGTGGGCGCTGGTCGGGGTGTTGGTCGACAGCGGGCCGGTCACGAACATCTCGTACAGTCCCGTGGTGCTGGAGGTGAAGCTGAAAATCGCGTCTTGCCCCGCGGTGCTGATGTAAGCCAATCGACTGCCGATGCCCGCGGTGACGCCGGGCGCGGTGCTCTTGGCCGTGCTGCTGGACCAGGAGCCGGTCTCGGAGTAGTTGGCGTAGTTCTGCCCGCCGGAGCGGCTTTCCACGATGAACTCGGTGGGGCCGGTACTTTGCAGGGAGAGCATCGCTTCGTTGGAGAGCGTTGTTCCATACTCATTGGTCACCGCGCAGCGATATAGTCCCACGTCATCGGCGTCTACGTTCGAGACGGTCAAAGTGGTTGTTGTGACCCCGAAGTAGTGTCCACCGTCGTTGAGGTTGGCGCCATCCTTACGCCACCTGTAGCTGATCGTGCCCTCACCCGTTGCCGCTACGGTGAAAGTCGTTGTCGCGCCCGGGGCCACGGTCTGAGGCTGTGGATGCAGGGTGATGGTCGGCGGATTGCCGCTGCTTGCGGAGACCCGTTCCCATTTGACCGCGTCGCAGCGCATGACCAGGCTGTCGCGATGGGTGGCGTCGGTTTGCGTGACCCGGTATTCGACACCGGCGGTGAGCGTGAACTCGCCCAGCAGATTCCAGTTGTTCCGCCCGCAGGGGTTGGAGTCCGCGTTGGTGTCCAGGACGATGCTGGCCGACCCGCCGGCGTGTGTGACCACGTGCTCGACGACGCGACTGGCGTTGGTGGAGGTAGGCCAGGCGGCGAATACCCTGTACGTGCCGGTCACGGCGGGGGTATAGCGGTAGATGGCCTCATGCCCGCCCGTTGAGTAGGCCAGCCGGTGTCCGATACCCGCGGTGGTGTCCCACAGGTTGCTCTTGACCGCTGAATCGCTGAACGAGCCGACCTCCGAGTAGTGCGCGTAATTCTTGCCGCCCGGCCGACTTTCCACAACGAAGGTCGTCGGATCGCTGGTCTGATTGACCAAGGCGATGTAGTGGCCCCAGTCCCAGCCTCGTCCGGGGTCGGTGTGCGAGCCTGAGAGCAGGCATTCGGTCACGTCGATGTGCCCAATGATGCCCGGCGGTTGGCGTCGTTTCTCCTTGGCAATGCCCCAGCGGTCGCACATGTCCCGCACGCACGCCGCCGATCCCACGTACATGGCCTCGGGATGGCTCGTGTCGCCGGTGTAGCCGGCATGCTCCAGGCCGATGCTGCGATTGTTGGCGGCATTACCGTGAAAGGCGATGTGCTTCTCGCACACCATTTGGTACACCGTACCGTCCAGATCGACCACGTATTGCGTGGATACACCCGAGCTGCAGTTGCGGAACCAACTGATCGTCCCCGCGGCCGAGCCCTCGGCTACATGGATGATCACCGTGTCTTTGTCGCTGTTGGTCGTGCTGTAGTTGCAGCTTGCCGCCGGTGTCCAAATGGCGGGGGCGTAATCGGGATTGCCGCAGCTGGCGGGTGATACCTCCGGCAGCAGAGTCGGCGGCACCAGGGCGTCGATGTCGATCTCGATCCAGCGGGCTGAAATGGAGAAAGCCTCGCCTCTGCTGTTCGAGGTGCTGATGCCGCGGCCAAGCAGACTGAATACCGTGCGAGCGAAAAGTCGGCTGGACTCGTCGTCCAAACCCGCGTAGCGGATCACGACCGGCAGCCATGCCTCGATTCCCGCTTGGCGGTCAATCCGCTCCTCGCGGGCATATTCGTCGAGCACTGCCGCGGCCCCGCGGACATTCGCGGCGGGGTCCGTCTTGAGATCCTCGCTGTCGATGCCCGTCAGGGCGGCCGCGAGGTCCAGCGAATCGCCTCCCATCTTGTTACGCCGCAAAGCCATGACCCCGTAGCCCCATTCGACGGTCGGCACAGCCCCACGATCCTCAAAACCGCTGCCGATTTGCCCGAGCACCAGGAGCAGTTCCAAGGGCACGCGGTACTCCACCGCGGCGGCGGCGAACACTGGTCCGAGCGGATTGTCGCAGTGACCTTGGCTCGGTAGCGACGCCGCGGGCTCGCTCGTGAAGTCGCCGTCCAGTCCCAGGTGAGTGACGGGGCTTTCCAACGCCTCCGCAGCCCGTACAGGTACCGCAACGAGCACAACCGCAGCGACACACACTGCTGTCATCAACAAGCGACGCATGCCTGGCGTCTCCGACGGAGCGTTATGAAATCCGCGACTGGAGCCCTATGGTAGCATCCCACTGCTGGTTCTGTCAACGGGGCAACAGTAGACCCTTTTCCGCTGTGCCTGACGTAAGCCGCGGCACATCTGCTCTGTTTCTCGGACCCTTTGAGCGACCCGGGGGTGCGGGCCGCTCGTACCGCCAGGCACTGCACGCACTGGCCCCGCTGCGGCGTCTCTGGCGGCCGTGGGCACTCCGAGCAATCTCATGGGTCACCCGAGCGGATGACCGATACGAGCAGCCGTGAGGGTCGCTACTCGGTGGGCTCGGGGTTGACGGACAGGAGGCCGGCGACCCTGGCTGCAAAGAGGGTGCGGTAGCGAGAGTCGAGCTGTTCGCGCAGCGCGGGATCGGCGGTTACCACGACCAGACGGGGGAGCTCGACCGTGCCCAGGTCCAGTGTCGCCTGGTGACCGTCGCATGTGATGGGTAACGGCTCGACGCCTCGGTTGTGAATCTCGAACGCGTCACGTGCGGCCAGCCACGCCGGAAGGGACACTCGCACCTGAACCTTTTCCAGCGGGGTGATGACTGTGCCCTCGCGGTCATTGGCGTACTGCTCGTTGACGGCGACGAGGAGCAGCGTGTCCTGCCCGACGAGCAGACAACGGGTCCACAAGGCAGCGGGTGGCTCGACGGGTATCGAACTGGGGCATGCGCACCGAAGCAGGGGGGCCGCGGTACCTATCTCTGCACCGATGAGCCCGACTTCGCGGCGTAACTTGGCGGCGTCCGGTCTTTTCCCGCCCAGTCCGTGAGCCGGTTTGCCCGGCGACCACCACCAGTAGGAGATACCCTTGGCGCCCGCAGCCAAGGCGTAGTATACCTCGATCCGCTTGCCCGCCGGTGTCGGATAACGGAACTCGCGGTTGTTCTTCTCATCCACATAGGCGTTGGCGTACAGGATGATGTGCGAGGGCTTGGGGGCGGCCGCCGACCGGACGACGCTACTGATCGCGTAGACGAATGTCGAGCGGGCATAGAGCGGAAGCTGATACGGGTGGTTCCAGTAGGCGGTGCGCAGCCTGGGGTCGTAGTAAGGGTCGGCGAGCAGAACATCCGGCAACTGGCCGTAAACATAGTAGTTCTGAGGTTTGTAGGTGAGATCGATGTTGAGTAGATGAGGGGCGGCCGGAGCGGTGCTTCGCCATTCATTGCTTTTGGAAATGGCCCACTGGGCCAGGCTGCCGACCTCGTGCCCCGGCGGCAGACCGGTGATCTTGGCGTCGCCCGCGTCGGGCTCATCGTGAATGAAGTAGGCGTAGGCGTTCTGGATGCCCCATTTGCCAGGGTCACTGAGGACGAAATCCAGGCCTGTGTCGCGGCACAACTGCTGGCCGGCCGTCGTCTTGTAGAACGCGGCGAGAGCCGCGGAGCCCACCTGCGGCATCTGCGTGTTGACGCTCAGGTCATGCAGCAATCGGATGTGCGCCTGGGCCAAGGCAAGGTCATCCTCTTGGCCGCCCGGCCCGCCCCACACGCCGTACACGAACGGATCGGCGAAGGCCCGGACACCGGCCCATGCCCCGCGCCCGTCAGCGTAGAGCGCTTGCAGGCCATGCAATGAGCCCCGCTTGAGCGGTGTGGGGAGATCAAGGATCACAGGTGTTAGCTCGGTGTCCGGATCGGCGACCATGCGACAGCGAGAGGTGACATCCCGGCCGTCGAGGAACACTCGCTCAGGCTTGGATCCCGGCGTCTGCGGATCCTTGAGGTAAACGAAGACGCGGGCAAGGCTTTCATCGAGACTCACGCCTTCGATGCGGGGCAGCTTCTCCTGGATGGCCACAGGAGTCGGCACTCTTTCATTGGCTGCATGGCATTCGACTCGCAGCTCCGCAATCTTCGGCGCATGGCGGAGGCGGATGCTCACTTCGCCAACACTTCCCGGGGCCACGGTCGGCGGATCAACCCGCCACCAGATTGGCTCTCCCGCGTCCATCAGCGTTTGACGCTCCGTCTCACTCAGTGATGAGAAGAATATGCTGGCTGGCTTGCGGAGGCGACGCTGGTCCGAGAAGGCGATCGCTTCCCTGAGGCTGATGCCCTGCAAGGTCACGTCCGTGATTGTCAGAGGCTGCGGGTCGTCGTTGCGGATGAACAGATGCGCCGAGCCGCCGAGGGTCGTGGCCCGCGGGATCGTACGCCCGATCGACTCCGCCCAGTCCTCACCCAGCAAGCAGTTGTCGCTCCAGAACCGGGCGAACTGCGGGTAGGGCACATCCGCCCGATAATGGCTGCCGAGGAGCTGTGGCGAGGCGGCGACATCCAGCTCTGTCAGGCAGATCCCCGCGATGACCGCCGACAAGACGACCAGCCGCGAGCAATGTTCGCGGCATCTCCGGATCATGCGGCAAGTTGTCCACTTCGCCATGGCTGGTGCTCCTTTGGCATGAATAACGGGTGATGATTGGCCCCCTCGGCGAGCGAGGCTCAGTTGGTGATGCCGGGTCGCTTGGGTGATAGGCTGCGTCTTGGCCCGTCGAGAACGGCCTCGCTCAGTTCCGTTACATTACCGCCGAAGCGATCGCAAGAACACAGGGCGGTCATCGGTGCGGTCGGTTTTCTGGTGGCCGTCAAGCATTCCGCGGTCATGCACGCTTCCCGGAACGACCCCGCCTCCCGGCCTTCCGTGCGGCGTTTACAGGCGGTTCGCATTCGGGCGGTGGGCAAGCTAGAATAACTGATCTGTGGTCGTGGAGCGCGGCTCGGCCGGGGCGAGTGCGTGTGGCCGGGGAGGAGCTTGGGTACGCGGGGCTTGTGCGTTGCCCCGACGGCGAGTCTTTTGGAGAACACCATGGGTTTGCGTCATTGGCTGTCAGGCCTCGGGTTGTGTCTGGCGGTGTGCGTGTTGCCGGCCCAAGGGCTGGATGTGGGCGATCCTGCCCCGCCGCTCAAGATCGCGGAGTGGGTTCGAGGCGGCCCCGTCGACCTCAAGTCGGGCAAGGGCAAGCACATCTACCTCCTGGAGTTCTGGGCGACTTGGTGCCCGCCGTGCCGCGAGAGCCTGCCGCACTTGTCGGAGATACAGCGCAAGTACAAAGACAAGGGGCTGGTGGTGGTGGCCGTCAGCGATGAGCCGGGCAGTGTGATTCGGCCGTTTGTGGAGCGCATGGGCGAGAAGATGGATTTCGTTGTGGCCGCCGATGATCGCCAATCGACATGGCAGACTTATCTGGGGGGTCTGGGGGCACAGGGGATTCCCCATTCCTGCATCGTGGACAAGAGCGGGATTGTCGTTTGGCATGGTTCGCCGTTTGAGGATCTGGACCAGGTGGTCGGGCAGATCCTGTCCGGCAAATACGACATCGAGGCGGCGAAGCTGGCGGCCAAGGCGGGTCGGCTGCTGAACGATTACTTTCAAACGCTGATGCAGGCCCGGTTTACGCTGGAGGCGGCACAGCGAGAGGAATTGGGCAAGCAAGCTAAGCGAATCAGTGCGGAATTCCTCAAGGCAGCGGCGAAGAACCCGGACCTGCTCGGTGCGCTGGCTTGGAACATCTTGTCGTGGGAAGACGCGTCCGCAAGGGATTATGACCTGGCTGTGCAGGCGGCAAAGGCCGCCTTCGATGGCGCGAAAGAGACCGCGCCGAGCGATTTGGCGGCCTCGATCGCGCATGTCTACGCCCGCACGCTGTGGGAGACCGGCCAGAAGGCCGAGGCCGTCCGCGTGCAGAAGCAGGCGGTCGAGTGGGGCAAGGATCCGCAGCTCATCCCCGAGTTGCGGGAAGCTTTGAAACGCTACGAGGAGGGGGCCGGTAACCCCAGTTCGCGACCGGCCTCGCAGCCGGCAGCCAGTGGCCCGGCGTCCGCACCGGCGGCCGCGCGGGTCAGTTCGAACTGACCGGCCAGAGCTGCTCTGCGGTCTCCATCTCCAGCACGGTTTCGATGGGGTCTTCCAGCTCCCAGAAGAAATCCAGGCCGGTGTGCAGCTCGATCTCGTCGATGCTGGTTAGGTAATCTTCCAGGTTGCCATCAACTTGTTCCGCATTGGGCATCATGAAGGCCAGGGCCCGGAGCGCAGCGGTCTCCTCGTCTTCGTCAAGCACGATCATGAAGCAGTGACTGGGTACGGCCACGCGGGATGGCAACGGGGTACGCGCCTCGGCGTAGATCGGCCCGAGCACTATCCAAACCTCCTTGTTGTCCTTGGACCAGGAGGGGGCATCCGGCCGATGGCCGGAAATGCGAGACTCGAGTTGGCCCCATCGGCCGCGGTTGAGGTTCGGGGTTTGCGGGCAGATGTTGGACATGAGGAAGGTCTCGAGCTGGGCCTCTTTGCCGAACCGCGAGTAGATCGCGTAGCTGGGGGCCATGTGTCCGCGGTCGAACCCGGAGTTGGTGTAGTCTTCGTGGCGGACGCGGGCTTCGGTGCGGTCGTCGGCACGAAACCGGCTTGGCCGCGTGTGCTCGGTGAACCGCACCTCGCCGGGCAGACGATACGCGACCCATGCGGGGTTGCGGCGGTCCTCGTCGTAGCCGATCAGGAAAGCGAGGTTCTCAAGGATACGCAGCTCCGGCCGACCGGCGGGTACGCCCGCGTAGACGAATCGGCCGCCCAGTGGTTTGGCCGGTGGGGCGGGAGCATCGGCGGGTGGCGGCACGGTGGGCGGCGAGGGTTGTGGATCGGCGGGTGCCGCGGCTCTGGGCTGTGCGGCGGGCGGGCGAGTGGCAGGCGGAGGAGGCGGTGTCGATGAACGAGCTTCGGCAGGCACGTCCGCCCAGCGGGGAGCGGTCTCCTTCGCGGGTGCCGCCTGCGGCGCAGACTCACCGTGCCGCCTGCCCGGTTCGGCAGTCGATCCATCCTGTGGCCGCCCAGTGACGCCGATGGTCCACGCTCGACCAGGGCCACGATCCTCCGTCCGGCCGTGTTCCCGTGGCGGATGCGGAGCCTGGCAACCGCCCAAGCCCAGGGCGATCAGCAGCACCCATGCGTAGATTCCTATTCCCGTCCAGCGGTCGTGCATGTTCATCTCCCCCGTGATTGTCCGTTCGCGGCAGGTCATCATACCACATCGGATGCGGTTTGGCCTCGCACCCGCCGACTTCATATGTATCAGAGGGGCCGCGATAACAACGGCAAGCGGTCGGCTGGTTCGGGAACGACGCCCACGAACGGGCTTGCCGCTTTGCGGAGCAGGCGTACAGGTGGAGCGCGGCCAAAAGATTCTTATTAGCTCTCTTTGCTAATCGCGGCGTGGTAGGCTTGCAGGGATCGGACGGTGCCGCCGCCCTGGCGGAAAGCGGCGATGCCGTCGGCGGCGGCCAAGGCCGCGGCCAGCGTGGTGATGTAGGGCACACGGTACTTGATCGCCGACTTGCGGATGTACGAGTCGTCCAGAGCGCTGAGCTTGCCCACGGGCGTGTTGATTACCAGGTGGATCTCGCGATTCATGATCGCATCGAGGATGTTGGGCCGGCCCTCGCCGAGCTTGGCGATCGACTCGGCGGCGAGGCCCTGATCGATCAGGAACTTGTGCGTGCCTTCGGTTGCCAGAATGCGGAAGCCCAATTCCGCGAATCTGCGTGCGGGCTTGAGCACGGCCGGGCGATCCAGCCGGGAAACGCTGATGAGTACTGTCCCCTCGATGGGCAGGGTGCCCTTGGCGGCGTCCTCCGCCTTGTAGAACGCCAGCCCGAACGAATCCGCCAGCCCGAGCACCTCGCCGGTCGAACGCATCTCCGGCCCCAGCACCGGGTCCACTTCGGGGAACATGTTGAACGGGAAGACCGCCTCTTTGACCCCAAAATGCGGGATCTTCCTGTGCACAAGCTTCATGCTCGCCAGGTCGGCACCCATCATGATACGGGTCGCGATGGGGGCCATCCGCACGTTGCACACCTTGGAGACCAGGGGCACAGTACGGCTGGCGCGAGGGTTGGCCTCGAGCACATAGACCTTGTCGTCAGCGATGGCGTACTGCATGTTCATCAGGCCGACGACGTTGAGGGCATTGGCGATCCGGCAGGTGTACTCGGTGATCGTTTTGCGATGCCGGTCGGCGATGCTGATCGGCGGGATGACGCAGGCCGAGTCGCCAGAGTGAATGCCCGCCTGCTCGATGTGCTCCATGATGGCGGGCACGAAAGCGGTGGTGCCGTCCGCGATGGCGTCGGCCTCGCACTCGAGAGCGTTTTCAAGGAACTTGTCGATCAGGATCGGTCGCTCGGGGGTGACGTCGACCGCGGCGGCTACATAGCGGCGGAGCATCTCGTCGTCGTGCACCACCTCCATGCCGCGCCCGCCCAGCACATACGACGGGCGGACCATGAGCGGGTAGCCGATGCGGCCGGCAACCTCGAGAGCCTGTTCAAGTGTGCTGGCCATCCCACTGGCGGGCATGGGGAGTTCCAGCCGGTCCATCATGTGACGGAAGCGGTCGCGATCCTCGGCCAGATCGATGGCGTCGACACTGGTGCCTAGGATGGTAACCCCCTCTGCCTCAAGCTCGCCGGCGATGTTCAACGGCGTCTGCCCGCCAAATTGAACAATGACGCCGACGGGCTGCTCCTTGCGGTAAATGCTCAGTACGTCTTCAACGGTCAGCGGCTCAAAGTAGAGCTTGTCCGACGTGTCGTAGTCGGTGGAGACGGTCTCGGGATTGCAGTTGACCATGATGGTCTCGAAGCCGAGGTCGCGAAGCGCGAAGGCGGCATGGACGCAGCAATAGTCGAACTCGATGCCCTGCCCGATGCGATTCGGCCCGCCGCCAAGGACCATCACCTTGCGACGGTCGCTGACGGCGACCTGATCCTTGCCGTTGTAGGTCGAGTAGTAGTAGGCGGCATTCTCGACACCGCTGACGGGAACGGCGTTCCATGACTCATTGACGCCGAGGCTCTGTCGCCGCTTTCGCAGGTCGCCTTCGGCCAGACCCAGTAGTTTGGCGAGGTAGCGATCGGCGAAGCCGTCGCGCTTGGCGGCAATGAGCAGTTCGTCCGGGGGCAGGTGGCCCTTGCGGGTCAGAATGCGTTCTTCGAGCTCGACGAGTTCCTTCATCTGCTCGATGAACCAAGCCTTGATGTGGGTCAGCTCGTGAAGCTGCTCTACCGTGGCTCCCTTGCGCAGGGCCTCGTACATGATGAACTGACGCTCGCTGCTGGGCTCGTGGAGCATGGCCAGCAGCTCGTCGAGCGAGCGGCGATTGAAGTCCTTGGCGAATCCGAGCCCGTAGCGACCGATCTCCAGCGACCGGATGGCTTTTTGGAGAGCCTCCTTGTAGTTCTTTCCGATGCTCATGGCCTCGCCGACGGCTCGCATCTGGGTGCCGAGCCGGTCCTCGGCTTTGCGGAACTTCTCGAATGCCCAACGGGCGAACTTGACGACCACGTAATCGCCGCCGGGGGTGTACTTGTCGAGCGTGCCGTCCCGCCAGTAAGGGATCTCGTCGAGGGTCAGGCCGGCGGCGAGTTTGGCGGAGACCAAGGCGATGGGGAAACCGGTGGCTTTGCTCGCCAAGGCGGAGCTGCGACTCGTGCGAGGGTTGATTTCGATGACCACGATCCGTCCGTCTCGCGGGTTGTGGGCGAACTGCACGTTGGTGCCGCCGATGACCCCGATCGCGTCAACGATGGCGTAGGAGTGGTCTTGCAGCCGCTTCTGGACGTCCGGTGCGATGGTCAACATGGGTGCGGTGCAGAACGAGTCCCCGGTGTGCACTCCCATGGGGTCGACGTTCTCGATGAAACAGACGGTGATCTTGTGACCCTTGGCGTCGCGAACGACCTCGAGTTCGAGTTCCTCCCAGCCGAGGACGGATTCCTCGATGAGTACCTGCCCGACCATGCTGGCCGCCAGTCCGCGGGCGCTGACCGTACGCAGTTCCTCCACATTGTAGACCAGCCCACCGCCTGTACCCCCCAGGGTATAGGCCGGCCGAACCACGACGGGATAACCCAACTCTGTGGCGATTGCCTCGGCCTGCTCGACCGTGTAGACGACCTCGCTGCGCGGCATGTCAATGCCCAGCGATTCCATCGTGCGCTTGAACGCCTGGCGGTCTTCCCCCCGCTCAATGGCTTCAGCGTCCACGCCGATGACTTGTACGCCATATTCGGTCAACACGCCGGCCTTATAGAGCTCGCTGGCAAGGTTGAGCCCGGTCTGCCCGCCGAGATTCGGCAGCAGGGCGTCGGGACGCTCCGTGCGGATGATCTCGGTGATGGCCGGAACGGTCAGCGGCTCGATGTAGGTGGCGTCGGCCGTGCCCGGGTCGGTCATGATCGTGGCCGGGTTCGAGTTCACCAGTACGATACGGTAACCCAGGCCTCGTAGGGCCTTGCATGCCTGCGTGCCCGAGTAGTCGAACTCGCAGGCCTGCCCGATCACGATCGGGCCCGAGCCGATGATCAAAACTGAATGAATGTCGTCGCGTCGCGGCATCGCCATATTCCGTGCAGGCCGCCCCCCGTGGCGGCCGGATCCTGCGATTCTCTCGCTGCCCGACGGCCGTCACGGGGGCGACCGTCGCAAGGTAGCGTTGTCATATTGACCTTCTACACATACTCGACCGTTGCCGGCGGTTTGGGGGTCAGGTCGTACAGGCAACGGTTGATACCGGGAATTCGGGTAATGCGTTCGCTGAGCCGATGCAACGTTGCCCAAGGTAGTTCGGTGACCGCGGCGGTGCGGGCGTCGGAGCTTTCGATGGAGCGGACCACGATGATCTGCCCGAACTCGCGTTTGCCGTCGCGGATGCCTGTCGCCCGGTCGTTCAGCAGTACGGCGAGGTACTGAAAGGCGCCGGTGTCGGCCAGCTCCTCCTCGACAATGGCGGTGGCGGCCCGTACGGTCGCGAGCCGTTCCGGGGTGACCTCGCCCACGATCCGCGTAGCCAGGGCGGGTCCGGGGAAGGGGATGCGCCGGGTGATTTCGGTGGGCAGCCCAAGCAACCGGGCCACTTCGCGGACGCCATCTTTGCGGAGCGTTTTGAGCGGCTCGAGCACCTGGTAACCGTAGGCCTGCTGCGGGTCGATGCCGAGCTGGGCGAGGATGTTGTGCTGACGCTTGATGCCCGCGACCGTCTCTTCGATATCCGTCAGGATGGTCCCGTGCAGCAGGAAGCGGGCCCCGGACTCGCGAACGACGCGGCCGAAGACCGTCTTGTAGAATGTCTCGGTGATCGCGCAGCGTTTCTCTTCCGGGTCGGTCTTGCCGGCGAGGGTGGCGAGGAACTCCCGTCGGGCGTCGATGACTTCGATAGGAATGCCCATGTCGCTGAAAATGCGATGTACGTAAGCGGGCTCGCCCTCGCGCATCAGGTCGTTGTCAACGAAGATCGTCTTGAGCTGGCCGCCCAGGGCGCGGTGTCCGAGGGCGGTCACCACGGAGCTATCCACACCCCCGCTCAGGGCATTGATGGCCAGCCCGCCGCCGACGGTTCGCCTCAGCTCAGCCGCTTGGTCATCGAGGAACTTCTGGTAATCCATACAGGCTCTCCGTTGCCCACTCTTGTGTGGATGATCTTCCCCGGGCCGGGTGCCCGGTGGGTTATCCGGCTCGCCAGCGAATGTCGGCAAAGCTTACCCAGTCTGCGGCGAAATCTCAATGTTCCCGACTGCCGCGGTCAATGGCGACATGCTCTCCCGATGGTTCTGCGCCGCGTTGGCATCCCAAACCGTGCTCACCGCAGGATCAGGTGCCTTTGCGATGGTCGATGACCCGGCGGGACTTGCCGACGAAGCGTTCGAGGCTGTTGGGCTCGACTAGCTCCACGTTGACCCGGATGCCGGTGATGGCGTGGATTTCGCGGTCGATGCGGGCTCGCAGGGCCTGCATTTCGCGCATGCGGTCGGAGAAGTCCTGCGGTCGGAGTTCGA
This sequence comes from Phycisphaerae bacterium, assembly GCA_012729395.1. Taxonomy (GTDB): domain Bacteria; phylum Planctomycetota; class Phycisphaerae; order UBA1845; family PWPN01; genus JAAYDF01. Next base: position 26,032 of record JAAYDF010000097.1, read on the forward strand.
CTTTGACGGTGACGCGGTCGAGCGTACCCGGGCGGTCGACCTCGATCAGGTAGTGCGGGGCGGTGCCGTCCACGCGGAGAAGGGCCTCCTCGATCTGCGACGGGAAGACGTTCACGCCCCGGATGATAAGCATGTCGTCGGTGCGTCCGACCACGCGGCTCATCCTGGCGAACGTGCGTCCGCACGGGCAGGGGGACGTGTCGATCGAGGCGATATCTCGCGTGCGGTAGCGCAGCAGGGGCATGGCCTGCTTGGTCAGCGTGGTGATGACCAGTTCGCCCTGTTCCCCTTCGGCGACCGGTTCGAGCGTGTCGGGATTGAGGCACTCGACAATGAAATGGTCTTCCGCCAGGTGCATACCTCGGCGAGCGGCACACTCACCGCTGACGCCCGGGCCGATGATCTCCGACAGACCGTAGTTGTTGAAGGCCAGAATGCCCATTTCCTGCTCGATGCGCAGACGCATGTCTTCGGTCCAGGGCTCGCCGCCGAAATGCCCGTACTTGAGAGACCAGTCGGCGGGCGTGATACCCTCCGCTCGGGCGACCTCGGCGATGTTGAGGGCATAGCTGGGTGTGCAGATGAGCACGTCGGCGTCGAGATCCTTGAGCAGGAGGATCTGCCGGACGGTGTTCCCGGCGGCGGCGGGGACGATCGCCGCTCCGACGCGTTCGACGCCTTGATGTAGGCCGAACCCGCCCGTGAAGAGCCCATAGCCGAAGGCGATGTGCACGGTGTGCTTGGGCCGAAGCCCGCCCGCCACGAGGAACCGGGCGCATAACTCCGTCCACAGGTTGAGATCCTCGGCGGTATAGGCGACGAACGTCGGCTTGCCCGTGGTTCCAGATGAGCCGTGGATGCGGACCAGCTTCTCTCGCGGGACCGCCAACAGGTCGAGCGGGTAGTACTGCCGGAGATCCTCCTTGGTGGTGATCGGCAGCCGCCGCACGTCCTCAGGACCGCTGATGGTGTCGGCGTCCACGCCCAGCCGGCTGAGGGCCTCGCGGTAGAATGGGATCTGGGACGCCTGCCGCACGCAGCTACGTAACCGCTCGGTTTGCAGGACGCGAAGACGCTCGCGAGGCAGAGTCTCAACAGTGTCCCAGATCCGGTTCTCGATTTGTAGGCCCGACATCGTCCCTCCAAGGCTCGGCCGCAGTGCCTCAAGACGAAACAACGATCACGTCCCCGGCGTCAGGAAGCCGTCCAGTTCCGTGACCACGGCGACACCATGGGCGGCCAGCAATCGCAGTGCCTTGTCCGGGTCGTCAAACCGGAACACCAGCACGGCACGATCGCCCTTCCGAGCGGTGAAGGAGTAGACGTACTCGACGTTGAGGCTCTCCTTCTCGATGACGGCGAGTACGCCGTCGAGTCCGCCCGCTCGATCGGGAACCTCAACCGCGACAACCTCGGTGACGTTGACCACAGCGCCGGCCTTCTCAAGGATGCCCTTGGCTCGTTGGGCGTCGGGCACGATCAGGCGGAGGATGCCGAACTGCTCCGTGTCGGCCAGCGACATGGTCAGAATGCTGATGCCCGCCTCAGCCAGGATGCGGGTGGGCACGCGCAAAGCCCGCGGTTTGTTCTCCAGAAACAGCGACAGTTGTTGAATCTTCATGGTCGGCCTCTGTGTGGTTTGCGGGGTCCGTCGACCGCGGCCCTCCAAGGGGCCAGGGTATCGGCCGGCGACCGTGGCTACAAGTTTCGCTGGTCGAGTACGCGTCGGGCCTTGCCCTCGCTTCGTTGGATGGTGTTCGGTTCAACCAGACGCACTTTGGCCCGCAGGCCCAGCGTTCGCTCGATCGAGTGCGAGATCCGTGCCTGCAGGCCCTCCAACGCACTGATGGTATCCTTGAAGATCTCCGGGGTCACTTCGACACGCACCTCGATTTGGTCGAGGCCCTTCTCCCGGGTCAGGACAATCTGGTAGTGCGGCAGCGTGCCCTCGACGGAAAGCAATGCTACCTCGATCTGCGAGGGGAAGACGTTGACGCCGCGAATGATGAACATGTCGTCACTGCGATGGGTGACGCGGTGCACTCGTCTGAGGGTTCTGCCGCATCCGGACGGCGTGGTGATAAACGCGGTGATGTCGTGCGTACGGTACCGGATGACGGGCATGGCCCACTTGCTCAACGTGGTGAGGACGAGTTCACCCTCTTGGCCGTCGGGTACGGGTTTCCCGGTGTCGGGATCCACGATCTCGGGGTAGAAGTGGTCCTCGAAGATGACCAAGCCGTCCTGCGTCTCGGTTTCCGATGCGACTCCGGGGCCGATGATCTCAGACAGGCCGTAGATGTCGTACGCCTTGATGCCGGCCTGTTTCTCGATGTACTGCCTCATGCCTTCGGTCCAGGGCTCGGCTCCGAAGATGCCGGCCCGGAGGGGCAGTTCTCGGAAGTCGATGCCCAACTCTTCCCCGCGGTCGATGAGGTGGATGAAGTAACTGGGCGTGCAGCAGATGGCGGTGACGCCGAAGTCCTTCATGACCATGATTTGTCGGTCAGTGTTCCCGCCGGAGATGGGGATGACGGTAGCCCCGAGGGCCTCGGCCCCGTAGTGGGCTCCCAGTCCGCCGGTGAACAGACCGTAGCCGTAGGCGTTCTGAATGATGTCGCCGCGGTGCAGACCGCAGGCGGCGAAGGTGCGGACCATGACGCTGGACCACACCTGCAGATCCTCGCGGGTGTAGGCGACGACGATGGGCTTTCCGGTCGTGCCGCTCGATGCGTGCAGCCGGACGATTTCAGGCATCGGGCTGGCGAATAGCCCAAACGGGTAGGTGTCGCGCAGGTCGGTCTTCTGGGTGAAGGGCAGCCGGACGATATCGTCGAGGCTTTGGATGTCGTCGGGCGTGACCCCGGACTCGCGCATCCGTTTCCCGTAGAGCTCAACGTGCTCGTAAGCCCGGGCGGCGATGGCTCGCAGTCGGCGAAGCTGCAAGTCCCGCAACTGGGGCAGGGGCAGGTAGTCGGGGGCGCTGGCCGGGTGAAATCCACCGGGGGTGTCGTTCCATTGTTCGATCATGGCAGTTTCAACCTCTCATAGCGGGTGAATCGGCGGATGTGGGCTGGCCGCTTCGTCCCATGTCAAACGCTTTGACATTGATCTCATGTACTTTTTCGGGCAGGCTGGCCCGGATGGCCGTCAGCCATGCCTCGCGTGAAAAGGGCAGGTGTTTGCTGAGCACGCCCAGGAGAGCGATATTGAGGCTGCGGGGATGCGGGAGGTTGTCGACGGCGATCGCCTCAGGTGTGACAAGCACACCCTCGCGCCGCAGGTGGCGTCGATTGTTCTCGACCTCCTCGAGCGTGAGGACCACGAGGTAGTCCGCGTCGCCGTCGGGGACCATGGGGCTGAACACCTCCTCCCCGAATCGCACGTCACTACTCACCGACCCGCCACGCTGGCTCATGCCGTGGAGCTCGCTCTTCTTGACCGCTTTGCCGCTTGCGAACGCTACTTGGGCGAGGATGTTCGATGCCTTGAGCACACCTTGCCCGCCGAGTCCCGCGAAGACGACATTGACCACTTGACTGCTCATGCTATGGGGTAACCTCCGTTTTGCATCCCTCGCCCCGCGATCCCGCGGTCGCCTGACGCTCGTATTGCTTGATGTGGCCGGCGGCGAGAATGCACGGACGGCGGGCGATAATCACACACAAGTCACCACTTGCGAGGCATTCGGTCAAGGTCCGCTCCAGACCTGCCGGGTCCGTGGCCGGGTCTATGGTGTGTACGCGGGGAATGCCCAGTGATCGTGCGAGGTCTTCGAAGACGATCTTGCCGGTCGCCTCATGGCCAAGGGTTCGCCCGGTGCCGGGGTGTTCCTGAAGCCCGGTCATCGCTGTCGTGCCGTTGTCCAGAATCAGTACGACGTGCCCGGTTGACGGAGGGTTGTAGACCATCTCCGCAAGGCCGGTGATGCCACTGTGCACGAAGGTGCTGTCGCCGATGACGCTGACCACACGGCGGGCCTGGTCCGGCGGGAGGACATGCCTCAGGCCCAGTCCCACGCCGAGGCTCGCGCCCATGCACACGCAGGTGTCCATGGCCTCGAAGGGCGGCAGCACACCGAGCGTGTAGCAACCGATATCGCCGCTGACGATGCAGCCGAGCTTACTCAGAGCGGCGAATGTCACGCGGTGCGGGCAGGCACTGCATAACTGCGGGGGTTTGCCGCGCGGCGGGGGGGCTTCGGGTGTTGTGTCGCCCGCGAGGATTCGCCGAACCCGGGCGACGTTGAGTTCCCCAAAGCGGTACATCTCCGGCTTGCCAGTGACCTCCGCACCCGCCGCCCGAATCGACTCGTGCAGATACGGGTCGCCTTCTTCGATCACCACGCAGCGCTGGACCGAATCGACAAACCGTCGGATGGCGTCGGTGGGCAGCGGGTAGGTCAGAGCGAGCTTGAGCACACGGGCCTTCGGTGCCGCCTCGCGCACATGCATGAAGGCCACGCCCGAGGTGATGATGCCCAATGCGTCGTCGCCGGGCAGTTCCCGGTGCAAGGCCGATTGCTCACCCCAGGCGGCGATCTCAGCCAGTTTGCGGCGCAGTCGGCCGTGCGCGGGACGGGCATAAGCGGGAATCATCACCCGCCCTTGAATGTCGCGCTGCCATGAGGGCGGAGCGGCCGGCCGTGGCAAAGCTCGTCGTTGAACGATGGTCTGCGAGTGGCATACACGCGTCGTCATCCGCATCAGGACGGGGATGTGCCATCGCTCGGATATCGCGATGGCCTCGGCGGTCAGGTCGTAGGCCTCTTGAGAGTCGGCGGGTTCGAGCATGGGGATGCCGGCCGCCACCGCATAACGACGGTTGTCCTGTTCGTTCTGACTTGAGGCCATACCCGGATCGTCGGCGGACACCACGACCAAGGCACCGGTGACGCCGGTATACGCGGCCGTGAACAACGGGTCAGCGGCCACGTTGAGCCCGACGTGCTTCATGGTGACCAAGGCCCGCCCACCCGCGTAGGCTGCGCCCAAAGCCACTTCGAGCGCAACTTTTTCGTTTGGCGCCCACTGTGCCTTGCCCCCAAGCTCGTTGAACCGCTCGAGAATTTCCGTCGAGGGCGTCCCGGGATATCCCGTGCCCAGGGCCACGCCGGAGTCGATGGCCGCCTGGGCCACCGCCTCGTCACCGTTCAACAAGCATCGTTCCGACCGCGTCATGGGCTCTTCTCCTCACGAGCCAAAGCCTTCACCAGCCACTCGGGCGGACGGACGGGCTTGCCCGCCGCGTTGGCTATCGCGTGTACGGTATAGCCGCTTGCCACGGGTGATCCTTCCGCCTCATGGGAGACCGTGACATCGAAACGCACGCGGGCCCGGCCAATGAAGTCCGCGCTGGTGGCCACTGCCAGCAGGTCGTCGTAACGGGCTCGGCCCTGGTATTTCACATGCGACTCGACGATCGGCAGGAAGAAGCCGCGCTCCTCCATCTCGGCATATGGTACCCCCCGGGTACGCAACCATTCCGTTCGGCCACACTCGAACCATTCCAGCACGCGCGAGTTGTAGAACGTACCCATCTGGTCCGTCTCGCTATACCGCACCCGGACAGGTATTACCGTAAGCCGCTCTGGCGTATTGGCTGACAAGCTCTTCGTGCCCCCGGGGGACGAAACAAGCCCCGCACCTCTATCGCCGGCCGGGGCCTGTCTCGATCTTGTCCTTGTAGCCGAAACCGCCCGCCGGTTCAATCATCCGCTCTTACCACGTCCAGATCAACTCAGCACGCAGGAACGTGGCAAAATCGTTGTTGCTCTTGGCCCAATAGTCGCCCGGGCAGAAAAACTCCGCCCACAGATGCCCGGTCAGATGATTGGGGATCACGATGTACTTCATGCTCCAGGTGAGCAGTTGGCCGCGGAATTTGCCCCCCCGACTGTAGGCGGCACGATCGCGATAGGTATTCTGGTCCGCGAACAACACGTGGTAATCGGTGGCCAGTTGAATGCGGGGATGCGGCTGGCAGCTCCATCCTGTGCCGATGCGGTGCAGGTTGCTCGAGTCGGCGAACCGGCCGGTCTCGCCGGCGTTGGTGTAGATGTACAGCTCGCTCCACCGCGGCCAACGTCCCCAGAGCATGTCGAAGGCCTCATTCGTGCCGCTTCCCGGCCGGTCACCCGAGAGGTATTCATACTCGAGCCGTAGCCAGTTCTTGTATTGGTCGTTGAAGTGGTAGGCGAGCTGGCTGTTGAAGCCCAGGGCCTCGTGGCGACTGTCGTTTTTGTGCCCGAATTGGTGGGCCAGCTCGGCTCGGGCTTTCCAATGCTCGTCAAAGGCATGCGCGGCACGCCCGCCGAACGTGTAGATATCGGCATCATCGCCTCGCTGAGGGGCGCTCGGCGCGTTCGCCGTGGTGTTCTTGTAGATGAAGTACCCGTCCAGCTCCGTGCGGGCGATCGACTCGTTGTGTATCCACAGCACCGCGCCCCGCTCATCCTGCTCGGTGATGTAACGTTGGGCGGGTAGGCCGGTGGACGTGTGGGTGTACCGGTCCTTGAGCATGGGGATCCAGCCCTTGCCCTCGGCGTCCTGGTCGATGTAGATCAGGTCGATGCGGGTCTTCACGTCTTCGAGGTCCGCGGTCAGCCGAATGGCGTCAAAGCAGATGGTCCGGGAGCCGTCGAGTGGGCCGCCCTCGAACACCAACCAGCGGTCGCCCAGCGAGATCTCCTGCCGGCCGCCGGTGATGGTGATGGGCAGATCGAACGGCTTCTTGATCTTGAAGTTGAAGATGTCGAAGAGAACCTCGCCGCGATCGACCGTTTCGTAGGAATGCGGCTTGGCGTAGGTGTTGGCTTCCCACACGATCCGCATGTTGAAGTCGAGATGTTCGCTGGGCGAGATGGTGGTCCACCATCGTGGGCGATAGCGCTGGCGATGGATCTCGTGAGTGGGATCTTTCTTATCGAGGCGCACACCGTTGTTGATATAGAGATCGCGAAGGCGCAGGTCGGCTCCCCAGGTCATCCAGGGCACAGGGTGTTTGGTGGCCTGTATCCAGGCCTCGACCGGGTCTTCGGCAGGCTGCGTGGCGGCGGCGGGGGGGGGAGCGGGCTCGACGGGCCCTGCCTGCTCAGCCGCGGGAGCCGAGGCGGGAGAGGCGTCGGTGGTCCCCGTTGGTTGCGTGCTCTGGGCAACGGCCCATGCCGGGAAGATCGCCACCATGCTGATTGCCAGGAACATCCAAGAATGCCGGAACCGCTGCGATGAAACTGCCATATCGTCTCCTCTCTGTTGTCGGGGCTTTTAGATCCTACATAGGCTGCATCGTCTGTTCATGAACCGAAGCATTTGTACAGGTGGCTTTTCGCCGGTGGGCGAGTCGCCAGGGAAACGACGATTGCCACGAGGGCGGAAAGCGGCAGGGCGATGAGAATGGGTTCGACCACCGGCCAGTTGGGGTAATCCGCGAGCAGGCTCGACTTGCCTCCGGTGAGCTTGGGTACCAGCCCGATCGCACCCGCTTCGCTGGCTTTCACGAAGACCACCCAGAAGGTTGAGACTGCGGACCCCGTGATCATCGAGGCGATCGCTCCCGCCTTGGTGATCCGCTTCCAGAACAAACCGCCGACCAGACTCGGCAGGAACGCCGCAGCGCAAAGCCCGAAGAAGATGGCCGTCGCACGGGCGATGATGTATCCGCCGCGAGCGTAGTAGGCGAAGATCACCGCGATGATGATCCCGAAGATCATGCCCACGCGCACCACATGGGTGCCCTGTTGCGAGGAGGCCCCTTCGCGCAAGGGCACAATCTGGGCGTAGACGTCGCGTCCGATGGCCGTTCCCACCGTGTGAAACTGGCTCGATATCGTACTCATCGCCGCCGCCAGAAGCGTCAGCAAGAAGACGATCCCGAACCAGCGAGGCATCGCACTGGTGACGAACGTTGGAATGATGCTGTCAGGATTGAGCATCCAAGCGTCGCCCTTGCGCACCAGGGCACGGGTGAAGCTTGTGGCCCGGGGGCGGATCTCCACTCGGCCGTCCGGCAGTTCGGTCACCTCGGCCGCGGGCATCAACTTGGCATGATTGCCGAGCCCAGCCGCGATCAGGTTGATGTCCACCTCCCCGTCGCCGTTGCGATCGACGTGCAGCAGCCGACAGGAGAGTCGCGTCTCGGCGTCCCGTTCCTTCTTGACGATGACCTCTGCCTGTTCGGTGACACTGGCAATACGACCGACGATCCGCTCGTGCTGGTAGAAGTAGGCGTTGCTGAGAGCGCCCACCGTGAACGCCACCCCGGTCATCATCAGAATGAAGAACCCGCCGGTGGGCACCGCACGGTTCAACTCCCGCTTGCTTTTGACGGTCATGAACCGCACCACGAGCTGTGGCTGCGCGAGCACGCCAATCCCCACCCCCAGAACCATGGTGCTGACCACGATCCACCAGAGGTTGTACTTGGTTTCGCCCCATCCAAACTCCGGCATCGACGTCCATCCGCGATGCCCCATGCCTCTGAATCCCGCGAACACTTGGCTGCCCATCTCGGTCAGCTCGGTGTGGCCGCGGACTACTCCGCCCAGTGAGACATAGGTGCCGATCAGCAACGTGGCCATGCCCAGGAACATGATCGTGCCCTGCAGGGCGTCGGTGTACATGACTCCTTTGAGTCCGCCGGCCAATACGTAGACGGCCACGATCGCGCTGAGAACCAGCAGGGCGACGTTGTAGTCGATGCGGAAGGCCGCGGTGATGAACTCCGTCCCGCCGATGATCACCGCCGCCGCATAGACCGGCATGAATACGAAGATGATCAGGCCGGCGAAGACCTGGATGAATCGGCTATTGAACCGGCGACCGAGCAGTTCCGGAAAGGTGTGGGCGTCAAGGCGGTGTCCCATACGCCGGGTAGGGTTCCCAAGCACGACCATCGCGATGAAGATGCCCGCGAAGATGTTTAGAAACGTCAACCACAACAGGCCCATTCCAAAAAGCCCGGCCACACCGCCGAAGCCCACCACCGCGCTGGTCGAGATGAACGTCGCGCCGTAGCTCATGGCCATGACGAAGGGATGGGCTTTGCGACCCGCGATCATGTAGTCCGTGGCGGTGTGGGTGTGGCGATATCCCAGCCAGCCCAGATAGCCAACGACCGCCAAGTAGGCCACCACCAGAATGATTTCGAGCGGTCCGAGAGTTTGTGCCAGTATCATGGTTGCCTCGTTGTTTGAAGTGCCTTGTGGGTCTGCATCGCGCGTCCTCCGTCTCTAGGGACAACCTCGCAGGCGGCGACACACGAACGTCAGGCGAACCTGTGGTGAAGAGCCTTCGGGCTCGTCAGGTTTCTTCCTCCACTTTTCTCTCCTCCGCGATCCACTGGAAGTCCTCGGCCTGAACCGTGTCGTCGCCCCGGTTCCAGTTGATCGCGCCGTAGATGATGCACAGTATCGTGCTCGCCACGGACAGCAGATAGGCCATCCACACGCATGGATCCTCGATTCCGAACATATCGCTTACTCCTGTTTTGAAGCCTTGCCGCCGGCGCCGAAGCACCGGTCGAGGTGCTCGGGTCGGGCCGGCCGGGTCATCAGACTCACCACCACCGCCGTCAACAAAGACAGCGGTAACGCCACCAGGATGGGGTCGACCACGGGCCAGTTGGGATGGTCGGCCAGCAGACTCGTCTTGCCGCCGGTGACTTGCTGTACCACTCCGAGGGCCGTCGCCTCTTTCGCGAAGATGAAGGTCAGCCAGAACGTCGAGGCCACGAAGCCGACGATCATCGAAGCGATGGCCCCCGCGCGGGTCATCCATCGCGTGAACAGTCCGCCGAGGTAAGCCGGTAGGAAGGACGACGCGCACAGCCCGAAGAAGATCGCCGTTGCCCGAGCCACGATGTACCCGCCGCGGGCGTAATACCCGATGATCATCGCCAGGACGATGCCCACCACCGTGCCGATCCGCGCTACCAGCACGCCGCTCGACGTGCTTCGGTCCGTCAGCCTGGGTACGAACTGCCCGAGGACATCGCGACAGATGCTCGCCCCGAGGGTGTGAAACTGGCTGGACAGCGTACTCATCGCCGCTGCCAGCAACGTCAGCAGAAACACCAGACCGAACCATCGCGGCAGGCAACTGGCTACGTAGATCGGTATGATGCTGTCGGTGTTGAACATCCAACGGTCGTTCTGCTTGACCACCGCCCGCGTGAAGCTCGTCGCCCGCGGATATACCTCGACGCGACCGTCGTCGAGCGTGCGGATCTCCGCGCGTGGCATGATTCCCGCCGCCTTGCCCACGCCCTCGGCGACCAGCGTGGTGTCAATCCGCCCCTCGCCTCGTGTGTCCAGATGCAGCAGCTTGCACGGGATCGTCTTCTCGACGCTCCGGTCCTTGCGGACCACCACCTCCGCCACCTCTGTGACTTCCACCAGTCTCCCGATCACCTTCTCGTAGCGATGAAAGTAGAGATTGCTTATCGCCCCAACCGTATAGGCCACGCCCACCATCGCCAGAATGAAGATCGCCCCGACCGGTACCGCCCGATTGAGCTCTCGACCTGAGCGGACGGTCATGAATCGCACCGCCAACTGCGGCTGAGCCAGCACGCCGATGCCAACCCCCAGCGTGATCGTGCTCACCACCAGCCACCACAGATCGTATTTGCTGTCCCCCCAGCCAAACTGCGGCATCGCGGTCCAGCCCCCATGCCCCATCGCTTGAAAACCGGGGAAGGCTTGGTCGGCCATGGCGGTCAGGTCTCGATGCCCGTCAATCACCCCGCCCACCTTCGCGTATGTCCAGACCAACAGGAACACCATGCCCACGAACATGATGAGGCCCTGCAGCACGTCGGTGTACATGACTCCCTTGAGTCCCCCGAACACCACGTACATGGCGACAATCACGCAGAAGCCCACCAGGGCGACCGAGTAGTCCACGTTAACCTGAGTGACGATGAACTCCGTGCCGCCGATAAGCACCGCCGCCGCGTACACGGGCATGAACAAGAAGATGACCAGCCCGGCAGCCACCTGCACGAAGCGGCTCTCGTACCGACGCCCAAGGAACTCGGGGAAGGTGTGAGCATCCAACGCATGTCCCATGCGACGGGTACGGCCACCCAGAAACACGAACGCGATGAAGATCCCCACCAGGATGTTCATGAAGACCAACCACAGCAGGCTCATGCCGAACATCCCAGCCACTCCGCCGAATCCGACGATGGCGCTTGTCGAGATGAACGTCGCACCATAGCTGATGGCCATGACGAAAGGATGCGTACGCCGCCCAGCAATCAGGTAATCGGTTGTCGTACGGGTACGGCGATAGCCGAGCCAACCCAGGTACCCGACCGCCGCCATGTATGCGATGACTAAGCCGCCTTCCAATAGGCCCACGCCTTGTGCGATCAAGGATTGCTCTCCTGTGTTTGGCGCAACATCCCCCGAGCAATGTGTTCCTTGGTTTGCCGCGAGGCTTTCGTGTCCGCAGAATCAAGCCGAGAGGCCCATCAACGGTGCACGCCAAAGGCCGGCGGCCACAGGATGTCATCACGCCCGTCTTGTGTTATGCCTGCAATATGGTCCGACCACATGAACACCCATGAAGCACCGGCGCACAAAAGGCGGGTACTCTGTTCATGTTCCACGTCGCGTTGGGCCCTTCCAGACCCAGCCCCGGAATCCGCGATTGGCTTGAAGACCGTGGGTTGCCATGCGCTCGTGCGCAAGCCCCCTCATCAGTGACGATGGCTTCCCATGGGGCGTCCTTATAACCGGACCCCCGACGTTTGGGAAGGGGCAATTACCCCACGACCAGCCGTCGAGCGTCGATTCTCGCGGGCCGAGCAGCTGGCCGGCTGCCAAGATAGGCTATCCAGTAGCAGCACATTAAAGTCTTGGCGCATCGCGGCCACCGAGTTCAGAGCCTGCGCCCTGTCCGATGCTTGAGCAAGCTGACGCCCCTTTCTATCATGGCCCTGTCCGGCGTCCGAAGCGGGCAGCTTGGGGACGGGGGCGTTGGCATGTGTCCAAGCCCGTCGCCTTAGCGTATGGAAATCCTTCCGCCGTCCCGCAGCCTGAGGGAGCGAGGCCCATCGGATACCGGCCGCCGAGAAGCCGGGTTGTACACACAACTGATGGAGAGGATCCCATGAACCTACACACGCAAACTGATGGATTCAACGACCTTCGAGACGATCATGCTGCTCTCAGGCACTCCAGCACGCGGCCGCTGGCTCGCGTGGTCTGGAGTGTGATGTTCGCGGTAGTGCTGCTGGTCACCTTCGCGGGGGCGGGCTTGGCTGAGGAACCTCGCGTTGAGCCGCTCTGGCCGGCCGGGGCGCCGGGGGCGATCGGTGACGAGCCCGCGGACAAACCCACATTGACCATCTACCTCCCGCCGGCCGACAAGGCCACCGGCGCCGCGGTGGTTATTTGCCCGGGAGGCGGATACGGCGGCTTGGCCATCGATCACGAGGGCGTCGAGGTCGCTCGCTGGCTGAACTCGATCGGTGTGGCAGGGTTCATCCTGCGTTACCGCCATGCCCCGCGCTATCGACACCCGGCTCCTCTTCAGGATGCGCTGCGGGCCATTCGTACCGTTCGCGCCCGGGCGAGCGAGTTTGGCGTGCAGGGATCCAAGATCGGCATCCTCGGCTTCTCGGCAGGGGGGCACCTGGCTTCGTCCGCCGCCACCCTGTTCGAGGATGCCAATCCTGCCGCCGAAGACCCCATCATGCGGGTTGGAAGTCGGCCGGATTTCGCGGTGCTGATTTATCCGGTTATCAGCTTCGCAGAGCCTTGCCGCCACTCTGGTTCGCTGCGCAACCTCCTCGGTCCGGAGCCCGACCCCGCGCTCATCGAGTTGCTGTCTACCGATCGACAGGTGACGACGCGGACTCCGCCCACCTTCCTCGTGCACACGACCGCCGATGGTGGTGTGCCTGCCGAAAACAGCATTCTGTTCTACATGGCCTTGTTCCGGCTGAAGGTGCCTGCCGAGATGCACATCTACGAAGCCGGGCCGCACGGATTCGGCCTCGGCAGCAAGGAAAAGGGCGGCAACCCCATGGTTGCCACCTGGCCCAAAGCCTGTGCCGCATGGCTCGCCCACCGCGGTATCCTGCCGGCAGCCCCGGCCGCCAATCCGTGATCGGACGCGCCGCGATGAGTACGCATCCAGATGCGCGGCCGCGATGCAGATCCGACTTGTGGCGTGTGTTGCGGTAGGCGTCGTGTCCGGAAACAGCCCGTCCCGCGAGGCCCCATCCGACGGGAACTCCCTGGACAGTGCGGAATCGCGCTGCGGCTCTGAGAATCTTGCGACTGGAGGCGAAGGGATTCGAACCCTCGACCTTCGCATTGCGAACGCGACGCTCTCCCAGCTGAGCTACGCCCCCAGGGTTTCATATCTCGTGGCCGACCCCTGAAGCCTGGCTCAAGTCGGCCAAAGCTCCGGGACTGGCTACTGCGCACTAGCCTAACGCGGCAACGCGGGGTTGGCAAGAGCGGCCGATCACGAACAAGAACGCTCGCCGGCCCGCTGCTTTGAGGCTCTGTTGTCTGTGCGATCCGGGCCTTGTTCGCTCACTCGTGACCGTTGGGCGTCAGAAAACCTGTGGCCCAAGGTACAGGATGCCGATGGTCATCAGCACCCACAGCACGATGGTGATGAGGAATGGGCGATCGCGGACCACGAGATCGGTGGGGCCGGTGGTCTCTCCCAGTTCGATGAGCATCGCGTATCGAAAGATGCCGTAGACCACAAGAGGCAGGGTGTAGACCAGATGTTGCTTGTGGGCCATGAACGGGGAGTGGGTGGTGGTGTCGAGGGTATACAGCAGGAATGTAATGATGGCGATGCCGCCCGAGGTGCTCAGGAGGTGGGTGAGCAGGTCGGGCGTATAGCGAACGAGGGTGGGGCGGTGGCGGCGGATGGCGGTGGTGTCGCCGATCATGGCGATCTCGCAGCGCCGTTTGCCGAAGCCCAGAAACAGGCAGAGCATGAACGTGCAGACCATGAGCCAGGAGGAAACGGGGACGTCGATAGCTTGGGCACCGGCGAGGGCTCGCAGGACGAAGAGCACGGCAATCACAAGGACATCGAGGATCACGCGGTATTTGAAGATCAGGGAATACGCGATGGTCAGGACCAGGTAGCCTAGCAGCGTGAGGCGAAATCCTACAGGCAGGTAGAAGCTGATCGCGGCCGCGGCGAGGAGCAGGACGACGAAGATCACGGCGGCGGTTTGGGGGGTGATGGCTCCACTGGCGATAGGGCGGTCTTTCTTTCGCGGGTGTTGCCGGTCGCGTTCGCGGTCGAGAAAGTCGTTGAGGATATACCCGGCCGACGAGGTCAGGCAGAAAGCGGCGAAGGCCAGCAGGGCGAGGAGGTCTTTGTGGGCGTCTCGGATTCCGTCGCCAAAGGCCAAGGCGGCGAAGACGAAGAGGTTCTTGATCCAGTCCGCGGGCCGCAGGAGTCGCAGATAGATGCTCATGCCCGCCTAGTGTAGCGCAACCGTCCGGGGATGCAACTTGGGTGACCGCGGTAAAAAAGGGTGTGGACCGGATTCCCCCAACAGTCATCCGGCCCACTGGCCCCTTAACCCCTCACCTCGCCTCACCGGGATGGTGGCATAGCCCTGTCCCGGTCAACCTCAGGTCCACGGCTGTGGAGGCCGTCAACCTGAACTAACCCCTCCGGAAGCACCTTCTTTCCCCCCTTGGCTCCCCCTTTGTGTTTCCTGTCGTACTCGGGGGGGCCGGCTCCTTTCCCTATTCGCCCCGGGAAGCACCAGATTCCGCGATCCTTAGGACTGCTTCTGAGCCCTCATCAGTCTGTTCGATCAATACCCGCGGAGCAGGTACAAAGCGTTGCTCTGCTGCGAGTTGACCATTTGCAGCATGGTGAGCCCTGCGTCCATGAGCGTGTTCTGCCGTTCGAGCTTGGCGGTCTCGGCGGCGTAGTCGGTTTCGTTGATGGCCGCTATGGAGGCGTTGAGACCTTCCGCTGTGGCCTGCAGGACCGCGATCGACGAGCCGATCTGGTACTTGCTGAAGCTGCCTACGCGTGATTGGGCGATGGAAACCTGCGAAGAGGCCTTGGCGGCGATCTCCACAGCTTTGTTGCCGTCGTTTGAGAGCGCGTTGGTGCCGCCGCTCCGCAGTGAGGACAGGTAACCAAGCACCGAGTTGCCGAGCTTGGCGGTGGTGATGCCGGCCGCCATGTCCATCCGGACTTGGGTGGTCGAGTCGCTGCCCAACTGGAACAGCATGCCTTCGCTTGCGGTCACGGTGATGTTCGAGGCGGCAACGTTGGCACTCACGTCGGCGACCACGAAGCTCATGCTGTAGCCGTCTTTCGTGAAGTGGATCTCGTCGCCATTGGCGTTGGCCTTGCCTACTTCCGTGCCGTCTACAGTGACGACTTTCGTGGCCGCCGTGAAGGCGACACTGAAAACCTTGTTGGCCGTCGCGTTGGCGGCGGTGTGCACACGCAGGTCGGTGTACTTGGTGGCTTGGACGGCGGTAGCGCTGATATTGGCTCCCGTACCGGTGAGCAGCTTCTTGCCACCAAACTCGGTGTTGCTGATCAGCGAGTTGATCGCGTCGAGGTTCTGATCGATGCTGGTCTGGTAGGCGGCCTTCTCCGCCGAGGTCGCGCTGGGATCGCGGCCCTTGTTGGCCAGCCGCTCGATCTCCTGGACAAGTGTGGAGACCTGCTGCAGGGCGGTGTCGGCGGTATCCAGCACGGCCTGTGAGCGCTGGGCGTTGTCCAGGGCAGCGTTGATCCGAACGAGATCGGACTTCATGCCGCTGATGGCCACCAAGCCGGATGGATCGTCCGCAGCCCGGTTGATCCGGTTGCCTGATGCAAGCCGAGCCATCGTGACGCTCCGCTCGGCATCGAGGCGGTTGATACTGTTGAGCAACTGAAAAGTGCTCGCGGTCATGTTTACTGAAATTGCCATGTCATGTCCCCCTTTCAGGGTGGCGAAGGTTAAGGAACTCGCAGGAAACGTTAAGATATAACTTGCGGGTGCCAAACAAAGGGGCATGTTTTTGCATGCGCAGGCCGCATGTGGCGATCAGACAAGGAGTTGCCGTGCAGGAAAATTTCCGCAATCCGCAGGTCCGAATTTCCTGGAAAACAGGCAAAACGCGTGGGTGGCGTCTTTGGCCGCGGCGCGATAGGGTGTCTACCGTATGAAATCGTGTGTTGGGGCAGTGCCCATTCCCGGACGCGCGGGCGATGGTGTTCAAGTACGGGCTTTGAACAGAGGGAGTCGCGATGATGCAGATTTCACTGGCCGGCTGGAGCTTGCACCGCAGGTTCCAGAACAAGGAGCAACCGCTGAGTCTGTTGGATTACTTCGCGGTGGCCCGCGAGGAGTTCGGCATCGACAAAGTCGAGCTCAACAGCCCGTTTTTCGCCTACGCGGATGCGGACAACTCGGCCGCTAGCCCGATCAAGGCCAAGTACCTGGGCGAACTGCGTCGCCGAGCTGAGGATGCGGGGGTACGGATTGTGGGTATCGCTGTGGACGGCCACGGTGATCTGTCCGACCTGGATGAGCCCGCGAGGCGAAAAGCGGTCGGGCAGCATCGCAAGTGGTATGACGCCTGTCAGGAGCTTGCCTGCCCAGCATTTCGGGCCAATTCAGGTGGAACTCGGACGGCGGAGATCCACAGCGAGCACGTTGACCAGTGTGCCCGTTCATTCGATCAGTTGGCGGCTTGGGCGGCGGACGCGGGGCTGCAGGTTCTCATGGAGAACCACTGGGGCTTATCGGCCGATCCGGAGCGCATCGTGCGCGTGGTCGAGGCTGTGGACAACCCGGCATTTGGCGTGTTGGCCGACTTCCGTAACTTCCCGCCGGGGGTGGATGTGTATGCGGCTCTCGAACGATTGGCGCCCTACGCCCGCTTCGTGCACGCCAAGTTTCTATCGTTTGACGATCGCGGCGAGGATCCGGACTTTGACACCGCTCGCGTGATGGAGACTTTCCGGCAGGCGCGCTACAGCGGTCTTTTCGGGATCGAATATGAGGGCAAGGGCGACGACCACGAAGGGGTACTGCGGAGCCGCGAACTCCTGGATCGCTACGCGTACACCTTGCCAGAGGATTGAAAGGGATCGTCTGGAGCTTCTGATTCGTCGACCTGCCAGGAGTGATGTCTTCTTGCCTTGCCCGCTTGGGCACGCCCGGTGCCGAGGAGATTGTGGGCGGGCGCCCTGCAACGTGTGCGGCGTTTACCCCTGGCAACGTGGCGGATCGGCGCGACGAACACGCACTGCCGTTGGCGATTCCTCTTCTGTTGGTCCGATAAAGCGGGTTGGTTCGCCGATATCTGGATTCCGTCTTCCCGCAGCGGTAGAATAACAAGGAGCAGACGTTCGGCTCTGATCCTGAGTACCGGTACATGGAAGTTCCGAGTATGCGCACGGAAGGGCTTCGGCCTGGTGGCCGAGGAGGGTTAAGATGCGCGATCGGACTCCCCATGCGGCAAGCACGGCGACAATCGCCGCGCGCTCGGCCCAAGTCTCTGTTCCCGCACTCAACGCGGACGACAAGCGGCAGGTCTTCAAGGGGATGGTTGTCGCGGAGTTGGAATCCGGCTTCCTGCGGTATTCCCGTCGTGAGCGGTTGATGCGCTATGCGGAGAAGCTGCGGATCCCGGAGTTCGAGGCGGCTCTGCTCATCGCTGAGGCCCAGTTTTACTCCGATGAGATCGACCCTGTGCGCTTCGACTCGCTGGCCACCCTGGACAGCGTCACCCGGCCGGAAGCCTGGTCCGTCTCCATGCGGCTGGTCTTGGCGGCAGGAGTGGCGACTTTCCTGGACGTGCTCATCATTCTGTGGCTTTTCGGCTGATCTTCGCGGCTATTCGAACGGGTCCGTTGTCGGACCGAGCGAGGTTGTTCGCGGCGGCTCGGATCCGTTTGCGCGTTGTCTTGCGGTTGCACGCTGTCCCGTCGGCCACGGGGGGCCGACGCTACACAAATGCGGGGGGCGACGCTACGGAAATGCGGGGGGCGACGCGACGGGGACGCGGGGGCCGACGCTACGGAGACGGGGCGGCACAGAGTCTCGCGTCCTGGTTGCCTTGTTCTTTCGCGATGCAAAGTACTCGCCAGGGACGTATAATCCCGCCCCATGAACCAGTGCATTGCGATCTTGGATTTCGGCAGTCAATACGCCCAGCTCATTGCTCGGCGGGTACGCGAGAACCGCGTATTCAGTAGGTTGGTGTCGCCCACAATCTCGCCCGCTGAGTTGCGTGAAATGAACGCGGCCGGGCTGATCTTCTCCGGCGGGCCGGCCAGCGTTTACGAACAGAGCGCCCCGCGGTGCGACCCCGGCCTGCTGGAGCTGGGATTGCCGGTGCTGGGTATCTGTTATGGGATGCAGGTCACCTGCCAGTTGCTCGGGGCGCATGTGGAGGCGGCTCCGGCCCGCGAATACGGGCGGGCGAAACTCGATATCATTGAGCCTGCCGGGCTGATGGGGCGTATCAACTCGCCGGCCGGCGTGTGGATGAGCCACGGCGACATGGTGCATACTCTGCCTGAGGAGTTCATCCCCCTGGCCCGCACCGCCAACTGTCCGATCGCCGCCGTCCGGCATCGCGATCGCCCGGTGTTTGGCGTGCAGTTTCACCCCGAAGTTACGCACACCGCTTGCGGTAGCCAGCTTTTGCGCAACTTCCTTTACGATATCTGCGGCTGCAGCGGCGACTGGGAGATGGGTAACTTCATCGCCGGCGCTGTTGCAGAGGTTCGGCAACGGGTCGGGCCCGAGGATCGGGTCATCTGCGGCCTGTCCGGCGGGGTAGATAGTAGCGTGACGGCGGCGCTGATTCACGAGGCGATCGGCGACCGGCTGGTGTGCATTTTCGTGGACAACGGCGTGTTGCGCAAGGGTGAGGCGGCCCTCGTCGAGTCGACTTTCCGGGACCATTTCCGCATTGATTTGCGGGTGGATCGTGCCGCGGACCGTTTCCTGGCCCAGTTGGCCGGTGTGGTCGAGCCGCAGGAGAAACGCCGTCGCATCGGCCACGAGTTCATTCGGGTGTTTGAACGCCACGCCCGCACGGTGCCGGGCGCCCGGTTCCTTGCTCAAGGCACGCTCTACCCGGATGTCATCGAGTCTGGGCACGGCTACAGCGGCCACGCGGCCAACATCAAGTTGCATCACAACGTAGGCGGGCTGCCGGCCGACCTGGATTTCGAGCTGATCGAGCCGTTGCGCGATTTGTTCAAGGACGAGGTCCGTCTGGCGGGCGAGCACTTGGGTTTGCCCGCGGAGATCATCTGGCGGCATCCATTCCCCGGGCCGGGGCTGGCGGTACGGATCATCGGCGAGGTCACGGCCGAACGCGTCGCACTCCTGCAGAGCGTGGACGAAATCGTGATCGACGAGATCCGGGCGGCAGGCTGGTACCGCAAGATCGGCCAGGCGTTTGCCGTGCTGCTGCCGATCAGCACCGTGGGGGTGATGGGTGACGGCCGTAGCTACGAGGGGCAGCACGTGGTGGCGTTGCGATTCGTCGAGACCGCCGATTTCATGACCGCCGACTGGGTGCACATTGACTACGAGGTTCTCGGCCGGATCTCCACCCGCATCATGAACGAGGTGCCCGGTGTGAACCGTGTGGTCTATGACGTGTCGAGCAAGCCGCCAAGCACTATTGAGTGGGAGTAGTGGGCCTCATGCCTCGGGCGATCATCATTGTGGATCACGGCAGCCGGCGAGAAGCGGCGAACGGGATGCTTGATGATGTGGCTGTGCTGTTGCGGGCTCTGACCGTTGACCGGGTATACGTGGCGCACATGGAGCTGGCCGAGCCGACGGTAAGCCAGGCTTTCGCTGCCGCGGTCGCTGATGGGGCCGACGACGTGTTCGTTTTTCCGTACTTCCTGTCGCCGGGGCGACACAGCCGCGAGGACATTCCCCGCTTGTGTGCGGAAGCGGCCCATCACCATCCCGGCATTCGTTGGCACTGCACGGGCCCGATCGGGCTGGACCCGCTGATGGCCCAACTGGTGCTTCGGCGGGTCGAGCACTGCGAACGAAGCGGCTACTCCTGCGACGCGTGCCCTGACCGCCGGATCTGCGACCCACCCGCCCGAGGCGAAGAGGTCGACGATTCGTTCACTTCCCGCGAGACGCCCTGACGGCCACAAGCTACACGGTGAAGAGGTCGCTGACTTCATAGCGGCTGGCGACGTGGAGGGGGTAGTCGCGGCCGAGGCATTGGTGATGGGTATCCAGGGCGAGCTGCGGGTGGTTGTTGTGCTCGCTGAGATGGGCGAGGACGGCCCACCCGAGTCTTGGCCCGGCGGTACGGATCAGGTCGGCTGATTCCTGGTTCGAGAGGTGTCCGCCAGCTCCGCGGATGCGCTGCTGCAAAGCGTAAGGGTAAGGCCCATTGGCGAGCATATCGGGGTCGTAGTTGCTTTCGAGATAGCATGCGTCCAAGTCGCCCAGCCAGCGAGCGAGCTCGGGGAAGGGGTGGCCCAGATCGGTGAAGATGCCGAGGCGTTTACCCTCATGCTCGATGATGAAAGCCACTCCGTCGGCGGCGTCATGGGGAGTGGGCAGGGTGTGCACGGTGACGCCGTTGAATTGCAGGGGCTCACCCGCTTGGAAGTAGCGCACGTCGGAGAGCGGGCCGAGATTGCAGTACGTGGCCTGATGCGTCGTGCGGGTCATGTGAATGGGCAGGCCGAACTTGCGATGGAAGACGCCCGCGCAGTGGATGTGGTCGCTGTGGTCATGGGAGATGATGAGGGCTTGCACGTCGCGAATGGCCCGGCCGTGGCGCCTCATGCGGCCCTCGGCCTGTTTGCCCGAGATCCCCGCGTCGAACAACAGACGGGTATCGCCCGCCTCGACGTAAATCGAGTTGCCGTTGGACCCGCTCTGTAGAGAAAAAGTGATCATCCCTGGCCGTCATCCTCAGCAAACATGCCTATGATAACCGGATCTCCGCCTGCCGGGCAATTTGCTCAAGCACAACGCCAAGTTGCAAAAGGTGTGAGGCGGCGAGAGAATCCGGAAAGCCGGTGAGACCGGCCTGTGACCGGTCGCCTCGAGGGAGTCGGCACATGGGTTTGATGGATGGACAGACCGGGTTGGTTTTTGGGGTGGCCAACGATCGCAGCATTGCCTGGCATATCGCCCGTAATCTCATCGCCCACGGCGCCATGTGCGGTTTCTCTCATTTGCCGGGCGACAAGATGGAACGCCGAGTTCGCAAGACGCTCGAAGACGGCGGCGTTCGTGATCCCTGGCTGTTTCCATGCGACGTGGGCCGCGACGAGGATATCGACGCCCTGTTCGATGCGGTGGGGCGGCATTTCGGGAGTATCTCGTTCGTGGTTCATTCGCTGGCGTTCGCGAATCGCGACTACCTCCAGATGGGCAAGTTCACGCAGACCCCGCGCGAGGTGTTTACCCAGGCGTTGGACATCTCCGCGTACACCCTGGTGGCGATCGCGGAGCGTGCCCGGCGGGTGATGCTGGCCGGTGGTTCCATTCTGGCATTGAGCTACTACGGTGCCGAGAAGGTCGTGCCGGGCTACAACGTGATGGGCGTGGCCAAGGCCGCCCTGGAAGCCTGCGCCCGCTACCTCGCGGCGGAGCTCGGCGGGCAGGGAATCCGGGTGAATACTCTGTCGGCCGGCCCGTGCCGCACGCTGTCGGCCATGGCGGTCGGCGGTATCGACGATATGTTCGAATGGGTCGAGAAGAAAGCCCCTCTGCGACGAAACATCGACACGGACGAGGTGGGCAAGACGGCAGTCTACTTGCTGAGCGATCTGTCGAGCGGTGTGACCGGAGAGAACGTATACGTGGATGCGGGATACAACACCATGGGGTTGTAGGGGGGAAGCGACGAGTTGGATGCACAGCGGGTGATGAAGGACCTACACAGGGAAAGGGTGGACGAATGAACGCATGCGTGAGTCTGCTGATTGCGGTGAGTGGATGGATTGGGGCGGCCAATGGCACCGCGGCGACTGTCGCCGATCTGCCTGCAGGGCCGGCCCCGGCGCCGGTGTTGGCAGAGCACTTCCCCAGTCCGCTCTTCGCGTTTGTCTGGCGGAACTGGTCCTTGGTGCCGACCGAGCGACTGGCGAAGGTGGTGGGAGCCGAGACCGGGCAGATTCTGGAGATTGGGAAGTTGATGGGTTTGTCCGATCCGCCAACGGTTCCCCAGATGCAGTGGCGTCGATCCTACCTGACGATCATCCGGAGAAATTGGCATCTGCTGCCTTACGAGCAGCTTCTGGAACTCCTGGACTGGTCACCGGCCGAGATGGCCTACACGCTTCGCGAGGATGACTTCCTGTTCGTCAAGCTGGGCCATCTCAAGCCACGCTGTGCTCCCATCCGCTATGCCCCGCCCGATTCGGCGGCGCGAGAGCGGGCCCAGTGGATCGCTCGCGTGGTCGCGGAGTCGTTCCCCGATGGCGTGCTGCGGACCGAGGAGCCGTTGTTTGCGTTCGTGTCCGAGCTGTCCGGACCGATGGCGCAGAACGAGGTCACGCGACAGGCGTCCGAGGCTAAGGGGGCAAAGGCACCTTCCGGCTTCTCTCCGCGTTTCTGCTACTCCTATTTCGCGTTGTACGGCGACCCGTTGGCCGACCGCCGCGATGATTCCTACCCCGACGGCTACCTGGCCCGGCTGTCGGCGTCGGGCGTGGACGGCGTGTGGCTGCAAGGGGTGTTGTACAAGATGGCACCGTTCCCCTGGCAACCGGAACTCAGCGAGGGCTGGCAAACGCGGATGGCGAATCTGCGCGAGCTGGTAGCCAGGGCGAAGCGGCAGGGAATCGGTATCTGGGTTTACCTGAATGAGCCGCGGGCCATGCCGTTGGCTTTCTTCGCGGACGCGAAGCGGGCGGATCTCAAGGGGGCGACGGGGGGCGATCACGCGGTGATGTGCACGAGCCACCCGGCCGTGCAGGCGTGGCTGCGCGACGCGGTCGCCTCGATCTGCCGCGAGGTCCCCGATTTGGCGGGTTTCTTCACCATCACCGCTTCAGAGAACCTGACGAACTGTTGGTCGCATTTTGGCGGGGCGAACTGTCCACGCTGTGGGCCGCGGGGTGGGGCGGCGGTGGTGGCGGAGGTGAATAGGATTATCGAGGAGGGCATGAGAGCGTCAGGCAGCGATGCGCGGCTGTTGGCGTGGGACTGGGGCTGGCCCGACGACTGGGCCGAGCCGGGCATCGCCGCACTGCCCCCCGGCGTGGGGCTGATGAGCGTCAGCGAATGGAGTACTCCGTTCACGCGGGGCGGAGTCTCCAGCGCGGTGGGGGAGTACTCGATTTCGGTGGTCGGGCCCGGCCCGCGGGCTCGCCGGCATTGGGAGATCGCCCGTCGCCATGGTGTGCACGCCATCGCGAAGATTCAGGCGGGCAATACCTGGGAACTGTCCGCGGTGCCCTACATTCCGGCGGTGGCCAACGTGGCCCGTCACTTGGCGGGTTTGCGTGAGGAGAAGGTCGACGGCCTGATGCTCGGCTGGACGCTCGGGGGCTATCCGTCGCCGAACCTGGAGGTCGCGGGCGAACTGGCTCGGGATGCGGCGTGCACGGCGGATCAGGCACTCTTGCGCGTGGCCACACGGCGGTTTGGAGCCGAGGCCGCCGCGCGCGTGGTCGCCGCCTGGCAGGTGATGAGCGAAGGTTTCAGCGAGTTCCCGTACCACGGCAGCGTCGTCTACAACGCCCCGTTGCAGATGGGGCCTGCCAATCCGCTGTGGCTTGGCCGCACGGGTTATCGGGCCACGATGGTTGGTTTCCCTTACGATGATCTGCCCACGTGGCGGGCCAACTACCCAGCCGAGGTCTTCATTGGACAATTGGAGAAGGTCGCGGCGGGCTTCGATCAGGGCACGGCGATGCTCCGGGCGGTGCTGTCGACAGCCGGTGTGGCCGACAGCGGCCCGGTAATCGCTTTGCGTCGGGCATTGGCGCGGGAGGCGGATGTGGCCGAGGCGGCGGGTATCCACTTCCGCAGCGTGGCCCAGCAGGCCCGTTTTGTGGTGACCCGTGACAACGCCGCGGAGGCGACCGATCCCGCGAGTGCGGCAGCCCATCAGGGCGAGTTGCGGCGCATGCTGCAGAAGGAGATCGAGCTGGCCCTGCGGCTGCATGCCATCCAGGCCCGGGATTCGCGTATCGGTTTCGAGGCGTCCAATCAATACTACTACGTCCCGCTGGATCTCGCGGAGAAGGTCATCAACTGTCGGTATCTGCTGGAGCGGGACGGCGCCGGCCGATGAACCTCCCGTGGATGCTCAGATAGGCAGCGAAGCTTGGGGCCGCAGGTGACACACCACGGGCATCGCCGACGCTCCAAGGATCTGGAACCGCCGATCCGGCTCCGCCCTGCTACGCCGCGAGGAGTGAACGCGGACGAACGCCGATGCGTGGCACGGCCATGAGTTGGTCCGGACGCGTCGCGTCTCTGTACCCTTATGCCTTTGTACCTTTGTACCTTTGTACCCTTGTGCCTTCATGCCTTCATGCCTCTGTTCCCGAGACTCGTCGTGCCCATCGGGGGAGGGCAGGCTGGCGAGGGGCGGCCGCGGACAGCGATATACTCGGACGTGCGGGCGAGGTCCGAAAGACGCCCTTCGTTAAGGACCCATCGTGCAGGGCCGATACCTTTTCTGTGGTACCGGTTGTGCGGCAAGGTGCTGTGGCCGCCGGTGGGCTCCGCAGTTGGCCTGATTGAATCGTATATAGATAAACGGTCTGTCGCGGGACCCGGATGGCCTCGGATCGCGGGCGTGGGCTACGGCGCGGTCACAGATAGGCTCCGCGGCTGGAGATCGAACATGAAGACCGAGGAAATTGTCAGGCTGACACGCAAGCGGGTGGCG
Source organism: Phycisphaerae bacterium (assembly GCA_012729395.1). Classification (GTDB taxonomy): domain Bacteria; phylum Planctomycetota; class Phycisphaerae; order UBA1845; family PWPN01; genus JAAYDF01. The sequence continues at coordinate 50,900 of JAAYDF010000097.1, forward strand.
GCCCTGGTGAAGGCCCGGCAGGAACAAGAAGATCCCGACTTCTTCGAGGGCGGCGAGCGTCGCGAGAATTTCCGCTGGCCGTTTCCCGGAGCGGTGGAACTCTGGCCGGCCGGCGGCGACGGCCGCGAACGCTGGTATGCCACCTGCCGCAACCTGAGCATGGGCGGGCTGGGTATGGTCGCCGAGCAGCCGTTCGAGGCGGGTACCCAGGTCGAAATCGCCTGCCATTTCCCCGAGGCCACCTTCTTCGGCGAGGCCGTGGTCCGCCATTGCACCCCGGTGCCGGACGGCTTCCTTGTCGGTGTCGAATTCCGCTTCCCATCCTGACGGGCGGCAGTTTGCACTCTCGGCATTCCCACGAAGGCCTGGGGCCCGAATGGATTAGCGTGACAGCGCTGAATGGCGTTTTCCCGTAGCGGTCTCCGCCCGACTTCAGCGAGCTCTCTTCGAGCCCGCCTTCGGCTCTGAGGCTGAGCCTCATGCTCAGGCTCGAAGAGAGCCTCAGAGCCGAAGGCAGCCGAGCAGTGGCGACCGGCGTGTTCTTGGCGCGTGCGCTGGTTGCCAGAGGTTCAAGCCGCTATAGGGCGCAGTCATCAGGCGTAGCTGGCCTCGGACGGGCTGCCGTGTTTGGCGGTTCGCTCCTGAGCGACTCGGGCTTCGTACCCGCTGGCTCGGTGGGCGGCCAGAGCATCCGCTTCCAGCCCCATCTGTTGCCGCACATAACCGATCAACGGGCGGGTATCGGTGAAGAAAGCCGCTCGCAACGTCTCTTCGGCACCCACCACGTCATCCTTGCTTTGGGCATCCCGCAGCTTGGCACGATTCACCAGCAATGCCTTGGCGAACAGCTCGTGGGCGGTCGTGACCGTCTGGATCATGGCCTCGATCTTCGGCTTGAGGTTATGCGACTGGTCCACCATGTAAGCGATATTCAACGCCTGGCCGCGCTCTTCCTCCGCACTGACGATCTCGTGAAAGATGCGGAAGACCTGGTACGGGTCGATACTGCCCAAGGTGAGGTCGTCGTCGGAATAGCGGCGATCATTGAAATGGAACCCGCCGAGCATGTTCTCGTCGATCAGCCAAGCGACGATCTGCTCGATGTTCTGGGCAAGGTAATGGTGCCCGGTGTCCACCAGCACGCGGGCTTCGGGGCCCGCCGCCTTGGCCAGCAGATAGGCCATGCCCCAGTCGGCGACATCGGTGTGGTAGAAGGCGGGCTCAAACGGCTTGTACTCGACCAGCATGGTCATGCCCGGCGGCATGGCGGCGTGCACCTCGCGCAGACCCTCCGCAAATCGTCGCTTGCGGGATCGGATGTCGTCCTGCCCCGGATAGTTCGTCCCGTCCGCGAACCACAGCGACAACGCGTTGCTGCCCACCGCCTTGCCCAGCGCGACGCTGTCCAGGCAGTGCTGAATCGCCTTACGCCGAACCTGAGCATCACGGTTTCCGAAGCTGCCGTATTTGTAGCACTGAGCCTGGAACACGTTGGGGTTGATCGCCCCGATACGCACGCCAGCCTTCTGGGCATATTCGCCGACCTTGGGGTCAGGACCATTGGGGAAGTCCCACAGCACGTGAACCGCGACGCTCGGGCAGATGCCGGTGAGTTTGTGGACCTGGGCGGCATCATCGAGTTTGTCACACATCGTCCGGGCCGCTGCCGGTTGGTGAAACTTCCCGAATCGCGTGCCCGTGTCCGCGTATCCCCAAGAGGGCGTCTCGATGGCGAAGCTCTTGAGCCGAGCGAGGAGTTTCTCGGGGTCGCGCCCGTCGGCAGTAACCTGATCGAGGATGCGCTGAGCGCGGTCGTCAACCTGTGATGTAGCCATGGAATCTTGCTCCTTAGAGTATAGGGTTCAATGTTGGGCACTATCATCGCCACCGTCGTTCGAGTTGTCAAGCGAGCGGCCCATTCATTGCGAACGGGTACGATGCGGCCTAGAATGGGCTTGCTGTCGATTCGGTGTTTAGCCTCGGAGCCCGTTTGACGCCACGGTACTGCCGGGCCGTCAGATGACCGGGCCGCGTGGGGAGCTCTTGCGCCGGCGAAAAAGAACCGGCTTCCCGGATGCTGGACACGTACGATAGGCTGGCGCCGTCAGGGTGGTCGGATGCCTCTTGGGTCATGAGCCTCATGTGGCGGCTCCTTCTTCGCTGCCACGAAGTGCAAGGTCCTGTGATGCAAAATCCGGTATGTGCCAGTATGATGCCCTGGTTGTTTGGTTGGGGCCGGTGCCGACGCGAGGTGGGCGGGTCTCGACGCCCCTGGGGGTGTGGTTCGGGGGCTTGCGTGCTGCTCTGCCTCCTGGGGCTGGTGCAGCCCTTGCCTGCCGAACAGGCCAGGACCGCGCCGGCCGCCGACGCTTCCGCGCCTTCCGTCGCCGAACCGGCGGAGGCACCTGTGACGCAACCGGCGGAGGTTCCCACCGCGGAGCACGGGGCCGTAGCTGCCGCCGACCTGCTCGCCCCGGTTATCCCTCCCGCACCTTCCGGCAATGCCCAGATTGCCGAGCGGCTCAAGATGGTCCAGACCCTGTTGGAGGGTTATCCGAGCAGCCAGCCCGCGACGCAGCCGGCGTCACAGCCGGCGGAAGAAACCGCCCGGCAGCGGGGGGTGGCCTACTGGCCGCTGGTCGAGGTGCTCCGGCAGTACCAGGCTGAACTCGAGAACTGGCAGCGAATCCGTGCCGACAGCGAACGTCTCGGCAGCCCGGAGACGATCAACAAGATCCGCCAGGACATCGAGGGCTGGAACGAGAGACGCGAGCATTACCTGTCGCTCCAGCAGGAGGAAATCCGCTATGTCTGGCTCTCGCGTTTCGAAGAGGTGGAGAAAGAGTTCAACGAGCAGAACGCGGAATTGCAGCGTCTCATCGGTTTGCGGACGACCCGCGAGCAACAGTTGACCGCGTTGCCCCGACAGCGGGCCGAGACCGATGCCGCCGTCCGAGCGACGAAGGAAGAGCTCCGCAAGTACGTGGCTGACCTGCCCGCCACCGACCTCCCGACTAGACTGACGCAGACCACGGCCAAAGAAGAACGCGATATCCTCTTGGTGCCCAAACGCGTCCTCGAATGGCAGCACAACCTGCAGCTCCTGCGGGCGGCGATGTATACCGACCTGGGAATCCTGTTGGAGCGGGCCCAGCCGCTTAACACGGATCGCATCACGGCCCTGTCGCGATATGTGGACGCGCTACGCCAGTACCGGCAACGGCTCGAGAAGGTTCGTGCGCAGTCCGAGGTCGAGTACGCCGCCAGCCAGCTCGCTCAGGCCGATCAGGGTTCCCATGACCGTACATACTGGGAAGTGCGGCTTGTGGCGGCCGAGGGGCTCGCCGAGTTCCAGAGGCTTGCCGCGGACCTGCCGGAAGTGATCTCCCAAGCCGACGCCGACCGGATCGAACAGCGTATTCAGCGGGGTCAGTACTACCTCGGGTTGTTCATGGAGTTGCTGGAGCGGCGGCAAGGCGAATCGATTCTTGAGATCTACCACTATGCCGGCCAGTTCCTCGACCGCTACGATTCGCAACTGCGCGACTTGCGGAGCCAGCTTGACCAGGTGACCGATCAGTTGCGCGTGGTTCAGGAACGCCGCGATCAGATCCGCGAGCGCATTCGCACCGGACGCGAGAAACTCGAGCAGCAAATCCTCCCCTTGTCCGGCGATGAGCTCACGCGAGCGAGGGAGCGGCAGGCTCGACTGACGGGCGATCTTCAGGGGGAGTTGTACGGCACGCTGGACAGGGTGGTCGAGCAGTTGGAGGCCTCTCGCGATCGGCTGATGAAGACCATCCCCTTGGTGGAAGAGCATGTGATCCAGTTGCGCCGCGAGCGCTCGCGGATGTACCGCAGCTATCTGTTCAAACGCGATCGCGGGCCATTTCGTCAGGATTGGGAGGCGGTGGGCAAGGAGTGGAATTCGCTCTGGACGGGGCGCGGTAGCCCGGGGGAGCCTCTGCGGGCGATGGGGCGGGCTCGATGGGCGTTCTTCCGGGAGTGGCCGCCCGGCAGGTGGCTGGTCGTTGCGATCCTGGTCTCTCTGGTGAGCGTGCTGGCCTGGATGGTCCGACGCAGGCTGACTGCCTGGCTGCTCAAACAGGATCCGCCGTCCCCGTCCCAATCCGGATCGCCCACGATGCCTTCTGACCAGGAATACCCTGGGAATTCCTCTATTGAGGAGTCTACCCAGCCGGCTTCCGTTTGCCTGCTGCATCGCATCGAGGTCCAGGCGGTGCGAGTGCTGGTCTGGACGGCGCTGCCGGTTTGGCCCCTGCTCATGCTGCTGGCCTGCTACCTGCTGCTGACACCGGATGCGCCGACGCTGACGCTCACGGCGGGCCTGTTGGCCGGAGTCGCCTTGGTTATCCTGGGCTACGCGGCGATCTGGGCGGTCTTCGATCCGTCCAGGCCGGCTTACCGGATCATCCCCTGTGACGATGCCTTCGCCCAGTACCACCGTCGATGGCTGCTGCTCCTGGGACTTGTTGCCGCCCTCGCCATGTTGCCTCGGCTCGTGCTCTATGTGATCGATTCGTCCCTCGCCTTGGGATACTTCATCTGGGATACGTCGAATGTCTTGTTGCTGCTGATGGTCACCATGTACCTGCTGCAGCGGCGGAGGTTCTTCCCCTCGCTCGACGCCCGCGGGAAGGCTCCGAACCTCCGGATGGCCCTGTATGTGCGCAGTTTTCCGCTGCTGGTGCTCAGCGTCATCGCGCTGATTGGCATGGAGCTTGTGGGCTACGCCCCTCTGGCGGATTATTTGATGGGCGGCTTGCTGGTGACCGTGCTCATATTCCTGTCGGCCAAGATGCTGCGAAGCCTCATCGCCGCATGGGGCCGGGCTCGATCCGCCGAGGCGACTCAGGCGGGCGAAAAAACGGCCGCGTCCTTGTTGGTGGTCGGCCATCCGCTGTTACCTTTGGTTGTTCAAGTGGCCCGATTGGCCGTTCTCGTGGGTGCGATCGTGGCGGTTCTGAGCCTGTGGGGAATCAGTCCGTTCGAGGTCAACGAGATTCTGCAATACGAACTGATTGGCACCACGGCTGGGCCAATCACCACCTGGCGCCTGCTCGCCGGTGTGTTCGCGGTGGCCCTTGGCGTGTTAGTATCTCGCACCCTGCGATCTTTCCTCGAAACCGATGTGTTTCCGGAAACCCGCCACCTCGACCGTGGAACACAGGCGGCCATCCTGCTGTTGCTCAATTACTCCGTGATCGGCCTATCTATCTACATCGGACTGAACCTCGCCCACATCGATCTCGGAGCTCTGACCATTCTGTTGGGCACGTTCGGCTTGGGCTTGGGGCTGGGTCTGCAACCCCTGTTCGTCAACTTCATCAGCGGGATCATGATTCTGCTTGAACGGCAGATCAAAGTGGGCGATATCGTCGAGGTCGAGGGGAAGCCGGGCGAGGTACTGTCAATTAGCATGCGCTCGACCCGCATTCGTTCTTATGATGGCATCGAGTTGGTTGTCCCCAACGGCGAGTTCATCACCGGCCGGGTCGCCAACTGGACCCTCAGCGGACAGGCACTGCGAGCCCGCGTTGAGGTCGGCGTGGCCTACGGCACCGATGTGCAATTGGTCCGAAAGCTCCTTCTGGACATCGCCTACAGGCACCCGAACGCGCTGGTCGACCCCGCCCCGCAGGTGTGGTTCATGAACTTCGGCGAGAGCAGCCTGGATTTCGTCCTCGTGTGCTGGTTCGCCAACTCCGCGTCTCGGTGGGATTTCCTCTCGCAGGTCCGGTTCGAGATCACCAAGATCTTCGACCAACACGGGATCAACATTCCCTTCCCGCAGCGAACGCTCAGCCTCCTGGGCGATAAGCCGATCCCGGTCGAAGTGCGACGGCCGGCCGTTCCGACAACGTCGGCCAACGAGGCCGCACCGGCAGAGAACGCCGGAGGAACGCCGCCGTAGCGGTCGCCCCCCGTGGCGACCGGCGATTTGCGGATCACTCCCGCCTGTCGCCACGGCTCGGCTGAGCTCGCCGAAGTCAGCGGGCGAACGCTACGGGGTAGCGCGGTTACCGCCAACAAGCCTCAGTATTTTCCCTGATACTCGTCAGCCGGGTATTTCTTGGCATTCTTGAGCATTTTGGCGTGTAGGGCGGAGCTGAGGTCGATGTCGGCGGCATTGGCGAAAGAGAGGGTGAAGGCCAGGATGTCTGCCAGCTCCTCCGCTGCCGCGTGACGAGCCTCGGGATCCCGCATCATCTCGCGTGAGGCTTCGTTTTGTGCCCAGCGGAAATGTTCCATCAGCTCGGCCGCCTCGGTCGCGATGGCCATCGAGAGGTTCTTGGGGTCGTGGAACTGCTCCCAGTCTCGCTCGCGGATGAAGTCGGCGACCAGCCGACGAAGCTCGGCCACGGTCACCGCACTGTCTGTCGGCTCGGTATTCATGCGCGCGGGTTACTCGTTGATGGTGATGTACGACCGGCCCGGCTCGATCAACTGGTACACGAAGGCGATATTGTCAGGAGCGAGCCGCACGCAGCCCATCGACACATCCTGGCCGATCGTGTCCGGCTCGATCGTGCCGTGAATGCCGTATCCGACTTGACCGACGGCGTCACCTTCCACGCCTTCAAGGCCGATCCAGTACTCCCCGATCGGGTTGCCTGGATCGTCCGCGTGCCACCTTTTGCCCGTCCGAGGGTCTGTCCAACTGGGGTTCTCAAGCTGATTGATCGCCTTCCACCGGCCCGTCGGGGTACTCCCGTTTTCCCCCAGAGCGACGCGCAGCGTACGGACGTAAACATCCTGAAGGTACAGATCCATCTCGTGGGTGCTCTTGCGGATCGAGGCATGGAACGGACCGCGAAGAATCTTGATGCGCTGGCCTTCGCGGATGAAGTTCTTGCTTCGCAGGTTGTTGACCCGGGCCAGGAGTTCCTCGGAGATGTGGGCCTGCTTGGCAATCCGGCCGATCGTATCGCCCGACCGCACGGTATGCCACTCGACCAACGGATCGTTCGGGATAACCGCGCGGCTGAATAGTGTCTTATCTGCCAGATCCGCGAGTGCCTGGCGAGCCCTGCGGGCCTCCGCGTCGGCCAGGCCGCTATGCAGAGCTTCGTTGATCAGACCGCGAGCCTCGAGGGGCTGGTTACTCTCGACGGCTTCCAAGCCCCGTTGGAGCAGCGCGGATGCATCCCGTGGGAGAGGGACGCCCTTGCCGACGCTGGCGGGCCGGCTCGCTGTCGGCGGGATTGCCTGGGCAAGACGCCCTGCCGGGGCGGTCGCCGGCTGAGTGGTAGGGGGCAGCCGGGTACCCGATCCGGTGGCGCCCGGTTGAGGAGACGCCGGCGAAATGCCGGCCGAACTCCCATCCTGCCCGATGGTCTTGTTCACACCCTGGCCGGGGGGAACCAAGAGGTGCAAGGCGGGGGTGTTTCGCGTCTGTTCCTTGTCGGGCATCCGCCCGGTCAGGAGGCTGAGCCCGGACTTGTCGCCGGGCCAAGTCAAGATCAGGACGGCGATCACGGCCAAAGCCGAGATGGCCACGATTCGTCTATTCCTACGCCGGCGGTCTCGTCTAAGATACACGACTCTCTCTCCATGATCCGAGGCCTGAGAGCGTTCAAGATACCACGAGCGAGCGGCGATGCCAACCACCGCCCCAGGCTTCGCGCGGGGCAAGGAGAGGATGGCGGTAGGAGGGGGCTACGGCCCGAAACGCACCACCTCGGCATCGGTGACCAGCATATCGACCTGCATGTCGTGCTCACTGACTGGGACGTGGTCCACGACCTGTTCCTGGAAGGCCAGCCCGCCGGCGACACCCTGCCAGTCCCGGTGGGCCAGAAAGCGATCGTAGAAGCCCCGTCCCCGCCCGATGCGGTTGCCCAACCGATCAAACCCCAGGCCAGGCACAATGATCAGGTCGATGTCGGCCACCGGAATGGGCACTCCCTCGGCGGGTTCACGCAGCCCCAGAGGAGACTCGCGCACGTCGTTGCCAAGCGATCGAATCTCGATGGGCAACATGCGCCGCTGCTCCCAGCTCACCTTGGGGGCGAGCACACGCTTGCGGTCCCGCCAAGCTCGGTGCACCAGCGGGGTCGTGTCGATCTCCGCAGGCAGCGACAGGAAGACCATGATGATCTCAGCTCGCTCGTACTCGGGGGTCTCGGCCAGCCGGCAGCATGCACGGACGGACCGCTCGTGCAGTTCCGTCGGTGACAACCGGGCCATGATCTCCCGCAGTTGTTGCCGTAGCGCTTTCTTAATCACGTCGGCCCTTTCCCGCGTGTCTGGTCGGTCAGGGGTGGTCCCTCCGTGGCCCGCGCCGGAGCCTCTGCAGAGGGATGGGCGGTCTGATCCGCCGACCCGGTTCCGCGCAGACGGTCGAGGCGAACGCCGATTTGGCGCTCGAACCCCCGGTCTGTCGGCACATAATACCGTTTATCGACGCCAAGGTAATCCTGCTGCACAAAACCGCCGGCGTGGTCGTGGGCGTATTCGTAGCCCTCCCCGTGCCCCAGCCGGGCGGAGCCCTTGTAATGCGTGTCACGCAGGTGCCGCGGCACGGGAATCGTCCGACCCTCGCGCACGTCCTTGGCCGCCGTCCAGATCGCCAGGGCCGACGCGTTGGACTTGGGGGCACAGGCGACGTAGATGACCGCTTGGCTGAGCGGCAGTTGGCATTCGGGCATGCCCACGAGCAGCGTGACCTGGGCGGCGGCGTTGGCCACCACGAGTGCCTGCGGATCGGCGTTGCCTACGTCTTCGGCCGCGCAGATGGTCACCCGCCGGGCGATGAACCGTGGATCCTCGCCCGCCTCCAGCATGCGAGCCAGCCAGTAAACCGCCGCGTCGGGATCGCTGCCGCGCATGCTCTTGATGAGCGCACTGGCCGCGTCGTAGTGCTCGTCGCCCATGCCGTTGTAGACGATGGCTTTGCGCTGGATCGACTCCTGCGCGACCGCCAAGTCAATCACCATCGCAGCTTGCCCGTCGGGGCGAGCCTTGTCCGTCGCGCTATCCGGCGATGCCGGGTGCGACGCGATCTGAGACAGCACCGCTACCTCAAGGGCCAGCAGAGCTCTGCGAGCGTCGCCGTCGCAGGTGATCGCCAAATGGTCGGCGGCTTCGGCGGTCAGTTCCACCGCGTAACGCCCCATGCCCCGTTCGCCGTCCGCCAATGCCCGGTACAGCAGCGTGCGGATGTCGGCAGGCGACAGCGGCTCAAACTGGAAGATCTGGCTGCGCGAAATGAGCGGGGCGTTGACGGAAAAAAAGGGGTTCTCCGTGGTGGCCCCGATCAGGATCAGGAGCCCGTTCTCGACATCGCCGAGCAGGACGTCCTGCTGGGCACGGTTGAAGCGGTGGATCTCGTCAAGGAACAGGACCGTCCGCTGTCCGCTACTCGCGAGCCGCGCCCGAGCGTCGGCCATGACTTCGCGGACATCTTTGACACTGGCTCCGGCGGCGTTCATCTCGGCGAAGCGGGCCTGGGTGCGGTGGGCGATGATATGGGCGAGCGTGGTCTTGCCGGTGCCCGGCGGGCCGTAGAAGATCGCGCTGGACAGCCGGTCGGCGTCCAGCAGCCGTCTGAGTAACTGGCCAGGTCCGACGAAATGACCCTGACCGAGGAACTCCTCCAGAGTCCGGGGCCGCATACGCACCGGCAAGGGCTCTACGCGTTTGAAGGCCGCTCGTCGTTGTTCGGTGAAAAGATCCATACGCGCACGCCCCGCTCTGCGCCGCCGAACGCGGAAGAAGGTGGCGACGAAGTCATTAGACCATACGGCACGGGATCGTGCAATTCGTGGCGGCAAGGAGACGGATGGCAAGGACCGCGACGAGTAGACGGGAGGAGCCCGACACTGTCAGGCATGAGGTAGGCCGGCCGGTTGCTGGAACCGGCCGGCGTCTCCCTCGTCCGAGGCACAAGAAGAAGTCTGTCGGTTTCGCTGAACGGGTGTCGGGTTGGTCGCGGGGCAGGCGACACCGGATCCCCGATGTTGGGAGCCGCCGAGCTTGAGGCGCGAGGATGGCTGTGCCGAGCGGTCATCGTCGGCTCCGCGAAGCGGCAAGCCCTCGCCAAGTGCTCTGACCGCAAGTTCCTGCCTCGCCTCCGCGCCCAACGCCTCCAACATTCAACGTGTGGCCTTCAGCCTTTAGCCTTGCGCCTTCCGCCTCACCTACTTCACGTCCTTGAAGTAGTTCTGCGAGCCGACCGGGTCGGGTCTCATCGTCTTGGCGCCGGGTTGCCAGTTGGCGGGGCAGACCTCGCCATGCTTGGCTACATACTGGTAGGCCTGGATGAGCCGGAGGGTTTCGTCCACACTTCGGCCGACGCCCAGGTTGTTGACCGTGAAGGTCTGCAGGATGCCCTTGTCGTCGATGATGAAGATACCGCGAGCCGCGACCCCGCCGTCCAGGAGTACGCGGTAGGCGCAGGCCGCCTCTTTGTTCAGATCCGCCAGCAGTGGGTAGGCGATTTCGCCAAGGCCACCCTTGTTGCGCGGTGTGTTCTTCCATGCGAGGTGGGTGAACTGGCTGTCCACCGACGCGCCGACAACCTTGGCTCCCAGCTTCTCGAACTCCTCGATCCGGTCGCTGAACGCGATGATCTCGGTCGGGCAGACGAAGGTGAAATCCAAAGGATAGAAGAACAGGACGATGTACTTGCCGGTGAATTTCTGGTCACCCACCGTCAGGACGCCATGCTCATACCTGAGATCCTTGAACTCCGAGCCGACCACCGCTTGACCCTTGAAAGCGGGAGCCGGTTGTCCAACCTGGAGGACGGAGCAGCATTCGTTGGTGTCTGCACTCATGGGCGTTTTCTCCTTTCGGTCCACGGATGTTTGTCGCCGATCGTGTGTCGCTCCTCGGACACGCGGGGATTCTAGGAGGCCCATAGGGCTTCGGCCACCGGTCGCTCGTCCGAATACGGACAAACCGGCATGGGCGAGCCGGCAGGCGCATCTGAGGGTTCAGGCTGCCCGATGGGGGATAGCGAGTTGCGGACTTCGGCCCGCGCGGCCCTTCGGGTGCGATCAGCGGTCACCGCGCATACACGCCCCGGGCAAGGGCAGCGCTGCCGCATGTCTGCGATCATGACGCGGTGAGATACTGGGCTTCGTCGAGTCAGCCGCCTGCGGTCTCTGACTCCTTGGGAGGAAGATGCTCGGCAGGAATGGGCTTGCCTTCCAGCAGAGCGTCGAGTTGGGCTTTGACACGGGGTTCCAGGTCGGCTCGGTTGCCGACGTTGACTGCCTCGATGGCACCGCCCTTGCCCACGATGACCATGGTCGGGAATCCGTTGGCCTGGAACTGCTTGCCGACCGCGTTCTCCGGGTCAACGGCTACCTCACCTTTGACCCCGATGCCTGAGAGAACCTGCACGACCTCTTCTTGAGTGAACGGCTTGCGCATCGTCTCCTGAACGTAGAGGAATCGGACGCCCTTGGACTCATAGTCTGCTCGCAGAGCTTCGAGGCGAGGCATCTGCTTCTTGCAGAAGCCGCAATTGGGGGCGAAGAAGTCGAGCACCGCGATGGAACCCTTGAATGACTCACTGGATACCGATTTTCCACCGAAGGTCCTCAGGTCAAACACAGGGGCCTTTGTCCCGACGAGCTTCTCGGCGGGCCTTAGTCGGGTGGGGGTAGGCGTGGGGGTGGGGCTGGGGGTAGTCTGCTGCTGGGCCGTCCGGGCCGGCGGAGTGGTCGGCCGCTTTCGGATAGGAACCTCAATAACCGGTTGCTCAGCATCGTCGGTACGGATGGTGAGCTTGCGGCCTTCGTCTGGAACGACGTAGCCCGCCTGCGGCTCGATCACGATGATGTAAAGCTTGCCGCCGCTTCGTTCCTCCACAGTCGTCGTAATGGCCGGGTCATCCACTGTTGCTCCGGTCACCTTGACCGGTGTGTCCCCGTTATTGCTCAATCGGACATACTGTCGGAAGGTGGTGGGCGGTTTGTCCGCGGGTTGACTGGTCGGCGTTACGATCAACAATTCCTTGGGTACGACGGCCAAGCGGCCCTGGATGTTGGCCATCGCTATGATGTTGAGCTGTCGCAGCTCTTCGACGTTGGTCAGGATGGTCGCCGTGGTTTTCTGGTTACTCGGCACCTCGTAGGGCGGAACGGTCGTGACCACCAGCTCAAACGCCTTCCCCGGTTCAACCTCCTTGAGCTCAAAGCGAAATGGCCCCGCCTCCGTCATATAGGGATCGAGAGCCAGTTTGAGCTTCTTGTCCATGCGGTTGGTGATCTTCAACGTCCGGGTTTGCGGCTTGTCGCCGTAGACCGCGCCGAAGTTGGCGGCTGTCGGGATGATGTCAATGTGCCGTTTGACCTCGCCTTTCACCGCAAGCATCACCTGTGGTTTGGCGGGGTCGTTGGTTGTGATGGCAATGCTCTTGCTGTAGACATTATGGACCGAGGCCGTGTTCAGACGGACGGGAAACTCGCCGGTCTCGCCAGGCTTGATGACCTTGGGATGTTGACCCACCACGGTGCAGCCGCAGGCCGGTCGGACCTGAAGAATCTCCAGGTCCGCGTTCCCCGTGTTTCTGATTTTGAATGTGTGGTCGAGAGTGCCGCCGACCCAGTTGCTGCCGAAATCATGAATCGGTTCATCCACTGTGGCCACGGGCTTCGCGTCACCGGCTGGGCTCGCAGCCGCGGCGGCGGGCGCGGTGGCTGCCTGCCCGTATACGCTTTGGCTTCCAGCCCACAACAAGAAACTCGTCGCCAATACAGCATGAGCAAACACGTTCCCGGTCCGCAAATCCAGTCGCATCATTCGTATCCTCGGGGTATGGCACATTGAGGGCATGGGCACTGCTTTGTGCTGGCTCTCCTTGCCCGCACCACAGCGGGCACGTCCTAGCTACTCTAGCGGCTCCGTGAGTGTCAGGCAACCCGCGCGACGGTCTTTGTTCGGTTGGCGGTTAACCATGCGACGCCGCTGGGGCGATCACCAGCGTCCCTCGATGACTGCAGTGAGTTGGCGTCCAGTGTGGCTGGAAATGGAGGTCAGGATGAACACAGACAGGACCAGCAGGATGACTCGCCAGCGATGCCGTCTTGGCAAACGAACCCAGGCGATCACAGTCAGCCCGGTGAGGTTGTAGTCGCATTGGAGACAGCGCAGGTGCTCATCGACAGGTGCCTGCGGCGTCTTGTTCGGGGCCGTCTCCATGGCGTGTTCTCCGGTTGATTCAGGCGTCATGACCGGTACGATAGCGCCGGGGCACAGACCCAGACAAGGAATGATCGATATGGACGAACAGGCGGTTGGGGGTGAGATCGAGATTCGGGTGCGATACGCGGAATGCGACCCAATGGGCTTTCTCCACCACAGCAAGTACTTCGAGTATTTCGAGATGGCCCGCACGGAATTGCTTCGCCGGACGGGCGTGCGTTACCGCGACCTCGAGGAACGGGGATACCTGTTCGTCGTGGCGAAGGTTGAATGCCGGTTCCGGCGGCCTGCCCGTTACGACGACCTGCTGACCCTCAAGGTGACGATCACCCGGCTGACTCGGGCCCGGATCGATCATCGGTACGAGCTGTACCGGGACGGCCTGCTGCTGTGCGAGGCGAGCAGCGTGCTGGCTTGTGTGGACCGCGATGGCCGCGTCATCCCCATTCCCGACGATATCATTCATCCCCAACCGTGAGGTTTCGATGCCTGTTCTGTGTCAGCTCGCCAATCCGGACACCTACCAGGTGTCAACGTGGAATCTGATGGATAGCGAGGAGGACGCGGCCTACTGGCTGGCTCTTTTTGCTGGCTTTCCCGGCCGGTCCGATCGGTATCTGCTTGAAGACGGTCTGGCGGGCCCGGATTTCTCGCGGCGGTGGTTGGCGTTTGCGACTGAGTACGCCGAGCGTTTGGAGATGATCCGCGTCGAGGCGGAACGCACCGGCCGGTTGTACACCATCGATTTGTGCCGTTTTCGCTGGGATATGCTCGATCGGCACGGGTTCCCCGATCCCTGCGCAGGCGTCAAGCAGCGCGAAAACGACGTGGCGGTGACGCTCTACCCCGAGGTCGTTCAGCGGGTGGATGCCCTCGCCGGCCGGCATCGTTGGGAACTGCTGCTCAAGGGCATCCTGGCGGGCAACATGTTCGACCTCGGCTCGCCGGAAACCATGGCTATGTACCAGCGGGGCGAGGCGGATTTCTTCGGCTTCCTGGAGTGCGTGCCGGCCCGACCGTGGTTCATCGACCACGCGGATGTGCTCCTGTCGGGTCTGAATGGTCGGGCTCGATGGCGACAGGTGCTCATTTTCGTGGACAACTCGGGGGCCGATATCGTCCTTGGGGTTCTGCCGCTGGCCCGGGAACTGGGCCGGCAGGGACTTCGGGTTGCCTTGGCGGCCAACAGGACGCCCGCGCTGAACGATATCACCATCGGGGAGCTTCGCCCGCTTCTGGAGCGTGTGGCGGGCATGGACCCGGTGCTGAGCGACCTGCTGACCTCTGGTCGGCTTGTTGCCATCGATTCCGGCAATAGCTACCCGTCGATCGACCTGAGCCGAGTCAGCGAGGAGTGCGATGCCGCAGCCGCGGAAAGTGATTTGATCGTGCTGGAAGGCATGGGCCGGGCTATCGAGAGCAACTGGGACGCGTCGTTCAAATGCGATGTCTGGCGGGTGGCGATGCTCAAGGATGAATCCGTGGTTCGTTGGCGCGGGGCGAAGCTTTTTGACGCGGTGTGCCGTCTCGAATCCCCCGTCGTCGCGTGAGGTGGAAGCGGCCTGGCGGTGAAGGGCTTGGGCAACCGGTAGGGTGTTTCTTCTTCGATACGGCGCGTCGCGGCGTCCGGGCAAGCCGCGTCAAGAGTCGGGCGACGTGGCCGGTGCGGTGCTCACCAACGGTCGCGTGATTTTGAAGGCTTTCTGCGTGGTGAGTAGCTTGCCGGTGAGCAGGTCCGTGAAGGCCACATGCGCGGTCACTTCGTCGTGGAGCGGCATCTGGCCGGGTGGCCAGGGGCAGCGAACGGTGAAGTGGTACGTCCACAGCCGCCCGTACCAGAGCTTGCGGGTGGCCGGCACGTCAAAGTGATACTCGGCAACGACGTTGGCGTTGGGCGGGCTCAGAGGATCCAGAATCGTGATCCTCAAGCTGCCGGCCGCCTTGATGGCATGCCCATCGCGGTCGATGGGGCGAATGAACAGGGCGATTCCGTCATCGCCGGGTTGCCCGTCGGTATCGTAGCCGCCGGACATCTCCTCGAGTTCCAGCCGGACCGGGGCGACAAGTTCATCGAGCAAATCCTGGCGGGTGAGCCCTCGTTGCCGGGCGATGCGTGCTTGCAGGGCTTGGGCCAGCTCGGCCTGTTGGGCGAGTTCGTCGCCTAGGCGGCGGACTTCCTCGCGGGATTCTTGGAGCTGGCGTTGCACCTCCCGAAAGTCGTTCGCGGGCACTTGGCTCTCGCACCCGAGCGCCAGGAGAGGGAGCAGCAGGCTCATCACCCAGTGGGTCGTACGTCGCGAAGCGGCCATCAACCGTTCCACGTTCAGGTCTCCCTTGATGGGGTTACTCCCCTCGCTCGAACCGTCGTCGGTCAGCCGGTCGTGTCCTCTCGACTCAAGTGGCCACTGTTGGCGTTCGACGAATCGATGCCCCCAAACGCCTCCCGCCTGGTCGTCACGACACAGCTCTGCCGAGTTACGCTTGCTCCGGCTCGCTGGCCCGCGGCGGAGGCTCCGGAGCCCGTTCCAGCATCACATCCACGAGCCCGTACTCTACGGCTTCCTGTGCCTCCAGCCACTTATTGCGGTCGCAGTCCCGCTCGATCTGCTCAACCGGGCGACCCGTATGCCGGGCAATGATCTCGTACAGCCGTTTACGCAGCCGAATGATCTCCTGAGCCTCGATCGACAGGTCAGTCGCCGGTCCCTCCAGCACTCCGCCGATCAGCGGTTGGTGAAGAAGCAGACGCGAGTTCGGCAGGGCGAAACGCTTGCCCTTCTCCCCGCCGCACATCAGCACCGCACCCATGCTGGCGGCCATCCCGACGCAGTAGGTGTGCACCTCACAGCGCAGAAACTGCATCGTGTCGTAGATCGCCAGACCCGCCGATACCGAGCCTCCCGGCGAGTTGATGTACAGGTTGATCGGCGACTTGCTGTCCTCGTTGGAGAGGAAGAGCATCTGGGCGATGATCGTGTTGGCGACGTCGTCGTCGATCCCCCCTCCCAGGAACACGATCCTGTCCTTGAGCAGTCGCGAGTAAATGTCATAAGCCCGCTCCCCGCGGCCGGTCTTCTCGATCACGATCGGGATCAGGTGTTGTGCGTTCATCGAAGGTTCCTGTCTGCACCGGGCGATCATCCGCGCCGGGCCTAGGGTGTCTGGAACGAGTCGGCCACCGTCGGCCGCGCCCTTTCGCATGCTTGGTCAGGGCTTCTTCTTCTTCTTCTTGTCTTTGTCTGGCTCGGCCAGGATCTCGTCGACCAGCCCGTAGGCCAGTGCTTCTTGGGCATCCATGTAGCGGTCGCGCTCGATTTCCCGCTCGATCTTGTCCGCAGGCTGGCCGGTGTGCCTGGCCAGCAGATCGTTGAGCAGCCGCTTGTCCTTGAGGATCTCCTCCGCCTGGATGCGGATGTCCTCCGCCTGTCCCGTGATCCCGCTGTACGGCTGGTGCAGCATGACCTTGGCGTGCGGCAGGGCGTAACGCTGCCCCTTGGTGCCGGCCGCCAACACAATGGCCGCGCCGCTCGATGCCTGACCGATGCAATACGTCGCCACGTCGCAGCCCAGAAACTGCATCGTGTCGTAGATCGCCAATGTCTGATCCACCAAGCCGCCCGGGGAGTTGATGTACAGGTTGATCGGCTGGTCCCGCTTGATCGACTGCAGATAAAGCATCCGCATGATCACGATGCTCGCCGTCCGGTCCGTGATCGGGCCGGCCAGGAAGATGATCCTGTTCTCCAGCAGCAGATCCTCGATGGACATCTCCCGTGTCCGCTGATAGGGGACCGCCTGCTGGTTGTAGGTATGAAGAATCTCGCGCGGATCGTGCATGGTTTTCTCCCGGCTCAGGTTTCGTCGGCCAAGGTGTCGCCTGCCGCGGTTGCGGACGGTTCGTCGGCCGCTTTGCCGGTGTCCGCGCCGCCGCGGCTGTCAGTGATCTCCGCCTTCTCAATCAACAGGTCCACCAGCTTGCTGTCGCGGATGGCCAGGTAGAGGTTGTCCAGAGCGCCTTCCTTGGCCAACCGGTCGCGTACGCGGTCGAACCGTTGACCCTGACGCTGGGCGATCCAGGCAATCTGCGAGTTGACCTCGCCCTCGGTGACCTCCACGTCGAACTCGTCGCTCAGCTTCTCCATGATGAACCCGAGCTTGAGCTCCCGAACCACTTCATTCTGGGCGGCGGTCTTGAGGGCGTCGATGTGCTTCGTGACCTCATCCGATGCGATACCCTGCTGGTACAGCTCCACCATGCGGCGATACATCACCCGGGCCACCTGCCGCTCGGACATACGCTCGGGAAGGTCGATGGACACCTTGTCCAACAGGTACTTGCGGACCTGCTCAGCCAGCCCCTGGCGGACCTGGTCGCCAACGCGGCTCTCGATGTCCTTTCGGATCCAGTCACGCAGTTCATCCTCGGTCTCGAAGCCGAGGGACTTGACGAACTCCTCGTTCATCTCCGGCAGCACCATCCGCTGGATGCGGCGAATGCTGAGCTCAAAGTCAGCCTGCTTGCCGCGGAGTTCTTCCTTGATGTAGGTGTCGGGGATCTGCCCGCTGATCGTCCGCACCTCGCCCGCGCGGGCGCCGACCAAGGTCTCACCGAGCTTCTCCAGGACCACCCCGTCGAGGATCTGACCGCGAGCCGCCAGTTGGATGTCCTTCTGCTCTTTCAGGACCGTGCCTTCCGAGGCCATTTTCAGGTCCGCGGTAATCACATCGTCCGAGGCAACCTGTCCATCCTCCGCGAGGGCTTCATAATGCCCTTGCGTGGAGCGGAAGCGGTCGATCTGTGCGGTAACCATCTCGTCGGTCACCTCGATCACCGGCCGGGTCAGCGGAATCTTCTCCAGCTCGGGCAGCTCGAATTCCGGCCGAATCTCGACCTCGCAGGAGAAGACCAAGTCGCCATCCTTGGGGATCTGCATCAGCTTCATGGCTTCCTGGAAATCGAGGAGGGTCGGCGTGGCGGCTCCCTTCTCGGTCGCCCAGAGCATGGGGTCGCCAAGCACCTTCAGATCGGCCTTCTCCATGGCAGCTAGACACCCGGTGCCCACCAGCTGCTGAACAAGCGTCTCGCCGACCTCGCTGCCGAACCGTTTCTCCAGCAGCCGTCGCGGGGCACGCCCCTTGCGGAAGCCGGGCACGAGGGCCTCGCGGCTGAGTTCGCCGTACTGCTCCTCCAATTGCGCATCGATAAAAGCCCGCGGCACCGTGATGGTCAGCTTGCGGCGAAGCGAGCCGACATCCTCAACCGCGACATCGAGGGCCTCTTTGATTTTGTCCTGCAGAGAAGGCTCGGCGTTCTCGCCGGTTTCCTCGTTTGCTTCATCGATTTGACCGTCGGTCGTTTCGTCCTCGGGCCTGAGGGCCTCTTCGTCCGCCATAACCAGTCACTCCTGGATCCAGCTCCCAAACCGGGCTGCCTGCCGATAGAAAAGGCCAACCGCCTTTGCCGGGCGACCCAAGTTGGCCACTGCCAAGCGTTGGTATCCGCCAGAGCAAAGCCGATTGGCCTTGTCTCGCCCGCGACCGCAGCCAACGCCTGGTGCCGGGTATCATCTTCTGACACCGCCGGCCGGTACCCCGCGGTCACGGATCACCGTACGTCAAAAGCGGGTGATGGGACTTGAACCCACGACATTCACGTTGGCAACGTGACGCTCTACCACTGAGCTACACCCGCGGCGAACTCCCGCAATATACAAGACTCGTCCGAGGTTTCAAGCCCCGCGCGACGAAAAACACCTCGTCCCGTCCGTCCGTGGCCCCGACAGGGCCACCGCGAGGCCGGACGGCGCCCCTGAGGCCACGCCGGCTGCCCAATGAATCGGCAACTGCTGACGAAAACTCCAGCCGCAATTGATGTTGCGGCGGACAAGATTCCGTGTCACGGATGTCGATTCTTCACCGGCAAGCATCGACCTGCCAGCCAAAACGGGGAGACAGGTCGGGTTTGCGCTCATGGGTCGCGGGTCGGCAGGTGGAATCTGTGCGGTAGGGGGCGTCGGGTGCTTCGAGGCACCGGGCCACCTCGGTCCGGGCTTCCTTGCCAGTCGAAGGCGCAGGCGACCGGTTTGGCAGTTCCGCCTTACCGCGACGCGTGCCTCCTGCGCCGGCATGAGGTCAAGGCACCGCCCAAGCAGAAAAGCATGAGCGCGGCGGGCTCAGGCAGGATTGCCGTCGTAACGATCGTGTGTGTCCAGCCGCCACTCGTGAACATCAGCCCGATGGGGAAACCGTGTCCATCCGGATCGAGCTCTGCCTCAGGCTCGATGCCGCGGACGCGGAACTCCTGCACCAAGCGGCCGGGTGCAATGATCGAGAAGCTGACCTCTCCCGCGGGGACATCGGTCGCCACTTCCAGCCTGTTTCCCGTTGCCGTGTCCCAGATGTCGATATCAAACAGCCCGTCACCCACGGGCACCAGCTCGGTAGCCTTGAACGAGTTCCACGTGGTGTTGGTGGTCATCTCGTACTCGTAGCCGACGGCCCATTCGGGATCGATCCCAATTGGATAGTTGATCCCTACGCCGCTGTAAGGCAAGGTCGCGGTGGCGGCCCGTCCACATGCCGTTCAGATTGCCCGTAAGACGCTGCAGGGCGGCGGCGGGGGGGGGTGCAACTTGGCCACTTCGCGGGTAGACTATGCGACCCCAGCCCGGAGGTCGCTTGGTAGGCGGACCGGGTGGGATTGGGTCAGGTACCCCAGATTGAGGAAGGAGACGCACTGACATGGCACTCGTACCGATGCGCGTTCTGCTGGATCATGCGGCGGAGAATGACTACGGCTTGGCCGCTTTCAACGTCAACAACATGGAGCAAATCCAGGCGATCATGGCCGCCGCCGAGGAGACCGAATCGCCGGTCATCATCCAGGCGTCACGCGGCGCCCGTGAGTACACCAACGACGCGTACCTGCGGCACCTGATGCTCGCGGCCGCGGAGTTGTACCCCAAGATTCCGATCGCCATGCACCTGGATCATGGGAATTCGCCGGCCACCTGCATGAGTGCGATCGAGCAGGGCTTCACCTCGGTGATGATGGACGGCTCGCTGATGGACGACGGCAAAACGCCGTCTTCGTATGAGCATAACGTCAAGGTGACCAAGGAGGTCGTCGATGCCGCCCACGCCAAGGGTGTGACCGTCGAGGGCGAGCTGGGTTGCCTCGGTGGGATCGAGGACGGGCACGGTGCGGGGCTGACCGGCGAAGAGGCCATGAAGCACCTGACGGATCCGGCTCAGGCGGAGGATTTCTGCGCCAAGACCCGCGTGGATGCTCTGGCCGTCGCCATTGGGACCAGCCACGGGGCCTACAAGTTCACGAAGAAGCCGACCGGCGACGTGCTGGTCATGAGCGTGATCGAGCAGATCCACAAGCGGCTGCCCAACACGCACATGGTCATGCACGGCTCATCGAGTGTGCCCAAGGAGCTGCTGGACATCATCAACAAGTACGGCGGGCAGATGAAGGAGACCTACGGCGTACCGGTCGAGGAGATCCAGCGGGGCATCAAGCACGGCGTGCGGAAGATCAACGTGGACACCGACAACCGTCTGGCGATTACCGGTGCGATCCGCAAGGTCTTCTGGGAGAAGCCCGGCGAGTTCGATCCTCGCAAGTACCTGAGCCCTGCGCGGGCGGCGATGAAGCAGGTGTGCATTGATCGGATGGTTGCGTTCGGCCAAGCCGGCTACGCCGGGAAGATCAAGCCGGCAACCTGCAAGGAGTTCATCAGCTACTACGCGAAGAAGTGACCAGCCGCGTTTTCGGTTGTGTCGGTGTTACGAGGGCTTCAGGATCCGCTCTCGGCCGAATGGTTCGTATGATTTCGTGTGGCCGTCTGTCTCCGGAGGCCTGACTGATGAATGCTGAGAATGACCTCGATCCCCGCTCGTGCGGGGCCGGTGTGAGTCTGTCCACAGGGTTGGTGCTGCTGGTGGTTTTCGCCATCGTGGTTGCCTTCTGGGACTTGGGTGGCGGGCCGGCTCTTGGGGATCATGAGGCGATTGTCGCCCAGTCCGCGCGCGAGATGTGCGAATCGGGCGAGTGGCTGATTCCGCACTTCAACGGCGATCCCTTCATTCGCAAGCCGCCGGGGCAGACTTGGCTTGTGGTCTTGGCCTCGTACGTGGTTGATCCGCCGGAGGTTGCTCGGCCGGTGAGCGTGCTCGCCGCTCGGGCGCCGTCCGCGGCGGCGGCGGTGTTGACGGTTCTTATGGTCTGGGCGTTGGGAAAGATGCTGTTTGGCCCGCGGACGGCGTTGGTCGCCGGGGCGATCATGGCCTGCTGCGCGGCCACGTTGTTCTTCTCGCACAACGCCCAGACTGAGATGTTGCTGACATTGTTCATCACGGCGGCTTTCGCGTGTTTTTACCGGGCCAGTCGCGGCCCAGAGGGTCGGCAGGTCGCCATGGCGGGGTTCTACGCGGCTCTGGGCCTGGGCATGCTGGCCAAGGCGCCGCTTCCGCTGGCCATGGTGGGGGTGCCGCTGTTTCTCTATTGGTTTGTGACCGTGCCGCTCAGCAAGCTGTTGGGCGATCGCGATGTGGCGACAGGCGCCCGTCCGAGCTTGGGTTCGCTGGTGATCGAGCAGCTGTGGGCGGTTCGCTGGATGTTGCCGGGCCTGATGATCTTCTTCCTGTTGGCGGTGCCGTGGCCGGTGTACGCCTGGTACAAGGTGCCCAATGCCTTGGAACTGTGGCGCACCGAGTTCCTTGATCGTTACCAGGGGCTGCTCAAGGAGAAGCCGTTCTGGTACTACCTGCCGATGCTGTTCGCCATCGTGGTTCCCTTCTCGCTGTCGCTTCCCGAGGCGCTGGTCGCTCCATTCATCGCCCGTTATCGTCGGGATCGAGCCGGCCTGTTGTACGTCTGGACGTGGGCGGTGGTCCAGTTGGTGTTCCTGAGTACGTCGGCATTCAAACGCCCGCACTACCTGTTGCCGCTCACCCCGGCGTTGAGCCTGCTCTTGGCTCCGGTGATCGACCGGTTGTTCTTCCATGAACTGAAATCGGACCGCCGTCTCGTGCGGCTTTCGTTGTTGGCGATATTCGGCGCGGCCGTGGTGGGCGGCGTGGTCTTCATTGCCTACACCATTCGCAAGGAACCGACGGTTTTGTGGGCCGCGTGGACGGCGATGGTTATCACCTTGGTCGGTGTCGCGGTGGCCTGTCGTCTGTTCTGGAGAGAGCGGCGAGAAGCCTGTCTGGTCACCATTCTATGCACTACGTTGTTGGCGTTTTCCTGGGCATGGACGGCCTTGGGACGCAGCGATTTCGATAACGATGAGATTCGCCTGGTGGCGGAACTGGAACGTCTGTCGATTGGTGCGAACGACAAGATCACCTGGGCGGTAGGTCGGCCTGATTCACGCCTCAGCTACTACGGTGGCAGCCACATCAAGGCGCTCTACACGGCGGAAGAGCTTGCCTCCCGCCGGCGAGGGCGGCTGGAAGTATCCGACGACCTTCTGCTGGAAGGGGTCGCGCGGGTTGTGGATCGGCTCAAGAGCGACGAGGAGGAGTACTTCATCTTCGAGGCGGAGGATCTGGCGTTCTTCCGGCAACTTGTTGACGTGGAGTATCGCGAGGTGGTCCGTGTCGCCGCCAAGCGCAAAGGGCCGGCCAAGAGTCTGGTGGTGATCACCAACAAGTGGAACATGGGCGAAGAAGAGGACCGGCTGGCGGGGTGACGAGCGCAGATCGCGACGGGGGCGGTACGCACACCGTTCCCGTGCACTGCCGGTCGAGTGCGAGAGACTCCGCCTATCGGCAAGGCGGCGTCTGCCTTGCGGGCTAAAGCAACTCGGCGATCTGTACGGCGTTGAGTGCCGCCCCCTTACGCAGCTGGTCGCCGCTGATGAACATCTCGATCCCGCGTCCATCGGGCTGGCTGATGTCTTGGCGAATGCGCCCGACGAGCACATCGTCGCCGTTGCTCGACTCGAGTGGCATGGGAAAGTGGTTCTTCTCCCGGTCGTCCACCACGCGCACACCCGGAGCCGCGGCAAGGATCTCCCGGACCTGCTTCTCGCTCACCGGTTTGGCGAAGGTGATGTTGATGCTCTCGGAATGCGCCCGGGGCACGGGGACGCGGACGCAGGTAGCGGTGATCTGGATCGCGTCGGAGTGGAACATCTTGCGCGTTTCCGTGACCATCTTCACTTCCTCTTCGTTGTAGCCGTTGTCGCCGATCTTGGAGTTGTGGCTGAAGAGGTTGAAGGCGAGGCGGTGGGGGAGAATCTTGGGAGTGACGGTCTTGCCGGCTAACACGTCGCGGCTCTGTTCCTCCAACTCGAGCATGGCCTGGTAGCCCGCTCCGCTGGCGGCCTGGTAGGTGCTGACCACCAGGCGCTGGATCGGGCACACGCGGTGCAGGGGCCAGACCGGGACCACCATGATGATCGTCGAGCAGTTGGGGTTGGCGATGATGCCCTTGTGTGCCTTGACGTCTTCCGGGTTGACCTCGGGCACCACCAGCGGCACCTGGGGATCCATCCGGAAGGCGGACGAGTTGTCTACAACGACAGTTCCGGCGGCCGCGGCGATGGGGGCGAACTTCTTGCTGATCGAGCCGCCCGCCGAGAACAACGCCAGATCGACGCCCTCGAAGCTCTTCTCCGTCAGTTCAACAACCGTGTGGGGACGGCCCTGGAAGGTGATCGTCTTGCCCGCCGACCGACTGGACGCCAGGAAGGTGATCCGGTCATAGGTGAACTTGCGCTGTTCCAGGACGCGCAGAAACTCCTGTCCCACCGCACCGGTGGCACCCACAACGGCAACGTGTCGACTCATACTCGGTCCTACTCCGGTAGGGTCCGCGGAAGTGCATGGCCGACGCGGCCGACGCTCCGGGACACAGTCTGCTCCGCCCGCCCCGGCGACAGACCGAGTGCGTGTGCAGACCCAAGATTGTAATTTGTACCCCCCCTTGGGGCAACTTGCGATGGACAGCTAGAACGTCACAGACCGTCATGGCCAAGCCGGGACGCCGGGCGGCTTGACGCGGGACTGGAATCGTCTAAAATAACTGCTTCGCGACGGTTGGCGTCCGCGGGATGTGCGGTGGTCGGTGCGCCTTCATGAGGGGCGGGCCGAGACGGGTTAGGGATGACCGGCATGATGCGTAACCTGTTGTCCGCATTAGCGTTCTTGGTTTGCTGGGCAGCTGTTGGGCCGGCGCTGGGGGAGATCCCGGAACCGTCCGTTGCCCCGGCGAGCTCGGAGTTGACCTTCCGGTACCGCGATCCTGAGCGGGTGTCCGTGCTGCTGCCGGGCGAGACGACCCCGACGCTGTATTGGTACATGCTGTACACGGTGGAGAACGCAACGGGCAGCGAGGTTGATTTTCTGCCGCAGTTCACGCTGGTGACCGATACGCTCCAGGTGGTGCCGGCCGAGGTGCAGGTTAGCCCGGAAGCGTTCAAGACCATTCAGCGGCGGACGGGCGACGCCCTGTTGGTGCCGCCGGAGAAGGCGGTCGGTCGGTTGTTGTGCGGCAAGGACCAGGCGAAGCGGAGCGTGGCCATCTGGCGGGACTTCGACCCGCGGGCCAAGAGCTTCAAAGTGTTCGTCGCTGGGCTGTCGAGCGAGATGACGCGGCTGCGGAACCCGACGTTCGACCCGGCGGAGCCGGAAAGTGATGAGAATCCGCGGCACTATGTGCTGCGGCGGACATTGGAGATTCCTTATCGGCTGCCGGTTGGCGAGTCCATGCGGCACCAGGCGGTGCCGGAGCGCCGCCCCGAGCAGCAGAAATGGATCATGAGGTAGTTGGCCGAAGACTGGAGAGACTTCTGTGGCACATAAAAAGGGACAAGGTTCAAGCCGCAACGGTCGGGACAGTAACCCGCAATATCGCGGCATCAAGCTCTATGGCGGTCAGTACGCCAAAGCGGGCTCGATCATCGTTCGTCAGTGTGGCACGCCGTTCAAAGCGGGCCGGTTCGTCGGCCGGGGCCGTGACGACAGCCTGTTCGCTCTGATCGAGGGCACGGTGGTCTTCAAGGGTCGCCGGGTCGAGATCGAGCCGCTGCCGAGCACGAACTGACGGTCCTCTGACTGGCTGGGGACCGCAACGATATAGGCATGCGCCTGCGCTGGGCGCATGCCATCTTTTATGCGCGGAGCACGGTGGCCGGCACATGGTTACGGTTTCTGTCCTATGCCTCGGGCGGCATCGCGGATGGCGAGCAGATCCTTCATGACATGGTGCAGGGACGCTTGGTGGTCGCGTGTGCCAAACGCGTCGTGCAGTGCTCGGTAGAGGCCGAAGAGTCGGTCGTAAGCTTCGCGGTGTTTGGGATTCGGCTTGTAGACCTTGGCTTTGAGGCCGCACATGCGGGCCTGGGCTTCCTGGACGGAGTCGTATCCGCCGCCGGCCGACCCCGCGACGACGGCGCCGAAGAGGGCGGCTCCCAGCGCACAAGTCTGGGCGGAGCGGCTGATCTTCATGGGGCGTCCGGTGACGTCGGCGTAGATCTGCATGACCAGTGGACTTTTCTCGGCGATTCCGCCGCAGTTGATGATCTCGCGAACGGGTACCCCATATTCCTCGAACCGCTGCATGATGATGCGGGCTCCGAACGCGCTGCCCTCGATGAGTGCCCGATAGACCTCGGCCCGTGTGGTATGCAGGGTCTGCCCGATAAGCAGCCCGGTGAGGCGGGGATCGACCAGCAGGCAGCGGTTGCCGTTGTTCCAGTCGAGAGCCAGGAGGCCGCTCTCGCCGGGTTTGAGCTTGGCGGCCTCAGCGGCCAGCGTCGCGTGAGCCTTGTCGCCCTTGTCGAAGTGATTGACGAACCAGTTGAAGATATCGCCGACCGCTGATTGGCCCGCTTCAATCCCGAAGCAGCCGGGCACAATCGAGCCATCGACGATGCCGCACAGACCGGGGATGTCGGCAAGCGGCTGGGTGTTGGGATGGATCATCATGTCGCAGGAGCTGGTGCCGAGGATCTTGGCCAGGGAGCCAGGCTTGACGCCCGCGCCGACCGCGCCGAAGTGGGCATCAATGGCCCCGACGGCGACGGGCGTGTCGGCCGCGAGGCCCAATTTGTCGGCCCACTCGGGGCATAGCCCGCCCGCGGACTGGTCCGAGGTGACGGCGTGATCGTAGGCTTTGTGTCGTCGTAGCTCGCTGAGCCGCGGGTCGATGCCGGCCAGGAAGTCGGCGGCGGGCAGCGACCAGTCGGCGTGGTACATGGCCTTGTGGCCGGCGGCGCAGACGTTGCGTTTCCAGGTTGCCGGGTTCGGGTTGCCGGTAAGCACGGCGGGGATGTAATCCGATTGCTCGACCCAGTTGGCGGTTGCGTCCATCACTCGCGGGGCGACGCGGAGGCAGTGCAGGGCCTTGGACCAGTACCACTCGCTGCTGTAGGTTCCGCCGCATTTGGCGAGGTACTCGGGATGCTCGCGGCGGGCGGCTTCGGTGATCTCCTGTGCCTCGGCGAAGGCGGTGTGATCCTTCCAGAGCCAGGCGAGGGCGTTGAGGTCGCGGGCGAACTTCTTGTGCTGGGCCAGCGGTACGCCCTGGGCGTCGACCGGCAGGGGAGTGCTGGCGGTGGCGTCGATGCCGATGCCGATGATCTGCCGCGGCGAGAAGCCTTTGACCTTGGCCGCCGCTCGCAGGGCGGCTCGGGTGCACTTGGCTGCGGCGGTGAGCCAGTCGGCCGGGTTCTGCCGAGCCACGTTGGGGTCTTTGCGATCCAAGATGATGCCCGCCTCGCCGCTCGGGTAGGCCGCGACGGCGGTGGCGACTTCGGCCCCTGTTCGGGGATCGACAATCAGCGCCCGGGCGGAGTTCGTTCCGAAGTCCAGTCCCAACACGTAAGCCTTGGCCATGATCGTGCTCCCTACTGCTGTGCGCGGGCATGGTCGGCCCGCTCACAGGCTCAAGATGTTGCAGCGGTCCCAGTTCCGGCCGCCGCCGGCGTATGTGCTGACGGGCCACTGTCCGGTGGCGGTCAGAATCTCATTGGCGTTGGGGCCCACGAGGATGGTGTCCTCGCTCTTGGTGCCGGCGATCGAGGGGTTCCAGGCGAATGCTTGGTTGGCCAGCACCTTGGTCGCGTTGCCCGGCGAGGCTTTGGCGTCGCGGGCGGTGTAGCCCGTGGGGCCGCCCTGATGGTGATACTGCCACTCATCGGGGTAGCCGCTGTCGGCGTAGACCTTGCGGGCGAGTTCGAAGATGTCGCCCAGTGTCCGGCCGGGCCGGGTCTGCCCGATCATCACCGCGTCGATGTTGCACACCGCTTCGTGGCGGCGTCGCAGGTCGCTGGAGATCGGCCCGAAGGCGAAGACCCGCGAGCACGAGGCGATCAGGCCGCCGCGTTCACCGCCGATGACCGCCATCCCGTGTTTGGCGAATCGCGTTGCCGTGGGGATGGGGTGGCGGTAGCTGCGGGCGCGGTCATCGGCGGCAATCAGCAGGACGGGGGCGCGGATTTCGCGTTCGAGCAAGCTCGCCGACAGCCGAGCCGCCAACTGGAACTCGGTCATGCCCCGCCGCGTTTGTCTGCACACCTGCTCCAGCACGCTGGCCGTCTCGCGGGCAAGCGCCCGCAACCGCCCGATCTCCGGTTCCACCAGCGACCAACGCAGACGGTCGAAATCCGACTTGAGCGTGGCCACCGTGTCTGGAAGCCCGGCGACTCGGCCGTCACACGCTGCCCGAAGCGATCCGAGCACCTCGCGCCAGACGGGTGCGGCCGCGGCTCCATCATGCCAGGCATAGGATCGCACCTCGATGCCCAACTCGTGCAGTTCCTCGCCCGTCATTCGCGGGGCCTCGATCGCGTTGGTTACCGCTACGGTCCGGTCGCGCGTTATCACCAGTGAGACGGCGCCGCCCTCGGTGCCGAGGTTGACGTGGTTCAGCCCGCCGCCGGTGAACCAGGCGAAGTTGGCCCGTCGGGTCAGCACAACCGCGTCGAGGTCGTGCTCGTCGAGGTACGCGGTCACTCGCTGGTGTTTGAGTCGGCACTCGTCGGCACATGCAGGCATGGCAAGCTCCTCCGGCTGGTCACTACGATCTTTGGAGGCAGATTCTACCGCAGACACCGGAGTTCGCCATCCGGGCAGCGGACACTTCGGCGGGAGGGCCCGTTCGCTAGGCACGTACCAGATGAGTGGCACACGGCAGACATGCGAGTCAAACGCAAGGATATCGCGCCGCAAGATGCTGACGTGCCGCCTTTCCCTCAGAACAGGAAGTCCGTCGACAGGAACTTGGAGTGCCGGCCGGTGACGATCGTGGAGATCACCTGCTGATTGGCGGGGGTGCTCTTGGCGGCGACCAGGCTGCGAATCGAAAAGACACGCAGGGCATCCGAGACGCTCAGGGTGTTCTCGGCGGAGTCCTTGCGACCGACGAAGGGGAAGGTGTCCGGGCCGCGTTGGCATTGGCTGTTGATGTTGACGCGGCAGACCTGATTGACCAGTGAGTCGATCAGGCGGCTGAGGCGGTGCGGGTCGCTGCCGAACAACGACGCTTGCTGCCCGAAGGGCGATGCCTTCACCCAGTCGATGACCTCCTGCTCGTCGTCGTAGGGCAGGATCGGGGTGACCGGGCCGAACTGCTCGATCTGGCAGATGCGCGTGTTCAAGGCGGCGGGGTACAGGACGGCCGGGTAGAAAAGCGTGTGGTCGATGGTTCCGCCACCGCGGTTGACCAGCCGGGCACCAGCCGCCACCGCTTCGTCGGCGAGCTCCTTGAACCATTGCGGCTTGCCCTTTTCGGCCAGCGGCGTGATGCTGACCCCATCTTCCCAGGGCATGCCCACGCGCAAGGCCTCTACGCCCTCGGCCAAGCGGGCGACAAACTGGTCCGCCAGGCTGCGGTGGACGAAGATGATCTTGATGGCCGTGCAGCGCTGCCCGTTGAACGACAGGGCACCCAGCAGGCATTCTTTCATCGCCAGGTCGAGGTCCGCGTCGGGCAGGACGACCGCGGCGTTCTTGGCCTCCAGCCCGAAGACGCAGCGTAGCCGGTTGGGTCGCGGGTGCTGGTGCTTGAGCAAGGATGCCACCTTGGCCGACCCGATGAAAGCCAGCACATCGATGCGCCCGCTCTGCACGATCGGTCCGACCACCGTCGCCCCTTCGCCGTAGATGGTGTTGACCACCCCGGGCGGGAACGAGGCGGCAAACGCCCGCAGCAGGGGCGCGTGTAGCAGCACGCCGTACTTGGGCGGCTTGAAGATCACCGTGTTGCCCATGATGAGCGCGGGGATGAGAGTCGTGAAGGTCTCGTTGAGCGGATAATTCTGCGGTCCCATGCACAGTACCACGCCCAGCGGGCTGCGGCGAATCTGGGCGATGAAACCCTGCTCGACCGCGAGCCGTGAACTGGTGCGATCGAGCTCCTTGAGTGCCTGGATGGTGTCGCGGATGTAGTCCACGGTGCGGTCGAACTCCTTGCGCGAGTCGGGCAGGGTCTTGCCGATTTCCCACATGAGCAGGCGGACGACCTCATCCCGCACCGCTTGCATGCGCGGGATGAACGATTCCAGATGGCGGATGCGGTCCCCGACGGACATGGTGGGCCACTCGCCGCAGCCACGACCGTAGGCCTCGCAGGCCGCCTCCAGGGCCTCCATGGCCTTCTCAGCGGTCATGAGCGGATAGTGGCCCAGCTTGGTGGGAGCGGGGCCGGCCCCGTCGTCCACGCACAGCGGCGAGGTGACTTCCTGGCAGGGGCCTGTCCATGCTTCGACCTTGCCGTCGATCAGATACCGGGCTCCGTCGGCGTAGTAGGGTTGCCGCATGGCTTCGGGGATGTCGGCAGTGCGGGGGAATACGTTTGCGGGGTTGGCGACAGGGGTGGACATTGCAGCGGACCTCCATCTCAACGCGGCTGGCAGCCGCAGCCTAAACGAGTATCCGTGAGACGGCGTCAAGATACCCGAGACTGGGAGCCGGCCATAGCTTGCCCGGCCTTTGCCCGGGGTTTACGATGCGATTGATGCCGGGAAGCAGGCGGCGAATCAGCGCCGCGACGGTAAGGAAGCGGCCGATCGCTGCCGAGAAGAACCGCTCCCTTACGGTCACGGCTCTGACAAGGCGGCTCACGCCGCCCGCGGACCCATGGCACGTATGTGATGACTGGGAGGCAGCCGGTGCAGACAGAAGGCTCGATTCGTTTGTCCAGGAAGAATCCGGTTCGACGATCCGCTTCGCCGCCGGTGGTACAAAGCGGGTTGGATGGGCGGCTGTGGCGTGCACGCGAACACTGCTCACAGAGCAGTGCCACACGAGTGCGTTGTGGCTTGCTGTTTCGCTTTGGTCGGGTTGGGCTGCTTGCCGGCTGTTTGCTGCTGACCTTGAGTGCTGCAACGTCGCTTGCTGATGGATCGGCTGATCCAGCCTGGGCACGCACGCGCCCGCGACTGGCCGACGTGGTGGGCACGGCCTCGCTCGAAGAGGGCTTCAGGAACCCGCCGCGGACGTGCAGCAGCGTGCCGCTGTGGTCGTGGAATGGGCGACTCGATCCGGCCGAACTCCGCCGACAGATTGATGAGTTGGTCGACAAGGGCGTGTACGGCGCGTTCATGCACGCCCGCGACGGCCTGAACAACACCGAGACGCCGTACTTCTCCGACGGTTGGTGGGAGGCGGTCAGAGCCAGCGTGGAGCACGGGGAGAAGGTCGGCTTCGCGGCGTGGCTCTACGATGAGGACAAATGGCCCAGCGGGGCGGCCGGCGGACGCACACTCGCCGCCGACCCCGAGGGTAATACCCGCAAGCAACTGACCCGGACCGAGCTTCGCGTCACGGGGCCGCGGCAGGTCGAGATCCGCTTCCCCGGCGCGACCTACGTCGTGGCCGGCCGAGTGGTCGGCGACAAGACGCTGGCGGGCGAGACGCTGAGCGAGATCACCTCGTTGAACAATTCCGCCTCACCCTGGTCCTGCCCCGAGGGCGACTGGTTGATCGTCGCCTATACCATGGGCCCGGTCAAAAGGGCAGAAGGGGTCATCAACTACCTCAACCCAGAGACGATCCGCACGTTCATGGATATTACCCATGAGGCCTATGCCGCTCGGGTCGGCGACCATTTCGGCCGAGCGGTCCCCGGTGTTTTCTTCGACGAGATCCACAACAGCGGCGCCCAGCTTGTTTGGGCTGAGGGTTTCGCCGAACGCTTCCGCGCGATGAAAGGCTACGACCTCGTGCCGCTTCTGCCGGGGCTGGTGCTGGACGTCGGCCCGACGACTCCCAAGCTGCGCTGCGACTACTACGACGTCTACACGACGATTTACGAAGAGACCTGGTTCCAGCGGATCGCCGACTGGTGTGACCAGCACAACATGATGCTCACCGGGCACACCATCGAGGAGATCAACTCCTACCTGACGCAGGGCGACTACTTCCGCACGATGCGGCATCTGCACATTCCGGCCACGGACAACGAGGACTTCCGCTACACCTGGCCGCGGGTCATCGGAGCCTGGAAGCCCAAGCAGATTGCCAGCCTGTGTCATGTGTACGGCCGGCCGCTGGTCGGCGTCGAGGCGATGGGTGGGGCGGGATGGTCCTTCACGCTCGACAGCGCCCGCTACGGCTTCAATATGTTGGCCGCCTACGGCGTGAACTTCTTCATGCCGCATCTGTTCCATTATGCCCAGGACTCCCCGGCCAATGTAGACGACTGGCCGAACAGTTGGTTCCTGCATAACCCGTTCTGGAAGTACTACAAGACGTTCGCGGATCACGGCAGCCGGTTGACCTTCATGTTGGCCGGCACCGAGCATGTGGTCGATGTGGCCGTGCTCCTTCCAACGACCAACCTGTGGGCGGGTTACGGCGGCGGCACCACCGTGCAGACCGTTCAAACACTCGTCGCCGCCCACCGAAGCGCGGATGTGATCGATCCTGGCTCGCTGGTCCGGGCGAAGGTGATGGATGGGCATCTGTCCATCGCGGACATGCGTTACCGGGTGCTGGTGTTGCCCGGCGTGCGCTGCATGCGTCGCGACGTGGCCGCCCGGGTTCGTGAGTTCGTGGCCGGTGGCGGCATTCTCATCGTGCATGATCGTTGGCCGACCGACTCGATGGAGGCCGGCCGCGATGATCTGGAATTGGCGGTACTTGCCACCGAAGCCGCTGCCAAGGGTGTGACCCTCTCCAAGTTGGGCGACACCGTCGGTTTGGTAGCCGCGGCTATCGAGCCCGACGTAACCATCAGCGGCGATCGTGCTGAGCACCTGCGTTACCACCACCTCCGCCGCGACGGCAAGGAGGTTTACTGGTTTGCCAACGGGGTGCGCGAGCCCGGCTGCTGGCGGGTCAGTCTGCGCTGCACGGGTTCGCCGGCGATCTGGCAGCCGGAGGATGCCTCCATCACCCCGGTGTCGGCACATGTGGTGCGCGATGGGCGTACGCAGTGCGATCTGCGGCTGGATGGCTGGCAAGGCTGTTTCCTGGTGATTGACCCGGGGACGCGGGCAGGCGAGGGCGGGGTGCTGCTCAATGCGACGAACCTTCGCGAACCGGTGGTGGGGCGGGACACTTCGGGGCAGGTCAGCGTGAGTGGGCTTCTTCCGCCGGACGCCGACCGGGCCGAGGCTCAGGCTTCGGTCTGCGCGGCCGGGACAGAGCGGACCGTGGTTGGTTCGAGCGAGGAGCTTCCACGGTTGGCGGGGATCGAGCTCGGTGGCGATTGGCGGATGTTGCCCGCGGGCGATCGACTTGATGATGTCTGGACGGTGGATCTTGGGGAGGCGGAACTCGAGCTTCCGGTCATGCGTATGCAGTGGGAGGGCGAATCGGAAGGGGAGGCCCTCGGCTGGCACTTCCGAGCTCAGGACGACCGGCGATGGCGGCAGGTCAAAGTGCGTGACGCCCGGCAGCCTGAGGCCGGCGCCGATCGCTACCGCTCGCGATGGCAGGGGCGGTTCATTTCCTTCTACAACCACGCCGACTTCCGGGCGCCGTTCGGCGGCCAGGGCCTCCAGTGCAGAACGACCTTCACACTGACGACCAAGGTCAGTGTTCGCGGCTGGTTGGCGGTCATCTGCGAAAATCCCTTCGAGGTCATCGTCAACGGGCAATCCTACCCCGGCAAGGGGGCACGCTTGCCGCAACGGTTTGACCTTCGCCAGTTGCAGTCCGGCGAGAACACGATCACCATCGCCGCCGAGAACGCCCCGGCCGTGCTTGCCGAGGGGCAGATCTTCATCGACGGCGACACGGTGATCCAGCTCTTTAGCGACTCAACCTGGGAGGCGACACTACCGGGCAAATCGTGGCAGCCGGCCTGGGAATACGTGGCGCCGCCCGAGCAACCGTACGGCGAGCCGACCTATCCGCAGGAAGTACCCATGCCGACGGTGGCGTGGTATCGGCAACCGTTACCACCGGGCAGCGTCGCGCTGCGCGTGCCGCGTGTCGATGGTGAATGGCGTCTCTGGGTAGATGGCAAAGCGGTTGAGCCTCGTGACGATTGGATGCCTCTGCCGGCGGGGGTGTCGGGTGAGGGCTTGGCCCTGCGCGTTGCGGCTGAGCCGGGACAGCGCGGTCTGATCGAGCCCCTGCGCGTGCGGTGCCGGCCCGCGGAGCGCCCGCTCGGCTGTTGGACCCGGCAGGGGCTCGATTGGTACAGCGGCCGGGTGCTCTACTCGCGCGAATTCGATCTGCCTGCCGAATATGCCCGCCCAGACGTTCGCCTGTCGCTGGAACTCGGACAGGTCAACTACTGTGCGGAGATTTGGCTTAACGGCAAGCTGGTCGGTACGCGCGTCTGGCCGCCCTATGCCCTGGATGTCACCGGGCACGTCACCGTGGGCCAGAACCGGCTGGATGTCGTCGTCGCCAACCTGTTGGCCAATCGCATGCGCTGGGATATCTTCGATGAGGTCAAGGGCGTTCAGTTGAACCGCAAATGGCACGACGGCAACCTGCGGCGGGATGGCTGGTGCTTCGAGTCCGGCCTGCTCGGCCCGGTCCGGCTGGTCCCCCTGCGGAAGACCACGGTGACGATGGAATGAGGCCAGAGCGGAGACAGGGGGGGGCGGACAGGAGACAGGAACTGAGTACGTCCAACGGCGCGCGAGGCGGATCCTGAAACAGGCTTGCCGCTTCGCGGTGAACGCGAGCCGATCATGGAGAGACAGAGAATCGTCGGATACGACTATCGCTGGAAACCACGGACGTCAGGGACGCAAACGAAATGACCGCGGGTTATTCCGCGATTCAATGAGGGATGATGAGTGATGATGACTCACCGCACTCTACACCGGATCGCTATTGCCATGTCGGTTCTGTTGGCCGCCGGCGCTTCGAGCCTGCCTGCTGAGCAAGCGGCCGAGCCCAAGCCGCTCAAGGTGCTCATGATCGTCGGCGGGATCGCCCACGACTACGAAACGCTGCCGCCGAAGCTGGCCCGCGTGCTTGGCAAAGATGAGGATATGATCGTCGAGGTGACCGGCGACCTCGGCCGGCTGACCGATGAGCACCTCAGGCCTTTCGATGTGCTGGTATTCAACAATTGCCACGACGCCGACCTCAGCGAGGATCAGCGGCAGGCGGTGCTGTCCGCCCTGCGGCGTAACACCGGCCTGGTCGCGGTGCATTGTGCTCTGTGGTCGTTCCAGAGCTGGCCCGAGTGGCGTAACATCGTCGGTGCCTTGGTGCTCGGGCATGATCCGTTTGCCTCGTTCGACGTTGTCGTTGTCGATCACGAGCATCCGATCAACACCGACGTGCCCGACCGCTTCACCATCGCCGACGAGCCGTATCTGGTGACCGAGTGGGGCGGGAACAATCACGTGCTGCTGCGGACCGCCGCTCTGCACGGCGGCCGTGACAAGCCCGAGCCCATGGCCTGGACCACCCGCTATCACGGCAGCCGCGTTGTCTCGATCATGCCCGGCCACGACGAACAGGCCCAGGCGGCCCCCGCCTTTCAGACCTTGTTGGCCAATGGCATTCGCTGGGCCGGTCGGCGCCTCGGCCCCGCCACGCTGCTCAGCGAGGAGGAGCGGCAAGAAGGCTTCGTTCCCCTATTCGACAGCAAGACCCTGGCCAACTGGCGATTCGATCGCCGCTACTGGAAGACCCGCGACGGTCTGATTATCGGCAACACCCACCCGGATGGCCTCAAGAAGCACACCTATGCCATCACTGAGCAGGCCTTTGGCGACTTCATCCTCCGCTACAGCGTCAACCTGGTCAGCGGCAACAGCGGCGTCCAGTTCCGCAGCCTCGAATGGCCCGATTACGAGGTGGCCGGCTACCAGGCCGACGTGGTCCTGCCCTTTGGCTGGGGTAACCTGCACGAGCAAAATGGCCGTCGCAAGCTCGTCGACGGCTGGACGGGTAAGGCCGACCGCAACGTCCAACCCGGCTGGAACGACATGGAGGTCATCGCCCAAGGCCCACGCGTGATCCTGAAGACGAATGGCGTTGTCACCGCCGACTGGACCGAGACTGATGCCGACGTGCCCAAGGCCGGCATCGTTGCTCTCCAGCTCCACGGCGGCGACCCCATGGAAGTGCAGTACACCAACATCCGGATCAAGCCCATCCCGTCGGCCACGCAGCCGGCTACCGCACAGAGCCCGGGGCAAGAGTAGCCACCCGCAGGGGAGGCCATGGTACAATGGTGGGATCCCCGGCGCCAGGTACAGGTCGGCGGGATTCTCGATAGGGATTCTTCGCTGGAATGGGGCGTTGGAGATGCCCATGGTGTCTGTGATCGTCTTCCCGCTGTTGGGAGATCAGGATGGGAAGGAGAAGCCTCATGTCTATCGCGAGGAAGAGCTGGTCGTGGATTGGGTTTCATGGCAGTTGGCTTGTCGCCGTCCTGGTGCTCGCGTCGAGCAGCTATGCGGCATGGTATGACCAGGATCCAGCAGTTGTTTCGGGTATCCCAGACATCAAGCTGACCGAGGGGGCGAAGCAGGCCGGCGCCGAGTGTTCCGAGGTGGCCTGCGCTAACGTGATCAAGTACTTCGATCAGCATGGCTACCCGGATCTCATCGCCGCGGGGACGTCCGACGAGGATGTCTTGATCGAGATGGCCGATGAAAATGAGTACAACTTCGGCACGCCGCTGGGGCCATTGGTGGCTCTGAACAAGTACATCAAGGACAAAGGGTACAAGAACAAGCTTGCCGCCCACAACGTCGATCTCACCTGGGACAAGATCGTTGAGGAGATGAAGAAGGGGCAGTTGCTCGTGCTCTCGTTCGATTTCGGCGGACAAGGCAGGCATGAGGTCACCATCGGCGGCTGGGACAACACGCCCGCGAGGCAACTGGGTATCCAGGATGTCAACAGCCCACCGCCGAGCAGCGGCGGCTCGAGCTATACCGGCACGGTGGGCACCACGGATTTCTACACGGTGACCATGAAGCCGGACGGCTCGTTCACCTTCAAGTACAAGGACGGCGCGGAGGCCGTGCCTGAGAAAATCACCGCCGTGTCGCCTGTTCCCGAGCCGGCAAGCCTGCTCCTGCTGGGCTTGGGCAGCCTGCTCGTGCTGCGCCGCCGATAGAAGTGCCTTGTCGCAGGTATCTGAGCTTCGAACGGCTCTCGTACTCGGCATATGGCGGGGGGCCGGGTATGACGAGGCGACGCCGTCGTCCGCGAGGTTGCAGCGGTCAGGCGGAGTGACAAGACGCTGCGTATTCATGCGTCAAAGCGTTCACTGAGCGAAAGGTATTTTGGGGTGTCGGCCTTACGGGTTGTGCGGCCGCCAATGCTCGGCGTCCACTGTGTGCAGGGGCATCGCTTGGTGCTTCTGTTCGCTTCGATCACTCCGCTGATGTTGTGCCGTGGTCATCATTGGCTGAGGTGATAGAGAAAGGTTCATACTGTGAATACGATCGAATTCATGAGAAACGCTCAGCAGTACCGTCGTGTCCTATCGGCTTGGCGAGACCGAAGCCGACGGCTTGCCTTCCTTCTCGCGGTCTCGGCACTGGCCGGCTGCACGCTTCACGCGGACGACTCGGACACGGCCGCCTCACGAGATGCCCTCGGGCGGCCCGCCACGGCCGTGGATGACATCACCGTCGCCGCTTACTACTACCCTTGCACCCACCCCGATCCGCGATGGGACAAGGCCAAGTATCCGGGTTTCACCGAGTGGGATCTCATCCGAAAGGCCAAGCCGCGTTTCCCCGGTCACAAGCAGCCGCGGGTCCCGCTCTGGGGCTACACCGACGAATCCGATCCCAAGGTAATGGCCCAGAAGATCGACGCGGCCGCCGACCACGGAGTGGATGCGTTCATCTTCGACTGGTATTACTACGACGACGGCCCGTATCTTCAGGGAGCGCTGGAACGAGGCTTTCTCAACGCGTCCAACAACCAGCGGATCAAGTTCGGCCTGATGTGGGCCAACCATGATTGGTACGACATTCAAGGGTACAACCCGGCCGAACCTATCAAGCTGCTCTACCCCGGCAAGGTGACCCCGCAGACCTGGGAGACGATCACGGACCTCGTCATCGCACGCTACTTCAAGCATCCCAGCTACTGGAAAATCGACGGCAAGCCCTACTTCTCGGTCTACGACATGGGCGTGTTTCTCGACAGCTTCGGGTCGGTCGAGGCGGCGCGGACCGCGGTGGATCGATTTCGGGCGAAGGTTGAGGCTGCCGGTTTCCCCGGCCTGCATTTGAACGCGATTCTGTGGGGGCAGCCGAATCTGCCCGGCGGCACAACGCCGGCTAATTGGCCCCGGCTTTGCCTGGATCTGGCTCTCGACAGCCTCACCGGCTACACCTGGGTTCATCACGGAGCGCTCAACTATGGGACGTTTCCCGTGTCCGACTACGTGGAGGGGCGCAATACCTACCTCAAGTTCTGGGAGAAGGCGTTGGGCGATTTCCCGATACCTTACTTCCCGAACACCACAATCAACTGGGACAACTCACCCCGGGCGCATCCCGACGCCCACTGGGACAGGCCCGCGGCTCATGTGGTCAATCCCGTGATGATGGGCAACACGCCGGCCGCCTTCGAGGAGGCCTGTCGGATCATTCGGGACCGGCTGCTCGCCGCCGCCACGCAGCCTAAGGTGGTGACGGTCAACGCCTGGAACGAATGGCCCGAGGGCAGCGTGCTGGAGCCGGAGCTGGAGCACGGCTACGGTTACCTTGAGGCGATCCGGGCGGTCTTCGGAACCGCTTCCGCCAAGCCGAGGTCCGCCCATCGGGCTCGCCCCCGATAGAACAAGACTCGCACGAGTCGTGGCTGCGTCGGCATCGCGATGGGGCTCACTCTGCCGGTAGACGCGATTCGAACACAAACCGGCCCGCACCAAGCAGAAAACTGACCTGCCCTTGTTGTTCGCGGGCCTCAGTGACGCCTTCAACCTGCGCCAGCGGTGTTCCCTGCTCGGTCACATCCGCCAATTGTCGAGCGGGGATGGATACCGTGGCGGTTGTGTTCGCGGGCACGCTTACCTGCAGCGTCAGCTTGTTACCCCGGCGCTCCCAGTTGCTTTCGATCGGGCCATACATCGAGCGATACCGGCTTCGAACGTAGGTCAGGTCACCCACCAGGCCCGGGCGAATGGCGAAGTGCTTGAAGCCGGGAGCCTGCTCATCGTATTGGATTCCTCCCAGGCCCTGGATGAACCACGCTCCGATCGAGACCAGCGTGTTGTGGATGTGCGAGTGGTCGCCATCCCACTGCTCCCATATCGTGGTGGCCCCGTTCTTGAGCATGTAGCCCCAACTCGGATAGGTCTCCTTGCTGGTGATTTCGTAGGCCAGGTCGTTTCTGCCCGTGCTGGTGAGCAGCTTGAGCAGGTAGTATGTGCCGTGCATGCCCGTGTTGAGATGCCCCTTGCACTGGACCCGGATGTCATGTTCAAGACTCGCCATCACGCGGGCTCGCAGCGGCTCGGGTGTGACGTCGAACAGCAGAGGCATGGCCAGATAGGGCTGCTCGCCGTTCGCGTAGGTTGCACCATCGTCGTTGAGGAACCGCTGGTGCAAGATCGCGGCAAGCTCGTCCGCCCGCTTCTGGTAGGCTTGGGCCTCGTCGCGTTTTCCCAACAGAGCGGCCGTCTTCGCGGCGATCCGAAGGCTGTACGCCATGTGACAGTTGTTGAAGAAGAGCGTCGATCGCTCGTCGACGCGGTTGCCTGCTTGATCGCGTCCGGGCGGCACCCAGTCGCCGAGGAAGTTCCATTCACTGGCTGGACAGCCCATGCCGACGTAGTGCTGAAGCAGGCCGTCCTTGACATGTGTTTCGAGGAAAGCCAGCCATTGGCGCATCGTCGGATACATCTGCTCGAGGATGCGCTGATCGCCGTATTGCACATAGACCTGCCACGGCAAGGTGACCACGATCCCGCCCCATGCGGGGCCGCCGCCCGCCGGGCCGGGGTGCGGCGAGGTGTGGGGCACATCTCCGTTGTCGGCTTGGTCCGCACGCCAGTCGGCAAGCCATTTGGTGAAGAACGCTCCGAGATCACAGTTCGTCATCCCCGTTTCCAGCGACGCCCCCGAGTCGCCCCCATACCCAAGCCGCTCGCGGGTCGGACAGTCGACGACGTACCCGCCTAGACTCAGGCAGCGATAGGTCCAGACCGCCGTGTCGTAGATGCGGTTCAGCAGATCGCTCGAACACTCAAACGCGGCCGCGGGCTTGTAGCCGGTGTGAATCATATACCCCAGAATCCCCGCGGGTTCCGGCTTGGCCTGGAGCCCTGTGATTTTCACCCAGCGAAACGCGTGGTAGTTGAACCGATTTCGGAAACGCTCCTCCCCATGCCCGCGCATGATGTACACGTCGCGCTGGCCATAAGTTTGAAGCTTCCCGTCGTCGAATCGCTTGTCCGCGTACTCGAGCAAGACTTCCTGTCCGGCCTGCCCGGACGGAAACCGGATATCAAGCCAGCCCGAGAAGTTGCGCCCCATGTCGATCAGAATTGAACCGTCCTCAAGCTGGCCGACCGATGAGGGACGGATTGTCTCAAACACGCGGTTGGATTCAAGGCACTGCGCGGCGAAGGTCTGCGTGTGGGGTGTGTGAACGCTGGCCGACTTCCACGCAGAGTCATCGAAGTCAGCAGCGGCCCAGTCCAAGACCTCCTGCCCGGCGTCGTATCGCTCGCCGCCATAGTCGCCCGTGTGTCCCTTCCCGATCGGGGTGATTGGGCTGGGGTGGACCTTCCACGAGCCGTCCGTGACGAGGCGCTGGGGCGTGCCCGCCGAGTCTTGCCACTCGAATTGGGCGCGAATGACGGGACCCTCGCCGGTCGCCTCGGCGAGCAACCGGCTTTCCCATCCTCGTCCCAGCCAAAGCGATACGCAGTTCGATCCGCTGGTCAGGTAGCTGGTGATGTCGTGGGTGATGTAGAGGCTTCTCTTGGCATAGGCGCTGACCAGCGGCGAGAGCACATCGTCGCCGACCTTGCGACCATTGACGTACAGTTCGTAGTAGCCGATCGCGTGTACGAAAGCCACGGCCCCTTCCGGCTTGCCGTCAATGGTGAAGGTCTTGCGGAGCCAGGGCAAGCTACCGGCGTTCTCCTTGAACCAGTCGCAGCCAATCCATTGTGCCGTCCAGTCTTCCGGTTCCAGGAGGCCCATGGTCCATGTCCCCGTGTCGCTCCATGCCGAGGCCTCGCCGTGGTTGTCCCACACCCGGACTTTCCAGCAGCATCGCATACGCGACCGCATCGGCGCCCCGGCATACGCGACCTGTATCGACTGATCGGACTCGACCTTGCCGCTATCCCACAGATCCGCTTGGCCCGGCAGCAGCTTCGCCTCGCTGGTAGCCACGACGATCTGATACGCCTGTTGCTTCCAGCCGCGAGCCTCGGCTTCGATGATCCAGCTCAGACGCGGCCGACGCACATCGATCCCAAGCGGATTCGTCAGGTACTCACAACGTAGTGCGGTCACGCTGGCGTGTTTCTCGGCCATCAGCGTATCTCCGAACAGTGCGGTCAATGCCAAAGCGAAGATGAGACAGAGCGGGCTCGACATATCCACCCTTGCGGGAGCCGGCATGTGGGGCATGAGATTCGTGGTCGAAAGGATTGTACCTGCATTCTTGATCACCTTGCGTCTCCTTCGTTTGCTTCGGTGTCTTGTCCGTCTTTCGCGATACGCTCAGTGTTCCTCGCCCGCGAGTCTTGCCTGTCGTTCCGGCAACCGGCAAGCACGCTGAGGGCCGGCGCGTTTCAACCGGCCGGCGAGGACACCCACAACCAGGTTGCAGTCCCCGGTTACCCAGAGATCCTACTTGCCCGGAGAGTCTGTTGAAAGGGCGCTTGCGGTGAATCCGCGTGGGCGGTGTGTTTTGACAGTTGGCGTGGTCACGCGGTTTTCGATGCCGTCGAGCGGCGGCGAGTCGAGGTGGACGACTTGCTCTTGCCGCCGGCGGATGAGCGGGGGGTCTTCTTCTTTGGCGCCCGCGGGTCCTTGCCCTGCTCGCGCATGCGCTCCTCGCGGGCCGCCAACAACTCCACCGCTCGCTCGATGCTGAGTTCCTCGGGCGCGACGCCCTTGGGCAGCGAGGCGTTGACCACGCCGTCGGTGACATACGGCCCGAAACGCCCGTTCTTGACTACCAGCGGAGCCTGCGAGGTCGGGTGCACGCCGAGTTCCTTCAGGGTTTCCTGCCGGGCGGTGGTGCGGCCACGCTTGGGCTGAGCCAGGAGCGCGAGCGCTTCGCTCAGCGTGATACTCGCTAATTGCTCGTGGTTGGCCAAGCTGCGCGTCTCCTTGCCCATCTTGACGTAGGGACCATAACGACCATCCTGCACGATGATCGCTTCCCCGCTCTCGGGATGCTGGCCCACCGTTCGCGGGAAGGACAGGAGCATCAACGCGTCGGCCAGGGTAAGGCTTTCGGGCGTCATGCTAGGCCACAGGCTGGCCATCTTGGGCTTCACGCCGCGCTTCAACGCGCCTTTCGCGTCGCGCTCCGGATCGCCCAACTGAATGTAGGGCCCAAATCGCCCCTTCTTCAGGTAGATTGGCTTGCCACTTTCAGGATCATTGCCCAGCGACTTGTCGCCTTCAGCAGCCTGGGCGAGCAGTTGGCTCGCGGTCTCGA
This sequence comes from Phycisphaerae bacterium, assembly GCA_012729395.1. Taxonomy (GTDB): domain Bacteria; phylum Planctomycetota; class Phycisphaerae; order UBA1845; family PWPN01; genus JAAYDF01. Next base: position 93,122 of record JAAYDF010000097.1, read on the forward strand.
CACTCAGCTCGTCCGGGGCGATGTCGTTGGGGATTGTCACCCGCTGGGTGGTATCCCCGACTTGCAGATACGGACCATACCGACCGATGCGAGCGACGATGGCCTGCCCACGGTCATCCCGGCCAATCGGCACGGTGCAGACCTCGCGAGCGTCAATCTCATCCCAGCCGGTACCGATCCGCCGCTTGAGTCCGACGTGCGTCAGATCCTGCCCCCCGTTGGTTGCGTTCGGATCGCCGAAGTAGAAGTCTTTCAACCAGGGCGTCGATTCCAGTCTGCCGCTGGCAATCGCGTCGAGGTCGTCCTCCATCTTCGCGGTGAAATCGAAGTCGACCAGATCGGCGAAATGCTGCTCGAGGAGGTTGACCACCGCGAAGGCGGTGAGCGTGGGCACCAGAGCGGACCCTTTCTTCCACACGTACCCGCGATCCTGAATAGTCTGCAGAATGCTCGCATACGTGGACGGTCGGCCGATACCGCGGTCCTCGAGTTCCTTGATCAAGCTGGCTTCGGTGAATCGGGCCGGTGGGAGAGTCGCATGCTGTTTCGGCTCAATGTGGCCGGCGGCCAGTTGCTGTCCCTGCACCAGAGGCGGCAGGATGCGCTCCTGGTCGCCCAGTTCGGCGTGAGGATCGTCAGCCCCCTCGACGTATGCTCGCAGGAAGCCCGGGAAGGTGATCACCTTGCCCGACGCGCTGAACACCGCAGGACCGTGCGGGCCAGCCTCCGCGCCGATCCGCACGCTGGTGCGCCTTCCCGTGGCATCCTTCATTTGGCAGGCCAGCGTCCGCTTCCAAATCAGCTCGTACAGCCTGAACGCCGCCGGATCCAGTTCCTTCTCGACCTCCTTGGGAGTGCGGAACTCCGCCCCCGCCGGCCGGATGGCCTCGTGGGCCTCCTGTGCACCTTTGGCCTTACGGGTGTAGTGCCGCGGCTGGTCCGGCACATACTCCCGCCCGTACAACTGTGCCGCCTGGCTACGGGCCGCGTTGATCGCCTGACTCGACAGATGCGTCGAGTCCGTTCGCATGTAGGTGATGTAACCGTTTTCGTAGAGCTGCTGGGCCAGACGCATCGTCCGCTGGGCCGTCAGCCGAAGCTGCCGTGAGGCCTCTTGTTGTAGCGATGATGTGATGAACGGCGGCAGGGCCCGCTGCGTGAACGGCTTCTCCGTGACCTCGGTGACCGCGAATGTCGCCGAGGCCAGGTGCTCCGCGACGCCCTTCGCAACGTTGGCATCCAACGCCACCACTTCGGATGCGGCTTTGAGCTGCCCGGTGCTCGCGTCGAAGTCTTTGCCGGTCGCCACCCGCCGGCGGTTCAACTCGATCAGTCTCGCTTGGATCGGCAGATCGGGCCGGGCTGCCGACTTCAAAGTAGCCTCGACATCCCAGTACTCGGCAGTCCGGAACCGCATACGCTCGCGCTCGCGGTCCACGATGAGCCGCGTAGCCACCGACTGCACTCGCCCGGCCGAGAGCTTCGGTGCGATCTTCCGCCACAGAACCGGCGATACTTCGTATCCGTAAAGTCGGTCCAGAATGCGTCGGGCTTCCTGGGCGTTCACCAACTGCATGTCCACGTCCCGCGGGTGAGCGAGAGCTGCCTGGATGGCCTGCTGGGTGATTTCGTCGAATACCATCCGCTTGAACGGCACCTTGGGCTGCAAAGTCTCCAACAGGTGCCAAGCGATAGCTTCCCCTTCGCGGTCCTCGTCCGTCGCCAGGTAGAGCGTCTGAGCCTTGCGGGCAAGCTGCCGGAGCTTGGTGACCTGGGCCTTCTTGCGGGCGGGCACGATGTACAGCGGCCGGAAGTTGTCCTCCACGTTGACCCCGATCCGCGCCCAAGGCTCGTCTTTCACTTCGGCGGGAATCTCCGAGGCGGTCGAAGGTAGATCACGAATATGCCCGATAGAGGATTCGACAATGAAGCCTGATCCGAGGTACTTGGCGATAGTCCGAGCTTTGGCGGGCGATTCGACAATAACCAGAGCAGCAGGCGAGACGGATTTCCGTCCCTTGGCGGCTGGCGCGTCTGGGGGCGGAGAAGAGCCATCAGGACTGCCGATAGGGGCGTCTGACACAGGTTGATCGTGATGCGGGTCGTTGATCATAGGGTTATCCACGGCGGCCGGTTACCAGGTATGGCAGAATCTATCGGCCAAGAGGGCTCCAGGCTGCAACCCGTAATTATAGGAACCGGCGCACGGAATCAATGGCAAGGCGGGGTGGGCTTGCGGACGCGCGACGCCCTCGGGTTGCCCTCTCGGTTCTGCTCGGGGTAACGCGGGCAGCGCTGGCGCTTGCTTTTGAGTGGCGGGGCGGTATGTTGAACCGTCTTTCGGCGCGCAGTGTTGCGAGCCGTGAAGCTATGAGGGCACTACATCCATGATGAAGTTTTTCCGTAAACACATGAATGAAATGCTGGTCGTTTTCATGGCCGCATTGCTGGTTATCTGGCTGGGCGGCGATGCTTTGCAGTATTTCCTCCAGTATGAGCGAGGCTTGGACAATCAGGAACGGGCGGTGATCTTCGGGGAGCGGATCACGCTGGCGGAGATGAACCCATCCTTTCAGGATATCAACATTCTGACCCGGCTGGGGCTGAATTGGCAGATGGTGTGGATTGGGCCGCTGGTGTCAGTAGTTGGCTCGGACATGATGACCCTGCAGCAGTATGCCGGGCAGTTGGGATTGGACAGACTTGACGAATACGACTGGTATATGCTGGACATGGAGGCGCGTCGGAGCGGGCGCGTGGTGTCGCGGCAGGCCCTGGATCGATTCAAGGCGGAGACGCGGATTGGCGGACAACAACTGACGGCGGTGCGCGATCAGTTCAGCGTTTCCCTGGAGCGGATTGACCAAGCGATCCAGTCTTATGTTCGGATTCTGGACATGGTGGACACGGCCAGCCGTGGAGTGAAGCCCAGCGAGGCGGACATTCGGGAGTTTGTGAGGCAAAGTCAGGAGAAGGTGCGAATCAACGCCGTGGTTCTGAGCGGCGCGAAGTTTTTGGACACTTCGTACGAGCCGACGGAGCAGGAACTGATCGAGCAGTTCGAGTCGGGCAAGGATAAGGATCCTTCACCGTGGACCATCGCGGAGTTCGGCTACCGCCAACCGGAGAAAGTGGCGACCGAGTACATTCGGGTCAGCGCCGAGGCTTTGCTTCGTCAGCAGGAGACCCCGCGTGACGACGACCTGTATGAGTATTGGCAGGCTCGTCGCGACGAGTTTCTGAAGCCGGTCGGCCCGCCGGCGACGTCGCCCGAGGGGACGCCACCAGAACAGGAGAAGCCGAAGCCCTACGAAACTTTCAGTGAAGCGAAGAGCAAGGTGATCGAGCGGTTACAGGAGGAGCGGGCCAAGGCGGAGGCCCTGCGGATTGGTCGGGATCTCATCGCTCAGTTGGGTCGTCCGTGGGCGGCGGTCCCGGCTTCGCAGCCTGATGGCTACAAGGCCCCGCCGGAGACCGAAACACAACCGGATGTCTACACGAATCTTCTGGCGGCGTACGATCGGCGTTATGCGGCGGTGCTAAGCCACGGCGAGATCGAGCTCACAGATGTTCGCGGGTTGGCGAGCAATCAGGACTTCAGTCAGGCGATGGCGTTCCAGGGCACACAACGGCCTGTGCCGTTTGGCCAAGCCGCGTTCTACGTGGCGGGTCTGGAGGCACAGCGGGACGCCAATGCGGATCACGCTCGGCTGTTCCGGAGTCTGTATGAGACCTGCGCGGAGCCGTTCGTCAACGATTCCGGCGATGTTTTTGTGTTCCGGACGACTGCCATTCAACCGAAACAGGCTCCGGCCTCGTGGGAGGCTCTGCGCGAGCAGCTGGTGACCGATGTGCGGAGCCGACGGGCGTACGAGGAGGCGGGTCGGCAGGCGCAAAGCTTGGCGGAGCAGGCTGGCGAGGGCGGACTGCGGGCGGTGCTCGACGCGAACAGCGAGTTGCTGGCCAAGCTGGGGCAGGAAGCCTTCAAGCAGCCCGCTCCGTTCAGCCGGATTCGCAGCATCGCGTATGGCGGGCAAATGCGAGTCATACCCAGCTACATCGCCGGCGTCGGTGGCGGCGGGGAGTTGCTCGAAATGTGTTTTGATCTGGCGAAGCATGTGACGACGCAACCGGCTCAGCGGGTCAAGGTGCACGAGATACCGAGTCGGCGCGAGCACTTGGTGATTGAGTGGGTGGAGACTTTGCCGGTCACGCAGACGGAATACGATCAGGAACGCGGAAACGCGTTCAATCACGTTCTCACTCAACGGCGAGTGGCCTTCCTGGGGAACTGGTTTGACCCGCAGGAGATTCGGCGGCGTGTGGGCTGGGAGGATGTTGAGCCATCGGGCAAACCGGCTCCAGAGGAAGATGGTAAGGGAGCACCCCCTGAGGCATAATCTTGATGTTTCGCCGCTTGAGTGACCGTATCTGATGCCCCGTTGTGAGCTTCGAGGCGAAGACTGTTCGAGGTTCATGTTGGGTTGGCGCGCGTCGGATTCGGGTGTGTTGCGGACCCTTCGATTGTAGAGAGCACGTTTGAGTCCCCCCGCGGATTTGGGGCGCAGCGGCTGCTGCGCATAGAGCGTCTGGACTATGCCGCATCATTGATGGGATTGCGCGTAGATTCAGAGAGGCTTATCAGGAAGCCGACCGGAACCGTCGTGTTCCCCTTTCATCTCTGATTGCCCTGCTTAAGTCTGAGTGGTTGTATGCCGACTTGCCCTACTGGACGAATGGGGCAAGGGCCCTGGGTGCGGTGCTGTCACTTGAACAAGAGGAGTCGTGATAGATGGCCGCGCATCCGCATTCCGTTGTAGGGGTGCTGGATGGTCGTCGGGATGGATGGCCGGAGCTGTGCGAGAGAACGCACGGCGGGGGCGCTCCGAGAAAGGGAGTCGCAGTCGATGAAACTCCAGACGAAACTGTATGTGTCGAAGCTGTGCTTGGCCATTATTCCGGTGTGTGTTGTTGCCGGAGTATTCTTTGTGCAGGCAGACAAGGCTCTGAACTCCTCCATGGCCGCGGCCCAGGAGGGCATGGAGAAGAACAGCGAGCAGGCACGGAATGGTGTGCGGGGCGTCGCGATGGACGACCTAGGCCACATAGCTGAAGGCGTCTATGCCATGTGCCAGGCGCAGCAGGAGCTGCTTCAGCAGAAGGTTGTTTACGACCTGAATGTAGCTCGTCAGGTGCTTGCCCAGACGGGCGTGGTCAAGCTTGCTGATGAGACGGTCGAATGGCAGGCGGTCAACCAGTTCACGCAAAGTTCCGGCCGGGTCTCTCTTCCCCGAATGATGGTGGGGGACTCCTGGCTTGGCCAGAATTTCAAGTCCGATGTTCCGTCGCTGGTGGTGGATTCGGTGCAATCGTTGGTGGGTGGGACATGCACGATCTTCCAGCGGATGAACAAGGCGGGGGACATGCTTCGGGTCTCGACGAATGTCTACGGTGCTGACGGGCGGCGAGCCATCGGCACGTTCATACCGGCGGCGAAGGAGGATGGAGGCGCGAATCCAATCGTTCAGGCGGTTTTGAATGGGAAGATGTTTCAGGGGCGTGCCTTTGTGGTGAACGCGTGGTACGTCACCGCCTATGAGCCAATCAAGGACGCGTCGGGTGAAGTGGTCGGCATGTTGTATGTTGGGGTGCAGGAGGAATCGGCCTCATCGCTTCGAGAGGCGATTATGGCGATGCGGGTGGGGGAGACCGGTTACGTAGACGTGCTCAACGCGATGGGGGCTACGCGCGGGCATTACGTGATATCCTACAAGGGGACGCGGGACGGCGACGATTTGTGGCAAATCAAGGACGCCAACGGTGAGCTTTTCGTTCAGAAGTTCTGCAACGCGGCCTTGGAGTTGAAGCCGGGTGAGCTTGGGGAGATGCGGTATCCGTGGAAGAACCCGGACGATCCCGCGCCACGTGAGAAGATTGTGAAGTTTGCGTACTTTGCGCCGTGGGACTGGGTGATTGGCGTTGGGGTGTATGAGGATGAGTTTTTCGAGTCCATCCGCAAGATGGACGAGTTAACTTCGGGGGCGATCGAGCAGATCGGCGAGCATCGGCAGGCGGCCAGGCAATCGATGGTTGTATGGTGTGCGGGAGTACTGCTTGTAACTCTGGTGGCTGCGTTGAGTGTTGTCTTCGTTGTGACGCGGAGTATCACGAAGGCCATACGGCGGATCATCGTCGGGCTGAACGAAGGCGCCGATCAGGTGAATGACGCGGCGCAGCAGGTTGCGGGGGCATCGCAACAGTTGGCCGAAGGGACGGGTGAGCAGGCCTCGTCGCTGGAGGAGACTTCGAGTGCGCTGGAGCAGATGGCCGCGATGACCCGGACGAATGCGAGCAACGCCAAGGAAGCTGATGCCAAAATGGAGGAAGCCAAGGTGGTCGTCAGCCAGGGCAATGAAGCGATGGCGCATGCCTCGGAGGCGATGAATCAGATTGCGGAAGCCAGCGATCAGATCAGCAAGATCATCAAGGTCATCGAGGAGATCGCGTTCCAGACGAATCTGTTGGCTCTGAACGCGGCGGTCGAGGCGGCGCGTGCGGGTGAGCATGGCAAGGGTTTTGCGGTTGTTGCGGACGAGGTTCGCAATCTGGCACAGCGGGCGGCCAGCGCGGCGAAGGAGACGGGGGGACTCATCGAGCAGACGGTGCAGCGTGTATCGCGTGGCGTCGAGTTGAATGAGACGACGAGCAAAAGCTTTGCTCGGATGGGGGAGTCGGCCAGTCATGTTGCCAGCCTGATTGCCCAGATCGCGAAGGCCTCGGAGGAGCAGGCCCAGGGCGTTGAGCAGGTGAGCACAGCCATGTCGCAAATGGACAAAGTGACGCAGCAGAACGCGGCAGGGGCTGAGGAGTCGGCCTCGGCGGCTGAAGAGCTGGCGGCCCAGTCTCAGACGGTGAAGGGGATGGTACGGGAATTGGTGGCGATGGTTGATGGTGCGGGCGGATCATCCGGGAATGATGTTCCTGGGAGGGCGTCCGTGAAGAGCTTCGATGAGAAGACTGTGGCAGGGCAGGTTCTTCGCGGGCCGAGCAAGGGGCGCTCACAGGCCGGCAGGAGTGCGAGTGCTGTGCAAGCGTCCAAAGGGGCGCAGGAGTTTCTGCCCATTGATTCACGGGACTCGCTGGGAGACTTCTAGCCTGGGGTCGCACGGGCTCTGTCGGTGTGAGCATGACAGCGTTGCTTTGTAGCGGCCGCCGCTGGCGGCCGCCACGAGAAGAACTCACCCATCGCTGCCATACTAAGAGCATGAAAGAGTCGGGAATTCCTGCTTGCGGCAAGGCAACGTTGATGCCAAGCCCCAGGCTGGGATTCCCGACTGTTTTTCAATGGGAGACTGGTCGGCGGGTGCGGCCTGCATATTGGTCCATGAGGTGGTGCTGGCGCGGTCCTGCCTGCGGTGCGGGGGGGCAGGCTCGGTTGGTTGTGACTTTTGACAAGTCACTGTGGGATTACGTAGGGGATCACATTCGTCCGGAGATGGAGAAGCGGGTCGAGCCCGATGAGTTCATTCCAGAAGCCATGCCCACGTCCTTTGTCGCGAGGCTGGTGTGTGAGGCGGTTTAGAAGGAGTTTCCGGATAGCATCGCGCGCTTTCCTTCCGCGAACCCGCGTAACTCGGTCAATCGGGCCACTCCGGCGGAGCAGGAGATTATCCGGTTCTTCGAGGAGAATCCGGAGGCGGAATCGTGGTCCGGGGTGCTGGCGTTTTTCAGCGGAGGGGAGCGGTACTTCACGCACGCGATCCCCCGGCGATTCAACGAAGGGTGTCTGCGATGCCACGGTCGCCCGGAGGATGCGCCGGCGTCGATCTTGGAGCGATATGGAGCGACGGCGGGTTTTGGCCGGTCAGCCAGGGAGGTGTCGATCGAACTGGCGGCCATTCCGATCAGCCTGGCATACGCCGAGGCCGAGGCTGCGGTATGGCAACACATGATGGGTGCGGTTGTTCTGTGCGTGTTGTTCCTTGGCGGCATCACGGGGCTGATCTGGCTGGATAAGGTCCAGAGGCGACGGTCGGAACAGTCGCTACGGGAGAACGAGAAGAAGCTGTCAAGCATCATCGAGGGCTCGCCGCTGCCCACGTTTATCATCTCCAAAGACCATCGGGTGAGCCACTGGAACCGGGCGCTTGAGCGGATATCGGTTCCGCAAGCGGTGGGGTGCCAAGCACAAGAAGGCCCGGTTCGGGCCGTGCTGGTACTGGAGCCCGTGGCTGGAGCGGACCTTCGGGCTGCTCCAGCTCGGCTGGGATCCATCCCGCCTGCCGCATGCGAAAGCGTGAACCTTCTCCGAGAGCCGGATGCGGGAAAACTGCAAGTCCGGTTCGATGAGCGGGGTCTGGAAAACGGAGCATGGATCGGCTATTGAGGCACCGGCAAACGAAAGGGCCGGAAACGGATAGGCCGACCCTGAACCACGGCGTCAGACCTCGACTTTGCGCGTTGGTCCTGCCAGCAACGAGTTGCCTTGGTCCTGACGTAGGGTAAGATGCGGTATCATGTGTGAGGAGGCGATACCACAGTCTGACGACCGCGACGTGGGATCGGTCGCCCGACAAGGGGAGCAAGCAGGCGAAGGCGGCTCACTTGGAGCCGGGCAGGATCGGTCCCGTCACTTCATCTCCGATTGGCTGCTGGTGACTGCCGCAGCCTTCAGCTTGTACACCCTCACCGCCAACCGTGGAGCCCAGTGGCAGGACTGCGGCCTGTTCATTCTCAACATCGTCCAAGGTGAACTGGTCAACCCGCTCGGGCTGGCCCTGACGCATCCGCTGCATTACTGGCTTGGGCGGCTGGCGATTTGGCCGGGCGTCTTGGAGCCGAGCTTCGCGATTACGTTGGTCAGTTCACTTGGCGCGGCGGTGGCGGTGGCCAATGTATTCGGAGGCGTGCGGGCGCTGACCGACCGGCGGTCGGCGGCCCTGTGGGCGGCAGCGTCCCTGGCGATGGCCCACACCTTCTGGAAACTGGCGACGGTGGCGGAGGTCTACACGATCTCGGCCGCGCTGCTGGCCGGGGAATGCTGGTGCCTGATCCTGTTCATGCGGACAGGGCGACGGACGCATCTGTGGGCCGGCCTGTTGCTCAACGGTTTGGGCATCGGCAATCACCTGCAGGCGACGCTCATGCTGCCGGTGTGGCTGGGCGTGCTGGCGTGGGGGCTGGCTGGTCGCAGGATCCGCTGGGCGGACATGGCGGTCGGCGGACTGCTGTGGCTGGTCGGCACGCTGCCCTACAGCGGCTTGGTGGCGGTGGAGATGGCCCACAGCGGAGATTGGAGGGTTACGCTTGGCTCGGCGCTGTTCGGCTCGTCCTCGCTGGGCTACGCGGATAGTGTGCTCAATGTGGCCTTGTCGGCTCGACTGCTGGCGGTGAGCGGTGGGTTCACGCTGCTGTCGTTCCCCAATCTCCTGCTGCCGGCGGCGTTGTACGGGCTGTGGCGATGGCGGATGTTGGGGTTGCCCAGGGGCTTGCGTGGGGCACTGGGGGTGGGCCTGCTCGTTCATGCCGGCTTTGCCTGTCGCTACAACGTGGTCGATCAATACACGTTCTTCCTGCCCGCGTACGTGCTGACCGCGATCCTGGGCGGAGCGGGAGCGGCGGCGGTGCTGGGGTGGGCGCCTTCAACTCGGCGAAGGGTGATCTGGGCGGCGATCATCATGCTGGCGGCCACGCCGGTGGTCTACGCGGCAGCGCCTTCGGCCGCGAGATGGCTCGGCGTGCTCGAAGGCGTCGCCCGGCACAAGGCCTATCGCGATGACTACGTCTACCTGTTAACGCCATGGTCGGTGGTCGAGCGGTCGGCGGATCGCATGGGGCGAGAGGCGGTCGCCTTGGCGGGTCCGGAAGGCACGATACTGGTCGAGGATCCGATGGGTCGGCCGGCGGTGCGGTACCACGCGCATCGCTCGGGCTGGGCCGACCTGGTCGTTCTGGCAGTCCCCGCAGGGCAGCCGGAGTGGATTGCGGATCTGAGCCGCCAGATGGCGGCAGACGGGCGGCGAGTGGTGCTTGTGCCGGCCGACGTGACCCGAGAGCCGCCGGCCGAGGTGTCTTGGCGGCGTGTGGGGGAGTTGTATGTTCTTGAGTGAGCGGGTGGGCGGTCCTGCGGGGTAGCCTGGTACTTGACTCGCCTCCCGCGGGGCAGAATGGGGACATGCACCGCTGGAGCGATCTGTTCCAGGCCGGCGAGTTGGCCTCTAGCCGAGGAAGTCCTCCTCATCTCAAGTCTTGCTGACGCGGGGCCCTTGCCCATTCTGCCCCGCCGTCGCCATCCTCGCGCATGTGGCCGGCTGGTTGCCGCCTTTGCATTTGAACAGCCGGGGTACTTGTCGTACACTTCGTCGTCAGCGTGGTGTTCCACAGGAGCTTCAGTCCAGTCTGGCAGAGCGAGGTGACATTGTTATGACGCAGGCAGAGAATCCTGATCTGGCGGTTTCCGGCGGCGCGGACAGCGGTAAACCCATGGGACTGAGGGTGCAGTTGTCGGCGATGATGTTCCTGCAGTACGCGATATGGGGAATTTGGGCCCCGATTCTTGGGCTACACCTGGGAACGCTCTCGGCGTTTCAGGCCGCCGACGGCTCGCCAGACTTCGGGCTGATCGGGCTGATCTACATGACCATGCCGATCGCATCGATCGTCGGCCCGTTCATCGGTGGGCAAATCGCGGACCGTTACTTCGCGGCCCAGCGGTTTCTGGCGTTCAGTCAGTTGTTGGGCGGGATCATCCTCATCGCCGTAACCCAACTGGATAGCTTCGTCGGCGTCTTTGTCGGCATGTTGGCGTACAACCTGCTTTACGCCCCCACGATCGCACTGACCAACTCGATCACCTTCCAGCACTGGCCGAATCAGGATTTCAGTAAGATTCGTGTTTTCGGCTCGATTGGCTGGATCGTGATCGGCTGGGTCTTTACGCTCTGGATGGCGAAGGTGGGACATGCTTTCCGAGTGCCCGCGATGGGCGACTGCCTGTACTTGGCGGCGGCCTTGTCCATCGTGTACGCGGTGTATGCCCTGTTTCTGCCGCACACCCCGCCTTCCAAGCAGGCAGGCAATCCCCTGGCCTTTCTGGACGCCGTGGCAATGCTGCGTAACCCAGCCTTTGCGGTCATGGCCGTCGTTTCGTTCTTCGTGGCCATCGAACTGCAGCTGTACTTCGTCTGGACCCAGAGCTTCCTCCAGAAGGGCGTTGGGATCGAAGAAGGCTGGGTCAGCACCGTTCTGACCGCGGGCCAGGTGTGCGAGATGGTGATGATGGTTCTTCTACCGTTGGCGCTGCTCAAGTTCGGCTTCCGGGTGACCATGGTCTTGGGTATCGGGGCGTGGTGTCTTCGTGATGTCATCTTCGCGATCGGCGAGCCGACCGGCTTGGTTGTGAGCGCGATCGGCCTGCACGGTGTCGGCTATGCATTCTTCTTCACCACGATCTTCATGTTTGCCGATAAGATTGCCCCCAAAGACATCAAGTCGAGCGCCCAAGGTTTCCTGGCGTCGGTGACCATCGGGTGCGGTATGTTGGTAGGGTCGCTACTGACTGGGCCCGTGAACAATGCTTTTGAGGGCGATTGGAGCAAGATCTACCTCGTACCGGCGGCCCTGCTGGCGGTGTGCTGTGTGGTCTTTCTGCTTGGATTCCGGCCCAGCAAGGCCGACACGGAATCCTCGGCGGGATAAGGCGTCCTCAACACGCGCTAGGTTTCCGAGAGGCCGGTCAATGGCGGGCGGGGACGCCGACTTCGAGCCAAACGGCATCGGGCGACGGGTGGACTCGCGCGTCGGTTGCTGCCGCCGGCCACAACACGACATCGCCTTTGGTCAGGCTCAGCACGCGTTCGCCGGAGGTGCGCAGGATCTCCGCCTTGCCGTCGAGCCAGATCCACACGCACATTTCGGATGAGCATGGATTCGCGGTCGGTGATGCCCCCGCTTGATCCTGTATAGCGCTGTGCTCAGGTTGCTGTGGGGCACCGTTCGGCCGCGTGGGCGAAGCAGTCGGCTCCAGCGGCGCCGCGCCCGTCAGGAAGCGGTCCTTCCTCGTGGAGATGCCCGTGCTCGCAGGCTCTGCTCTCTGACGGTCGCGGCTCTGCATGCTCTCCCGCACGCTCTCGGATAAGGTTACCCGATCGATAGTAAACCATTCGCAGGCAACCAGGTGCGTTCGCGATTTGTCGCGAGAGGGTGGCAGGGCCTGGATTGCGGGTGGCGAAGGGGCATCGAAGTCGATGCATTCGATGGCCGCGTCGAGGTGCAGCTCGCGCGGCTGGCCGGTCGCGGGATCCACCCGGCCCCAGTCGTAGGTGCGGTAGGTGATATGCGACGGCGTCTGGATTTCGGCCACGAGGACGCCTTTGCCCAACGCGTGCGGTGTACCGCTGGGCAGGTAGTAGCACTCGCCGGGATGCACGGGGACTTTGCGCAGGATGCCGTCCACCCGACCGGTAAGCATGGCCTCGCGGAAAGCCGCAGCGGTGACCCCGGGCTCGAGGCCATGGTAGATTGCCCCGCCCGGCTCGGCGGCGAGCACGTACCACGCCTCATGCTTGACCCGCACATTCCCGCCGAGTCTGCGAGCTACTGCCTCGCTGGGGTGGACCTGCACGCTGAGCCAAGCGTGGGCGTCGAGAAACTTGATGAGCAGCGGGAACCGGCCCTCGAACAGCGGGGCGGGGCCGAGGAGTTCGCGGCTCCATGTTTCGCGCAGCTCGCCCAGCGTGCGCCCGGCGGCGGGGCCATTGCGGACACACGACTGGTCGTTTTCCAGATCGGCCAGTTCCCACGACTCGCCGATGGGCACGGTCACGGGACGCGGGTGAGCGAAATGCGTGAAGATCGAGTCGCCGCCCCAGAGCTTGGGTTTGTAGAGCGGCTCAAACAGCAATGGGTAGGGGCGCATTGCGGGCACGAGGCTCTCCGCGAGATTGGCTCAGGGCCACGGCGTGGCAAACACGTACTGGCCCGAGTCCACCGCATAGGTGCATCGTCCGCCTTCGGCCTTGATGAAACGAACGCCGGGGCTCTCGGCCGCCGACCGGCCGCTTTCGGTGACCTTGCTCGGGTCGGAGGCCGGCAGGAAAACCGTCGCGGTGCTGTTGGCGGGGATGGTGACGGTCAGGGTCAACGCACCGTCGGCCAGTTGCCAGTGGCTGGCGACCTTGCCGCGGACGGTGTCGATCTCGCCCTTGGCCCAGGTCAGATCGCCGAGGATCTCCGGGCGAATGAGAATGTGCTCGAAGGCCGGCTGCTCAGGATCGACCCGGATGCCGGCCAGCGCCTGGTAGAACCACGTGCAGATATCGCCGAAGAAGATGTGGTTGAGCGACGCCTCGCCCTTCCAGTCTTCCCACAAGGTGGTCGCACCCTGCTGGATCCAGTGGCCCCAACTCGGGTAGGTCGTCTTGGCCGCGAGGGTGTAGGCGACATCGGGTCGGCCGTAACGGGTCAGGGCGTGCGGGATGTAGATGGAGCCGAGCACGCCGCTGTTGATGTGGCCGTCGCATTTCTCGATGTTGGCGACCAAATTGGCAACGACGCGGTCCACCTGGTCGGGCTCGACGAGGCCGTGGTAGAGGGCACAGGCCAGGGCGGTCTGGCTGCCGGTCGCGTACTGGCCGGTCCGCCGATCGTAGAACTTCGCGTTGAACGCCTTGCGGATCCGCCCGGCCAAGTCGGCGTAACGCTTGGCGTCGTCCAGCTTGCCGAGCAGGGTGGCCGTCTGGGAGACCAGGAGGGCCCCACGGTAGTAGTAACCGGTCGACGTCACCGCCTCGGGTGTTTTCTGGTCGATGGCTACCCAATCGCCCAGGCCGAAGGAGACGATGTGCCCCTCTGCCCGGCTGGTCATGTAATCGACGTAACGCTTGAAACCGGCGTAGTGCCGCTCCAAGATGCCGCGGTCGCCGTGGTAGAGATAGAGCTGCCAGGGAATGGTCAGGTAGGCGATGTCCCACGCGGGCCCGTTGCCCCAATGGTAGCCCCACCCGCCGGTGGGTACGATGCCCGGCAGTTGTCCGTCGTCCTTCATCGCGTCGCGCATGTCGTCGATCCACTTGGCGTACGCGGCGGCGTTGTCGAAACTGTACATCGCCTGCTCGGAGGCCATGTGGGCGTCACCGGTCCAGCCGTTTTTCTCGCGATGCGGGCAGTCGGTCGGATAGCCGTGGAAGTTGCCCCAATACGACCACCGGGCGGCCCGCTGGATGCGGCCGAAGAGGGTATTGGAACACTCGAAGTTGCCGACCTGCGGGCAGGCGGTGTGAGCGAAGCGGCCCTGGAGGTTGTCGAGCGCGGGTTTGCCGGGCCAGCCGCTGACTTCGACGTACTGGAAGCCGTGGTAGACGAAGCGGGGCTCCCAGGTCTCGGCGCCGTCGCCTTTGAGGATGTAGGTGTCGGTCTGGAAGGGGGCCTGCAGGCTGTGGGCGGCGATCAGATCCTGATTGACGGTGCCGTCGGCATTGAGGCGTTCGCCGTACTTGAGGGTAACGCGCGTGCCGGCTGGCCCCTTGACGGTCAAGCGAGCCCAGCCGGCCAGGTTCTGCCCCAGGTCGAAGACGAAAATGCCCGGCTGCGGTTCCGACATGGCCACAGGCTGGATGGTCTGCGTGACCTGGATGGCGGGCATGGTCTGGGGCACAAGCCGACCGGCCGGTCCGCGGACCACGTGCGGTGGCTGCCAGTCGGCGTCGTCGCAGTCAGGTGAGGCCCAGCCGTTTCGTTCGAGGCGGGCGTCGTATGCTTCGCCGTTGCGGATGGCGTCGAAGAGGATCGGGCCGGGTGCGGTTTTCCAGGTCGGGTCGGTGTGGATAGTCTCTTGCGAGCCGTCCTCGAACGTCAGGTGCAGTTGCATTCGCAGGCAGGGCACGTCGCGCCACGGGGCTTTGTCGAAGAGCCAGACCGCCCGCGTGTGCATGTTGTACCAGCCGTTGCCGAGCATGACGCCGATGGCGTTCTTGCCCGGCTTGATCTGCTCGGTGACGTCGTGGGTAACATACAAGGCCCGGTGGTCGTAGTTGGTGAACGCGGGGTCGAGGACATGGTCGCCGATGCGTTCGTTGTTGAGGTACAGCTCGTGGTAGCCCAGACCGCAGATGTACGCCTGGGCGGCCTTGACCGGCTTGGCTACCGTGAAGCTCTTGCGGAACAGCGGCGCGGAGCGGGGCTCTGGCAGGAGGTAGAGTTCGCCCCAGGGCGCGCCGCCGAAGGGGCCGAGGTCTCGGCACGCCTGCCAGCCGGTCGCGTCGAAGCCGGGATCGGTCCAGCCGGGTTTGTCCTCGTCGCTGCTCTGCCATGCGGTATCGGTTGAAAGCACGAGGGGTTCGCCCTCTACGAAATCCACGCGGAGTTGGGCGATCAGGCCGGCCGCGTCGCCGTAATTGCGGATCACGACGGCTAGGGCGTTGGTGCCGGGCTGGAGGTGGGCGGTCAGGTCGTACACACGCAGCATCTGCCAGTAGTCGTTGGTGCCGACCTGCTGGCCGTTGATGTGCAGCACGTAATGGTCGTCGCCGGTGAGCAGGAGCTGGGCCCGGGTGATGGTTCGGTCGGCCGGCAGCTCAAAGGTCCGGCGGAAGAACCGCGACTGATCCTTGGGTGGGGCGGCATCGGGGTTGGCTTCGGGCCACCAGATCCAGCGCATGCGGGCCGTGTCGAACGGGGCGAGCATCTGGTGGCGATCGGGGTGGGCCGCCAGCCACTGGCCCCGCCAGTCCTCGGGCTTCAGCAGGCCCATCTCCCACCAAGCGGGCTCGCTATAGGGCGAGGGCTCACCGTCGCGGCCCCAGACCCGCACCTTCCAGTAGACCCGCTGCCCCGACGCCAGCGGCTGTCCGCCGTAGAGTACGTGCACCGATTCATGGGAATCGACCTTGCCGCTGTCCCACAGGTCGCCGCGATCGGCGGCCAATACTTGCGGGTCCGTGGCGGCAAGGATCTGATAGGCCGTTTGCCGCTGCCCGCGTACCGACGATTGCGGCACCCAGCCCAGACGCGGAGACATGGCGTCGATACCCAGCGGGTTGACCAGGTACTCGCACCGCAGTCGCTCGACGGTCAAGGCAGTATTTGATGATTCCGCATTGGCAGGAGTGATTGTGGCCATGGTAAGAAGAAGCATCATTAGGGCAAGACGCATCATGTCAGCCTTTCACCGCACGGGGGGCGCTACCGAAACACATCATCCACCGCCGTTATACTAGATTCTCGGGAGATTCCGTCAAGGTACAACGATGCGTGCACCTTCGGGCGGGATGCCGGAAACGCCCGGCAGGTTCGCTGGTTTGCGGACAGTCGAGAGCGGCCACTTTGTAGGAGCCGCGCGGCGTGCGTTAGGATGTGGGCGCTGGTTCGCAGCGGCCCGCGCCGGGTTCGAGTGATGACTGAGTGGGGCGGTTGGTGAGGCTGGCGGTAAGGGGGAGACGCGACCGGAGGTTCCGACGCCATGGCGTTAACGCTGGTCTGGTTTCGGCAGGATCTGCGGCTGGCGGATCATCCGGCCTTGTCGGCGGCGGTGCGGCGTGGTGGGGCGATCGTGCCCGTGTACGTCTGGTCGCCCGACGAAGAGGGCGACTGGCCGCCGGGCGCCGCGGCCCGCTGGTGGCTCCATCACTCGCTCGGGCATCTGAATGAGCGGCTGCAATCGTATGGCTCGCGGCTGATCGTGCGCCCAGGGCCGGTCCTGGCAACGCTTCGCGCGCTGGTGCGGGAGACCGGTGCCGAGGCCGTGTTCTGGAATCGCCGTTATGAACCTGAAACCGTGGCTCAAGACGAGCGGGTCGCATGCGCCTTGCGAGCGGATGGGGTGACGGTGGACACCTTCAACGGTGGCCTGCTTCGCGAGCCGTGGGAGGTCGCCAACCAACAGGGCGGCCCGTATCGCGTGTTCACCGCGTTCTGGAAGGCGGCCACGGCACAAGGGGAGCCGAGCGCACCTTTGCCCGCGCCGCCGCGATTGCCTGCTCCGAAGCGTTGGCCGCGGTCCGTGCCCCTGGCGGAGCTGGATCTGCTGCCGCGACCGGATTGGGCGGCGGGTTTGCGTGAGGCGTGGCAACCGGGCGAGCAGGCCGGCCACGCACGCCTGCGACGCTTTCTTGCCGAGGCCGTGGACCACTACGCGACCGGGCGGGATCGTCCCGACCTGTTGGGCACGTCGCGACTCTCACCGCATCTGCACTGGGGCGAGCTGAGCCCGAGACAGGTCTGGCATGCGGTACGTGAGGCGGTCGGCGGGAGGTCAGGCCTAGCAACCGACCCCGCCGAGCCGTTCCTGCGGCAGTTGGGCTGGCGCGAGTTCGCCCACCATCTACTTCATCACTTTCCGCACACGCCGACGCAACCCTTACGGCCGGAGTTCGTCCGTTTTCCGTGGTTCCGCAGCCCGCGGCTCTTGCGTGCCTGGCAGCAGGGCCGCACGGGATACCCGATCGTGGATGCGGGCATGCTTGAGCTGTGGCATACGGGATGGATGCACAATCGCGTTCGGATGATCGTCGCCTCCTTCCTGGTCAAGGATCTGCGTATCCATTGGCGGGAGGGGGCCCGGTGGTTCTGGGATACACTGGTGGACGCGGATCTGGCCAACAACACGCTCGGCTGGCAGTGGACCGCGGGGTGTGGTGCCGACGCCGCCCCTTACTTCCGGATCTTCAACCCGATTTCACAGGGCCAGCGGTTCGATCCGCAAGGGCACTATGTGCGGCAGTGGGTTCCCGAGCTGGCGGATGTGCCTGCTGGCAGAATCCACCATCCAGTTAGCCAACCATCTGTAAGCCGAAGTGCAGCCGCCGCCGGTGGGCAGGATCGCTATCCCGCGCCGATCGTCGATCATGCCCAGGCCCGCAAGGAAGCCCTGGCCGCGTTCGCGACCCTGCGAAGCCGGACCGATTGAGCGACAGTCGCTCGTCACTCAAGCCGAGCGG
>JAAYDF010000098.1 GCA_012729395.1 Phycisphaerae bacterium
TCAAGCGACGGCGTCACCGCTATCCGCTCATGAAAAAGCCCCGACAAGAGCTGCGCCAAGAAATCGGAAAAACGTAACCGCCCCGCGGAACGCAACTTCCGCACGGCAGTACCATTCGTTCCTGACACCCTTTTAGCAGAGCAAACCCAGCAGCTCGCTCAACCGCCGAATAACGAAATCAGCCTGGTCCGCGTAGACCGGACGAGGCGCGTCGCCAATCATCAGCACCGTCCGCGCCCCCGCCGCGTTACCCGACTGCAGATCAAACAGATAGTCGCCCACCACCCAAGTCTTGGCCGGCGGAACATCCAACTGCCTGCAAACCGCCAACACCGGATCCGGGGCCGGTTTGATCGGCCCATCCTCACGGGTGTGCACAATCGGGAAAGACAGACCATGCCGGGCCAAGACTCGCTCCGCCGACTGCCGGCTGTTCCGCGTCAGCAGCGCCGTTCGCAGCCCCGCGCCGCGGAGTCGCGACACCACCTCTACAGCATCCTCCCATAGATCGCACGTCTCCGCCGCCTCTGCCTCATGACGCAGCAGGATCGCCTCCGCACGCCTTCGCTCATCCGCCGGCATGAGCTCCAGAGCCTCAAGAATCGGCATCCACGGCTCCTTCGGCAGTCCAATCTCACGCCGAATCGCGTCAAAGTCGAAACAGGGCTTCGTCAACGTGCCGTCCATGTCGAAGAATACAGCCGCATCACCCCGGCCGTTGCCCCCCTGCATATCCTCTCTACCTGCGCTCATGCCTGACACCCCAGCCATACCAACCCAACGCAAACCCGCGGCCACCCACCTCCAATTCAGTCAGCCTGAATCACGGTACCATACCCATTTCCAAAAGACTATACTGCACAGCCGCTTATGGAAGCCCTCACGTCGCATGACACCATGGTCATGTTTCTGGCTCTGGGCACGCTGCTCCTCGCGGCACGCGTGCTGGGCGAGTTGGCCATGCGCTTCAACCAGCCCGCCGTCGTCGGCGAAATCCTCGCCGGCGTCATCCTCGGCCCAACCGTCATGGGTGCGATCGCACCCGATTTCACCGGGTTGCTGTTCCCCGCAGCGGGCAGCCTCCCTCTCGTACTCGACGGCTTCAGCATCCTGGCCATTACCCTCTTTCTGCTTGTGGCCGGCATCGAGGTCGATCTCTCCGTCGCCTGGCGACAAGGACGCTCCGCCCTCATCGTCGGTATCCTGGGTATCGCCTGCCCCTTCGCACTTGGATTCGCCGCCGCATGGGCCGCACCACAAACACTCGGCGCCGAAGCAGCCGCGCCCCCGCTGATCTTCGCCCTCTTCTTCGCCACCGCCCTGTCCATCTCCGCCCTGCCCGTCATCGCTCGAACACTCATGGACCTCAACCTCTACCGCAGCGACCTGGGTATGCTCGTCGTCGCCGCCGCCATCTTCAACGACTTGGTGGGCTGGATTATCTTCGCCTTCGTCCTGGGTATGATACCCGAAAATACCTCCCAAGCCCATCCAGTCCTGCTCACCATCTCACTAACCATCGCTTTCACCGCCTTCATGCTCACGGCCGGCCGATGGCTCATCCATCGCTCGCTGCCCTGGGTTCAGGCCCATACCACCTGGCCCAGCGGAGTTCTCGGGCTGTCCCTGGGCATGGCCCTGCTCGGCGGAGCCCTCACCGAGTGGATCGGCGTCCACGCCATTTTCGGAGCGCTGCTCGTCGGAGTTGCCATCGGCGACTCAGCCCACCTCCGCGAACACACCCGCACCATCATCAGTCACTTCATATCCTGCTTCTTTGCCCCCCTGTTCTTTGCCAGCATCGGCCTGCGGGTCAACTTCGTCCAGCAGTTCGACCTGTTCCTCGTCCTCACCGTTCTGGCGATCGCCTGCCTGGGCAAGATCGTCGGCTGCACCCTGGGAGCCCGCTATGTCGGGATCTCTCGGCGAGAAGCATGGGCGGTCGGCTTCGGCATGAATGCTCGCGGAGCCATGGAGATCATCATTGGCCTGCTCGCACTGCAATACGGGCTCATCGGCGAACGCATGTTCGTCGCTCTCGTGGTCATGGCCCTGGTCACGTCGCTCATCAGCGGCCCCGCCATGCAACGACTGCTCGGCCTCGCCAAGCACCCCCGCCTCAGCGACTTCGTCCTCGCCAAGGCTTTCCTTCATCCTCTCCAGGCCCGCAAACGCTTCGAAGTCATCGACGAACTGGCCGCCGCCCTCTGCGCCACTGCCTCGCTCGATCCCGCTCCTGTCCAGGCAGCAGCCCGCCAACGCGAAGAGTTGATGCCCACCGGTATGGGCAACCAGCTCGCCGTACCCCACGCTCGTGTCGAGGGACTAACCCTTCCGCTGGTCGCCGTCGGCCTCTCCGCGACCGGCGTCGATTTCGACGCCCCCGACGGCGAACCCGCGCGAATTATCTTCCTCATCCTCACCCCCCTGCGGGACAACGGCACCCAAATCGCCATCCTCGCCGAGATCGCCCGAATCTTCGCCACACCCCAGGCACGCGAGAAGGTCCTGCAAGTCAAGAACTACACCGAGTTCCTTGCTATACTGAAAACCGAAAGGAAGTGATCCATGCCCGCACCTCACCGCCGCCCCGCCACCCCCCGAAACCGATCGACCGTCACCGTCGGGGATGTCGCTGACCTGCTGGATGCCCTCGCGCCACCTTCGCTCGCTCAATCATGGGATAACGTCGGACTGCTGACCGGCGACCGAAGCTTAACCTGCCAGTCTGCGCTCCTCTGCATCGATCTCACTTTGCCGGTGCTACAGGAGGCCGTCAAAGCTCACCATTCACTCGTCGTCGCCTACCATCCACCGCTATTCCGGCCCGTCCAGCGCCTCCTCGCGGATAGCCCCAACACCGACGCCATCGTCTACCGGGCGATCGCGACGGGAATCGCCATCTACTCGCCACACACCGCCCTCGACGCCGCCCCAGGAGGAACCAACGATGTACTCGCCGCCCTCTGCGGCCTGTCCGAGGTCGAGCCCTTCGACTACCCCACCCCGCCGTCCACGCAATCCAAAATCGTCACCTTCGTCCCGGCAGCTCAGGTCGACCGCGTCGCCGACGCCATGGCCGACGCGGGCGCCGGCCGGATCGGACAGTACGAACATTGCAGCTACCGCCTCACCGGAAAGGGTACCTTCTTCGGCACCGAATCCACCCAGCCACGCGTCGGGCGCCGCGGCCGACTGGAAACAGTCGACGAAATACGCATCGAAATGGTCGTCCCAAACCGCCTTCTGCCCGAGGTGATCGACGCCCTGCTGCGAGCCCATCCCTACGAGGAACCCGCCTACGACCTCTACCCCCTGGCCCAGCCGCCCACTTTCGGCATCGGACGAGTCGGGCGACTGCCCAAGGCCACAACACTGCGAAGCCTCGCCGCCCAGCTCAAGGAAGCCACGCGATCCAAAGTGGCCTCAATCGTCGGTCGCCCAGGCACCCCAATCCGCAGGGCTGCCGTCTGCGTCGGCGCCGCCGGCCGACTACCCTTCGAGAAACCCAGGGCCGCTGATTGCGATGTGATCGTCACCGGCGAAATCCGCCACCATGACGCCCTGACCATCCTGCGCCACGGCAAGACCGCCATCGCCCTCGGCCACGCTGAGAGCGAGCGGCCCATTCTCCCCATCCTGGCCGCCCGCATCAAAAGCCGATGGCCACACCTCCCCACCACCGTCAGTCGACAGGATGTCCCCCCGTTCATCCCCGCCTGAGTCGCCCATCCCAAACGGGCGCAACTCGCCGGCCCCGTACATGAGGATGGTCCAGTCGGCACAGAACGGGCTCATCACTCGCGGGTTTGACCCTGCTCCTCGAGTCGGACTTGGGGGTCCAGCAGGATCGCGTCGAGCTCATCGCGCAGGCGGGCGGCCTCTTCGTACCGCTCCTCGGTAATCGCCTGTCGAAGCTGCTTGCGAAGATCGCGAATAGGGTCCACCGGCAAATGCCGCCGGATCTCACGCCGCAACGTGCGCAGCACCTGGGCCTCGCCGCTATGGCGGAATACCTTGCCCTGACCCATCCGCTTGAAGAAAGTGCGAATAGCCTGCAACCCTACCTCGACGTGTGTCAAGGCGGTGCGATAGGCACTTTGCCGCATGGCCAGAAGGGCCATGCTCTGACTGTGCATCATCACGATGTACGGCCGGTAGACCTCCAGCCCGTACCGATCCTCATCCTCAACCGCGTAGGTCACACACAAATCCAGGGCCCTGAGGTTCCGCTTCGTGTCGCGAGCCACCGCCTCAAAGTCCTCCAGCACGAAGTTGGCCAGATAACGCTGGTAATACTGGAAGGTCTCCTCGCGAATCTCGCGGCACTCCTTCTGATCCAGCGAGAAACCCAGATCCGTGCCGTTCATCTGTCGGTACGCGGCGACCCGAGCCAGGTGATACTCGAGCAGGGATTCATGCCCGTAAGGGTGGTGGCCGTCCGGCCGCCCTCGCGCTTCCATCTGCAACACACCCAGATCGACCCGCATCTGGATCTTGATGCGGTTGTCGGTCCCGCGAACGCGACGTACGCTCACCTGCCCGGGAACATAGTCCCAACCTTCGGTGACCAAACCTAAGTCTTTGGCAGGCATGATGTTCACTCGCCGCGAGCGTCCCGAAACCGGGGCGTCCCTCTCGCCGGTCATCCGGGAGGATCGGCCCTCTAGCTGATAATAGGCCCGATAGCGCCGCCATTCAACGGTTAATCCGCCGCCGAACACTACCGCCGAAATGGCGACTCCTCCCGCTGGTCCAGCTTGTCCACCCCATCTATCATGACATCGCTGCTCGGTAGCAGCCAGTCGCCCGCCCCGCCCCGGGGGGCCGGCCACTACCCAAAAACGCCATCCATCGCGGTCATACCAAGCTATCGGACGACCAGCGGGGTGGCCATCGGTGAAAATGGACCGTGGGCTTTGTTCTGAGATGCGAACATACAGTATGCAGTACCGCAACAGGCCAGCGGGGCCGCCCGGAAGCCGAGCCCGTCCTTCCCGCTGCCGTAACGGGTGTGCTTCTGCCGGGAATGCCTGCCTTCCCCTGGAGCCAACGCATCACGGCAGGCACCAGGCCCGCTCCCTAGAACGCTAGCCGGGGAGCACATCACAAGGAGCCCAACATGAAACGATGGTGGCTGGGTGTAGCGTTGGCCACGACGGCGATCGCGAGTCTGGTGTTCGCCCAAGCTCGGACCGACGCCGCGAAGGAACCCGCCAAGAAAGCCGAGTTGGGGCAGCAGGCCCCCGATTTCAGCCTCAAGGACGTGTACGGCAAGACGTTTACTCTCTCCGAGTTCAAGGACAAGATCGTCGTCCTCGAATGGGTCAACCACGAGTGCCCGATCAGCAGGGGAAAGCACACCGACCAGACCATGCAGAACACCTACGCCAAGTACGCCGAGAGGGGAGTGATCTGGCTGGGAATCGACTCCACGCACAGCAACACAGCCGATACCGTGCGCGTCGCCGCAGCCAAACATCATCTCACCTTCCCCGTCCTGCTCGACCCCGACGGCAAGGTCGGCCGAACCTACTCGGCCAGGACGACGCCGCATATGTACGTCGTGGACAGGAAAGGCAAGCTGGTCTACTCCGGGGCCATCGACGATCGCAAGGAGCAGGAAGGGGTCAACCATGTGGCCGCCGCCCTCGAGGACCTGCTGGCCGACAAGCCTGTCGCCACAAGCAGGACCGATCCTTACGGCTGCGGTGTGAAATACGCCAAGTAATCGCCTTTGCCCTTGCGCCCACTATCAGCACAAGCCACCGCAGGGCCAGGGAGTCGCCGCGCTCCGGCCTCTGCGGCAGCCGGCAGGCGCCTGAAATGGTCCTTTCTCTCACCCTGGAACCAGTAGAGTTCCGATAACAGTCGCAGAAAGGCGCGGCGGTCAGCTCCACGGTCGGACGAACCGACGCTGACACGGCTCGCAGACCCGGCAGGCGGTTTCTCGTCACCGCCATAGCCAACGAGGTACGCAAGGAGGTTGTTCGGCAGGCAGCGAGGAGCCCGACGCTCCATTATGCGTCGGATATTCGTCACTTTTTTGACTTGACTAGCCCGTGTGGCTACAATTGGATCGAGGCGTTAACCCTAGCTTCGGGAGAGAGAACGTCGGCGACCGTCCCCGCGGTCGCCGCGTTTTTTTTTTGCCTCGCGAAAAGTAGAAAGATGTAGTTAGCCTGCATCGGCAAGACATTCGCCGCAACACGCGAGGCCAGTCGGAACGACGCAGCGTTCATCCGATCCCACCACGACTCGGATCGCCGGTCCGCAGGATGAATCGCTTGTGAAGCGAGGGGGGGCGTCCGGCTTGCGTATCCGCGGCCAAAGCGATACGCTACGGCCTGGGATACAGTAAGGCGCGGTGCTATGCAAGAAACGACGACACGGCGAATCTACAACGTCTGGGCGTATTTCTACGATATGCTCTGGCCGGCGATTGTGCATCGTCGCACAACCCGCGCGATGGAGCAGATGTACATCCGTCCGGGCGAACAGGTGCTGGATATAGGCGTCGGCACGGGATTGGCACTGCCCTCTTATCCGTCGCACGCCCGCGTGGTCGGTATCGACTTGAGCGAAGGCATGCTTCGCCGAGCCCGTCGGCGAATTCTCCAGCACGATCTCAAGGGGGTCAATCTGGCACTAGGCAACGCGTTGCAGCTCCCCTTCCCCGATCATACTTTCGACCACGTACTGCTCAGCCATGTGGTCACCGTGGTCAGCGACCCGGTGAAGCTGATCGAGGAGACGCGGCGTGTGACCCGGCCTGGTGGCCAGATCGTCATCATCAACCACTTCCGGTCGAGCAACCGGTTCATCGGCCTGCTTGAGAAATGGTTGTGCCCCCTCTGTCAGCACCTTGGCTGGCGCAGCGACCTTTGCCTCCAGGATCTGATTCGCAAGACCGGGCTCGAGGTGGACTTCCGCTACAAGCTCGACCCGGTCGATCTGTTTCAGATTGTGTTCATCACCAACCAAGTGCCGCCCCCTCCCTCGCAAGCGATCGCTGCCGCGTAGCGACCGCCGATCTGCATGAGTATCCTGCCCATGACCAGCCTGAAGAGCGGCAACAACAATCACACACAGGGCCTCCCGTGCGGAAACCCCAGGCGAGCCGCGGAATCCTCGGGGCCCCGGAACCGGAGCATATCGAGGGGTTGCGGGCTGTCGATACTGCTGGCTCTTCTCGCTCCGGCGACCGGCTGCATGCAGTACAACTGGCGCAACGATTTCGAGGCCGCCGAACAACAGGCCCGCGCTGAGGGCAGGCATCTCTTCGTCTTCTACAAGTGGTGGCCGGACAGCGACTCCAACCGCATGCTCGGCGACGAAGTGCTATCCGCACCCGAGGTCGTCTCGCTATTCCAGGACACGATCAACGTGATGGTCGATCGTGACTTCGGCCCGCAATTCATCGCGTACGTGGGCAAGTACGGCGTGACCACGGTTCCCAGCAGCGTCATCGTCGCGCCTGACGGCACCTACCAGATCCAGCGCGGCTTCGTGCCTCGCGACCGCTTCATCGAGTTCGCCACACGCGCCAAGACACCGCGGACAGAAGCCGGAGCCCGCTCGATGCTGGGCGTCAGTCAACCTTGACTCGGAACGGCACGGGCATCGACACTGCCTGATCTCGCTCGGAATCGCGGGCCAATACAGAATGGCAAGCGGTTGTCAGCGTTGGCGGCATATCGTTATAATCCCGGCGCCGGATGCCTTCCGGGCGGCCCGCGTAGGGTACCGCTTCCGCGTTGGCGCATAGAACCCGCGGGAAGGGAACGTGGGCGTCAGCGGTAGCAACCGGTTTCAGAAGGCTCTTCGGCAGGAGCGGACATGCCTCGCGATACCCAGCCCAAACGCAACAAGCTCGAAATCGTAGAACCCGTGGGCAAGCGGGTTCTGATTCGCAAGGACGAGGACAAGAAGTCCACCAAGGGCGGGATCGCTCTGCCAGACCGTATCGAGATTCCGACCATCACCGGCCGGGTGGTTACCGTCTCGGCTCAACTCGCCAACGACGATGACTTTCCCATCCGCCAGTACGACAAGGTGCTCTTCAACCCCAAGAACTCGATCCCGGTCGACTTCGAGCCGGGCAACCAGTTGTTCGTCGTGCCTATTGAGGACGTGGTGGCGGTTTTCCGAAGCCGCCCCTGCCGCCAGAAACCATGAGTTCCACGCCACAGGTACTGCCTGACGGGGCGTTGGTGGGCATGGTCCACCTGCTGCCGTTGCCCGGTAGTCCGGGGGCAACCGCATCGCTTCACGAGACGGTGACCCGGGCGGTGGAGGACGCGCGGACACTGGCGAGGGCTGGTTTTGACGCCCTGATGATGGAGAACTTTGGCGACGCCCCTTTCCGGGCCACGCAAGTCGAGCCGCACACGGTGGCATCGATGACCGTGGTCGGTCGGGCGATCCGTGAGGCCGTACCGCTGCCTTTGGGGATCAACGTGCTTCGGAATGATCCCTTGGCGGCGATGGCCGTCGCGGCCGCTTGTGGGGCGGCGTTCATTCGCGTCAACGTGCATGTGGGCGTCTATGCCACCGATCAAGGTCTGATCGAGGGTCGGGCGGACGAAACGCTGCGTTACCGTCGGCAGCTTGGCATCGATGTCGCGATCTTCGCGGATGTGCACGTCAAGCACGCCCAGCCGCTGTCGTCGCCGGATATCGCCGAGGCCGCCGAGGAAACCGCCTACCGCGGCCGGGCGGACGGACTGATCGTCAGTGGAACGGCAACCGGCAAACCCACGAGCCTCGACGACTTGGCCCGCGTGCGCTCGGCGGTACCCGATCGCCCGATACTCGTCGGCAGCGGAGCCACGCCGGAAACTGTACGATCACTGCTCGACGTCGCCAGCGGGGTGATCGTCGGCACCGCTGTCAAGCACAGGCAACGCACGACCGCGCCGGTAGACCCGGAGTCTGCGGCGGCGATGGTGCGTGCCGCCAGGGAACCTCGATGATGAAAACCACACCGCCGCGTCGCATTCACATCACCGCGTGGGGCAGTTCCGCCAAGCAGATGTTGACCGGCCTCGGCGTCAAGGATGTGCCCGGCATGGTTCAACTGGTCCAGCAGGCCGTGGGCGCTCGCTATCAGGTGACCGCCAGCGAACGGATGATCCTGGCCCGCGAGGTGGACGAGGAGGGCGGGCGATTTGACGACGCGGCCCGTGTCCGCGAAGTCGAGTCCGTGTTCGCCGACGACGGCGTGGCGGCTTTGGTCACCATCCGCGGCGGGGCATGGTTCACAAGGATCCTGGACCGCATCAACTGGGATCTGCTCGGCAAACGCAAGCGAACGCTGCACCTGTTCGGCTTCAGCGAGATGACCACGCTGATCACCATCGCCGGTCAATACCCGCAGGTGGTGGGTTTGTACGACTTGGGGCCCGGCTTCCTCGAATCGGGCATGAAACGATGGGCCCTCAAGAATCTCTCCCGACTGACCAACCCGCAGGGCATGTCCGACGACCTGCGGGCCGGCTTCGCTGCGGGCTGGGCTAACGCGAAGTATCCCGAGGCGTTCAAAGCTTTCTTCGCGGAGGTGGCGGACTTGCTGGACGGCCAACCTTCGCCGCGCGTGCCGACCGGCCGACTGCTCCAGGGCCGGTTGCCCGCTCGCCGGCCAATCGTTATCACCGGCGGGAACCTGAGCCTGTTGGTGGCGATGCTCGGCTCGCGATTCATGCCGGCCATCGAGACCCAGAGCAAATGGCTGGCAATCGAGGATCTCAACGAAGCCTGCGACAAGGTGGACCGCATGATCGCCGCGCTGCGGCTGGCGGGTCTGCTGGATCGGGCCGACGGGCTGATCCTCGGCGACTTCCACAGCGGCGATACCGAGCAATCGGATGCCGTGTTCAACATCCTCCGCCATCATCTGCCGCGTGGCAGCCGCAAGCCGGTCGTGGCCCTGGATAACTTCGGGCATATCTGGCCGCTGGCCCCCCTGCCCTTCCACCGCCCGGTAACGCTGTGCTGCCGCACCCAGGGCCGCGGGCGGCCAAGCGTCAGGATCGAGGCTTGCCGCGAACGGGACTACCCGCCGACAAGATGACCCGCGGCTGAGTGGCGCGCTCGTGTGGCACTGCCGTGTGGGTTCATCTGGCACTGCGATGTGCTCTCGTGTGGTACTGCGCTGTGCTCTTGTGTGGCACTGCTCTGTGAGCAGTGCGGGAAGCGTGTGCGTCTTCTACTCCCTCCCACTCGCTTGCGCTCGGGGCTCGTTGGCGCGCGGCTGGTACTGCGCTGTGAGTCGGGCTTCGCTTGCAAAATTCTCTCGTACTGGTCTTGATTCCCCAAGCAAGCCCCGGCCGCCGCGGGGGGCGGCCGCTACGGAAGCACCGTCGTCGAGCCAAAGTGCGGTCGCTGAGCCAAAGCGCGGTCGCCGAGCCAAAGCACCGTCGCCGAGCCAAAGCGCGGTCGCTGAGCCAAAGTGCGGTCGCCAAGGTCAGCTCGACCCTGCGAGAAAACGTCGTTCTAGCCGTCACATGCTGTATAAGGAAACGTCATTCTGGCCATCACATCCTGAATGAGGAAACGTCATTGCAGCCGTCACATTCTGAATGTACCCAATCCGCGGCTTGTTGATGCAGGAGCGATCAACGGTCGCTGTCAGAGCGTCGTCGCGGGCCGCATCGAGGGCTCGGCGATTTCCGCGGTGACGGCTTCCTGCGTACCGACGGTCACGATCGTCCCCGGGGCGGCCTGGGCGGAGCGCACGAAACCCAAGCCGATGTACTTCGCGAGGCCGAAGGAATAGCACCGGCTGGTCAGTCGGCCGCACTCCTTGCCGTCACAGAAGAGCGGGGTGTTTCGCGGTAAACCGCCGGGATCGGACGCGAAGCGCAGTCCGACCAGTCGCCGTGCCGCCACGTTACCATGCGACCGCATCCGCTCGACCACCTCCTGGCCCAGGTAACAGCCTTTTGAGTAACTGACAGCTCGCTTGATCTGGCCAGTCTCGGCCGGCAGGACCGTGTCGTCGAGATCCTCGCCGCAGACGGGAATACCCGCCTCGATCCGCAGCGATTGGACCGCGGTCCGGCCCACCGGACGCAAACCAACGGGCGCCCCGATGTCCAGCAGTCGCCGCCAGCATGCAACGGCCGCCTCGGGCTCGACGTACAATTCGAGACCCGGCACGCCCGCCAGCTCGTCATGCCGCACCAGCAGGCGATGCTGACCCCGCAAGGGAACCACCGTCGCCCCCAGCGCCGCCATCGCTCTGGCATGCGTGGCCCCCAGGGCCTCGGCGATATCGAACACCCGCGGACCGAGTAGAGCGACCCTCGTGAACGCATCGCTCGACTCGCGCAGCGTCACTCGCTCCATGATGAGATGACGTTCCAGGTGCCCGATCGCCTTGTCAACAAGCCGCCGATCGACGTCCAGCCAGATGGCGTCAGGCAACGCCAGCACATTGGCGTCGAACAGGATGCGGCCCTGGACGTTGACCGCGAAGGTGTAGGTGCCCTGGCCGGCCTCCAGGTGCTGCACCGCGTTGGTGACCAGGTTGCTGAGCCAGCCTGCCCGATCCGGCCCGGTCACCTCGATGAGCCCGCGCTCCTGGGCGGCGTAAAGGCCCGCCCCGGAAAGGGCCGCCGCGTACTCGCCGGCCGGATCGCCGTAGTCCGCCGCCAGGGTGATCCCCTCCTCATCGGTCAGGCGGGCCCCCGCCGCGGCAAGCGTCTGATCCAGAACATACCCGGTCTCGCTCATCTGCGCTCTCCGTTCGTTACCGATCAAGGCGCTCAACGGAAGAAGGTATAGGGGCTGCCCGGAAGATGGGCAAACGCGGGCTTGCGGCGGCCTTGTTTGCGGCGATTGGGCGAGTAAAATAGCCGCCCGCGTTGGACGACAGGAGCAACCAGCCTTTTTGAAGGGACCACCCCTCCATGGCCATTCATCCCACCGCGGTCATCGACCGTCAGGCGGAAATCGACCCGACTGCCGAGATCGGCCCGTACGTCATCATCGAAGGCCCCGTCAAGATCGCGGCCCACACACAAGTGCGAGCCCACGCGTACCTGAGCGGCTGGACGGAGATCGGCGAGCGCTGCGACATCCATCCGCTGGCGGTCGTCGGGCACATGCCGCAGGACTTCCACTATGGCGGCGAACGCAGTTACTGCAAAATCGGTAACGGCGTAGTGATCCGCGAGTCCGCCACCGTGCACCGCGGTACGCAGCCCGAGTCCACGACCTGGGTCGGCGATGAATGCTTCTTACTGGCCCATTCCCACGTGGGGCACAACTGCCGCCTCGGCCGCGGGGTGAAAGTCTACAACATGGCGGCGCTGAGCGGCCATGTGGAAGCCGACGACTTCGCAATCATCTCGGGCTACGGCGCGGTGCACCAGTTCACGCGCATTGGCCGCTACGCCTTCGTGGCGGGGGGCGCTCGCGCCCTCATGGACGTGCCCCCTTTCATGACCTGCTATGGCGTGTCTACCATCGTCCAGTACAACGCGATCGGAATGCGACGGGCGGGCTTCGACACCGCGGCCATCAATGAAATTCGCCGGGCGTTCCGTCTGCTCTACGGCTCGGGTATCCCATTTAGCAGGGCTGCGACTCAATTGGCCGAGACCGTGGAGACCGACGCGGGGCGGATGCTCGTCGAGTTCCTGCAAGCCGAGAGCAAGCGGGGCTACTGTGCGGGAAGCCGATCGCACCGATCAGCCCCCGAGTGGAGCGAAGCCGGAGCCCAGGACATCCCCGGCGAAGCCGATACAGAGGCGACCCCGGAGCAGGCGTAGTCCGACACCATACCCCGCGGAGAGGTCCGACGATTCCACCTCGGAACGCCAAGGTGCACACGAGCCTATCACGGCGTCGATCCAAGCCGCGTGAGGTTGACGGGGTTCATTCCGCGATATCGAGGGGCAGGCCTTGAAACACGTACCTCATTATATAGCAATACGTTACAATCGATACGGAGTGGATCACGACGGTCTCGGCGCCATATAGCACCTATTGAGTACGATTTATCCTTGAAACAGTACCTGCCGAGTGCTATATTTCCATCAAGCGGGGTGAGACGGGGATCAGGGAGGCGGATTGGCCGCGAGGCTGGCAGGGTGGTTGGGATGGGCCACCGCGTATGGATGTGAGATGACAGCGCGGCTTCGAAGGGGCCAGCACTGGGTACAGCAGGCCTCGAGGCGCCGGCCGCCGCAGGGGGCGGCCGCTACGAGATTCGCCCGCCGCAGGGGGCGGCCGCTGCGAAGTCCGGCCGACACGGGGGGGCGGCCGGCAAGGGGGAACGCTATGCAGAGATCGTGGTACTCAACGCAGGTGAGGTACTGAGGGCATGTTGTCGTTCACGCGGAAAACGGATTATGCACTGATTTCGCTGACGCACATGGCCTGTCAGGGGAGCAACTCATCGAGTGCCCGAGAGATCGCCACACGGTACAGGATGCCGATGCCATTACTCATGAATGTGCTGAAGGTGCTGACTCAGCATGGTCTGGCTCGGTCTGAGCGGGGCCCGCGAGGCGGATACCAGCTGGCCAGGCCGGCGGAGGAGATCAACCTCCACGATATCATCGCCGCGGTGGATGGGCCGGTGGCCTTGGTTCTGTGCGTGCGAGGGGCACAGCGTCGCGATCAGTCGGCTTCTGGGGAGCGACAGGCCTGCGGATGCGAGTTGACGTCGCTGTGCCCGGTACGCGGAGCGGTCCATAAGGTCCACGACAAGCTGGTGAAGATGCTCAAAGAGGTGACGCTGGCTGATCTGGCCGATCACGCCAAACGCTCTCGCGCGGCAATGGACACACCAACCACAAGGGAAACCGAACATGAAGTCGCCCATTTATCTTGACAACAATGCCACGACACCGCTGGATCCTCGGGTGCTCGAGGAGATGTTGCCGTATCTTCGCGGGAAGTTCGGCAACGCCGCCAGCCGCAGCCACAAGTTCGGCTGGGAGGCGGAGGAAGCGGTAGAAAAGGCGCGTCACCAGGTGGCGGGGCTTATCGGCGCCGGCGCCAAGGAGATCATCTGGACCAGCGGAGCAACGGAGAGCAACAACATCGCGGTCAAGGGCATTGCCCAGATGTATCGCGAGAAAGGCCGGCACATCGTCACGCAGGCCACCGAACACAAGGCGATCCTCGATCCCTGCAAGTACCTGGAGCGGGAGGGGTTCGAGGTCACAGTGCTGCCGGTCGGCAGGAATGGCCGGATTGACCTGGAGCAGCTGCGGGCATCCCTTCGGCCGGACACGATTCTGGTATCGCTCATGTTCGGGAACAACGAAATCGGTACACTGCAACCGATCAAGGAGATCGGTGCCCTGTGCAAAGACAAAGGCATCATCTTCCATACGGACGCGACGCAGGCGTTCGGCAAGGTACCGATCGACGTGGAGGCCATGGGGATTGATCTGCTGAGCGCCTCGGCCCATAAGATTTACGGCCCGAAGGGGGCCGGATGCCTGTATGTTCGCCGGCGCAACCCGCGTGTTCGCTGTGAGGCTGTGCTGCACGGCGGTGGGCATGAGCGGGGCATGCGTTCGGGGACGTTGAACGTGCCGGGGATCGTCGGACTGGGAGCGGCGGCCGCTTTGGCCCAGCAGGAGATGCCCTCGGAATCGCAACGGTTGTCTGGCTTGCGAGATCGTCTGTGGGAGGGTCTGAGAAGCCAACTCGTAGACGTGTACCGCAACGGGGATCCCGAGCACACCTTGCCGGCGACGCTCAACGTCAGCTTCGCGTACGTGGAAGGCGAGTCGCTGATGATGGGTTTCGAACACATCGCGGTGAGCAGCGGGTCCGCCTGTACGAGCGCGTCCTTGGAGCCCAGTTATGTGCTGCGGGCTTTGGGGGTGGGCGACGATCTGGCTCACAGCTCGATTCGCTTCAGTCTGGGGCGGTTCAACACCGCGGCGGAGATCGAGGAAGCGATCGTGCAGGTTGTGGGCACGGTGAAGCGACTTCGTGAGATGAGCCCGTTGGCGGAAATGGCTGCCGAAGGCATTGACCTGAGCAAGGTTGCGTGGGCGCAACATTGAGGTAAACCAATGGCATACGGCGAGAAGATTCTGGACCACTACAATCAGCCGCGGAACGTGGGCTCGCTGAACCGCGATGATCCACGGGTGGGCACGGGCGTGGTCGGTGCACCGGAATGCGGCGACGTGATGAAGCTGCAGATTCAGGTTGACGACGACGAGCGGATCGTAGACGCGAAATTCAAGACTTTCGGGTGCGGCAGCGCGATCGCGAGCAGTTCGTTGGCCACGGAGTGGATCAAAGGCAAGACGCTCGATGAGGCGTTGACCATCAAGAACACGGATATTGTTCGGGAGCTGGCCCTCCCGCCGGTGAAGATCCATTGCAGCGTGCTGGCCGAGGACGCGATCCGGGCAGCCATCGCCGATCTGAAGACAAAACGAAGTGGGCAGCAAGAGGATGCCGCTTTGGATGCCCAACCCACGGGCACCAAGTGACCAAGGAGACGGATAGCCATGTCCATCATATTGACCGAACGTGCGGCCCAGGAAGTCAAGACCATTCTGGGGCAGCAGAATCTCCCTGCGGACAAGACTTACCTGCGGCTCGGCGTGAAGGGGGGCGGATGCAGCGGCTTCTCGTACTCGCTGGATCTGACCGAGAGCAAAGGCGAGCACGACGAGGAGATCGAGTTGCACGGCATCAAGTGTATCGTCGATCCCAAGAGCTACCTCTACCTCAACGGCGTGACGTTGGATTTCCGCGACGAGGTGATGGGCCGCGGTTTCGTGTTCAACAATCCGAACGCCTCGCACACCTGCGGATGCGGGAGCAGTTTCACCGCGTAGGAAGGCAACGAAGGGTGATGGCGGTGGGCCGGTGCGACGGGAGCATCCCATAACGCCGCCGGCAGCCATAGCCTGCCCGCCGTGGCCCAGGGCGACCGCGAGCTCCGGGATCCACCGCCGCGAGGATGGCCGCGCATTCTGTGGCGCTGGGGTCTTGCATTCCTGGGGCGGTTGTTTACGCTCGTGGGTTCGTCGATCTTGAGGCCGCCAGAGTCGCCGCACCGACTCCATGAGGAGGATTTCGCTCGTGACATCTTCGCGTCCCGGGACTCCACCCATTCGTTGCACGGAATGTCAGCAACCGATGGACTCACCCATTGGATGCGCGACCTGTGGGGCGCTGGGGCAATTGCCGGCCGGGAACGTAGACTGCTTCACACTGTTCGGCCTGCCGCACCGCTTCGAGGTGGATCTGAAGGCGTTGCACACTCGTCTTCTGACCTTGAGCCGTGTGGTGCACCCCGACGTGGCCGGCGTCGCCACCCCAGAGAAGCGAGAACAGGCGCTGCGACTGAGCTCCGAGCTGAACCGAGCATATGAGACGCTGCGTGATCCGGTGGCCCGGGCGGAGTATCTGCTGCACCTGGCGGGTGGCCCGTCGGCGTCGGATGACAAGTCGGTGCCGCCCGAGCTACTGAGTGAGGTCATGACCTTGCGTGAGGAGATCGAGGAAGCGACGACTGGCGGCAACGGGCAGGCTTTGCGGTCGCTGAAGACCGATCTGGCCGCCCGGCGGGAGTCGGGGATGGCCCAACTTGCCGCGTTGGTGGAGGGCATCGAAACGCCAGGCGAAGCAGGTGAGCAGGGCCGCAAACGACTGCGCGTGGCCCTCAACGTCATCAAATACTGGAGCAACTTGCTGGAGCGCATTCCAGCAGCGGCACCGATCTGACGCCGCCCGTGGTGGATGGCTCGACTCGATGAGCGGCGGGGCCGAAGCCACGCGGCTGGTCATCGCGATCGGAGTTGTCGTTTCCTGAGGTGAAACGGGAAGGATATGTCGGCAGCGGACAGGGACATCGTCGTAGGCATTGATCTGGGAACAACCAACTCGCTGGTCGCGGTGTGCGACGAGGCGGGGCCGCGGCTCCTGCGCGACAACAACGGGGAAAGCCTCATCCCGTCGTTCCTGGCTTTTGGCCCGGACGGCCGCGTACTGATCGGTCAGGAGGCCAAGGCCCACGCGGTCGAGAATCCGACGTCGACGATCTTCTCGATCAAACGGCTCATGGGCCGCGGCTTCGACGAACTCACGGCGACGGGTGAGCTGGCCCAATTGCCCTATGCCGTGGTCCAGCGCGTGGCGCAGATCGGTGCGGAAACACGAGACATGGCGGCGGTGGAGATCAACGGCCGACTGATGACCCCGCCCGAGCTGAGTGCCCTGGTCCTGCGGGAGATGCGGGAGCGAGCGACCCGGCAGCTCGGGCGAGAGGTCCGCAAAGCGGTGATCACCGTGCCGGCTTATTTCGACGACGCCCAGCGGCAGGCCACCCGCGACGCCGGCCGTATCGCCGGGCTGGAGGTCCTGCGCATCATCAACGAGCCGACCGCCGCCGCCCTGGCGTACGGGCTGGGACTCCGCGGGTCGGCCGTGCCCACGACGCCACGGACAGAACATGAAGCCTCCTTATCCCTGTTGAACCTGGCTTCGCAGTGCCCGTCGGGCGCCATGCCGGCCGACCAAGCCGCGAGGGCCTCGACGGCGGGCGAATCCCTGATCGCGGTCTACGACCTGGGCGGAGGAACGTTCGACGTCTCCATCCTGCGACTCATGGAAGGTGTGTTCGAGGTGCTCAGCACGCACGGCGACACGAGGCTGGGCGGCGACGACCTCGATCGCGAGATCATCCACCTGGTCCAGCGCGAAGTGCGGGAGCAGTTCGGGCTGACCATCGACTCGCCGGCCACGCGGCAGGCCCTGCGCACGCTGGCGGAAAACGTGAAGGTCCGGCTCAGCACGGAGCCGTCGGCCAAGCTGGAGATCGACCTCGGCCGCGGCAGGGTCTACAGCCGTACCATCTCCCGCGAGGAATTCGAGGGGCTGATCGCGCCCTGGGTCGAACGAACGATCAACTCCTGCCGGCATGCTTTGGCGGACGCGAGACTGGAGGTCGGCGGGCTCGATCAGGTCGTCATGGTGGGCGGGAGCACGCGCATCCCGCTGGTCCGCAAACGTGTCGAGGAGGCGTTCGGCCGACGGCCCTACACCGCGATCAACCCGGACGAGGTGGTCGCGCTGGGGGCAGCCGTGCAGGCGGGCATCCTCGGGGGCATACGCCACGACGCCCTGCTGCTCGATGTCATCCCCTTGTCGCTGGGCATCGAGACGCTCGGCGGGGCGATGGGCAAGCTCATTCTGCGGAACAGCCGCATCCCCTGCCAAGCGACCGAGCGCTTCAGCACTTTCGTGGACGGCCAGACCAACGTGCGGATCAACGTGCTCCAGGGTGAGCGTGAGCTGGTCCGCGATTGCCGGTCGCTCGGTGAGTTCCAGCTACGTGGTATCCCGCCGATGCCGGCCGGCCTACCGCGCATCCTCGTGACCTTCCTAATCGACGAGAACGGCATCCTCAACGTCTCCGCCCGCGAAGAACGCAGTGGGCAGGAAGCGGGGATCCAAATCGTTCCCACGCACGGCCTGACCCGCGACGAGGTGCGGCGGATGGAGATGGAGTCCTATGCCCACGCCCGCGAGGACATGACCGCTCACCGGCTCATCGATCTGCGCAACCAAGTGGCCTTTGACACCCACAAGGCCGAGCAGATGCTCGCCCGCGCGGGCCACCTGCTGGAGCCAACGGAGAAGGAGGGCGTCAACTCCGCCATCACCGAGCTTCGCCAACTGGCCGAGACGAGCGAGGACGCCGACCTGCTGCATCAATCGCTCGATGCCTTCGACCGGCGAACCGTGCGACTGGCGGAGCTGGCCATCACCATGGCCCTCAAACAGGAGGACGCTTGAAATGGGTGGCCATACCCCCGAGCATGACCAAGCGGCACCGGCCCTTCCGACGCAAGCCTATCGCATCACTTTCCTGCCTGCCGACCGAACCGTCGAGGTGGACCCACGGGATCTGCCATACGACGCATCCGGCTTGCCGGGCAGCATTCTGAACATCGCCCTGCATCACGGGATCGATCTGGACCACGCCTGCGGCGGCGTCTGTGCCTGCTCGACCTGTCACGTTGTCGTTCGCGAGGGCCTTGCCACCTGCAACGAGCCCACAGAGGACGAGGAAGATCAGCTCGACGAGGCCTACGACCTGACGCCACAGTCACGCCTCGCCTGCCAATGCGTCCCCGACGGCAGCGCGGACCTCGTCGTCGAGATCCCTGACTGGAACCGCAACCTGGTTCGCGAAGGGCAGTGAAGAAGGTGTCAGGCCAAAAAGGCGTCAGGAACGAATGGTACTGCCGTGCGGAAGTTGCGTTCCGCGGGGCGGTTACGTTTTTCCGATTTCTTGGCGCAGCTCTTGTCGGGGCTTTTTCATGAGCGGATAGCGGTGACGCCGTCGCTTGATCA
>JAAYDF010000099.1 GCA_012729395.1 Phycisphaerae bacterium
ATTCCCCGTTGATGGTGTAGGTGCCCGCCTCGTCAAAGACACAGGTCAGCGGACGCCGGTTGGGCGAACGGTAGGTCTCGTCATCGAGTTCGATGGTGAACTGCCCGCCGTTGGCGTCT
This sequence comes from Phycisphaerae bacterium, assembly GCA_012729395.1. Taxonomy (GTDB): domain Bacteria; phylum Planctomycetota; class Phycisphaerae; order UBA1845; family PWPN01; genus JAAYDF01. The sequence continues at coordinate 120 of JAAYDF010000099.1, forward strand.
TCGGGCAGACAGAGGATGCGCAGGCTGTCGCCTTTGCGGAGGGTGATCGTCTCTCCGTTGTGGTCAACCAGATTGTAGGGGATCCAGTCGATCGCGACCGGCAGCTCGAACGCACCGTTCTGGAAGCGTACGGTTGCCTCGGTGGTTCCATTCTCTTCCAGCGGGAGGTTGGCGTACCAGCGGGGGCCGGCAGACTGTGCGACGACAACGGAGCTGGAAGCACCGTCTACGATCTGCATGAACGGCACATAGCGGGCATCGCCTTCGATGCAGGCGGGGGAGATGTAGGATTCGCTCATTTCGTCGAGCCCGGACATAGCGGCGACGGAGGCCTCCATCCAGTCCTTCACGCCGTTTTCGTTGTTGTCGGGGCCGCCGAGACTTTGAAGTTGGAGTTCTTTGATGCGAAGCCGATACATCGGTTCTGTATTTTCCCAGAAAACGCGAATGGTGTGTTCTCCGGGGATCATAACCGGCAGGAATGCCTGAACATCCACATAACCTCCTTCTGCGGCTACGAGTGGATAACTTCCAATATAAACATCATCAATGTAAAATTGGAGATAACTGGCTTCAGAAACAAAGACTGTTTCATCTGAACATTTAGCGGTGACACTGAGGCGGTATAGATCCTGTTCAGGGAAGTCGAGGACATACTCAGCCCAACCCCGTCGAGTCCTACAGGCAATTTCCGTTTCGTCGGCAAACCACTCACCCGCCACGGCGTTGGTCTGCGCTCCCGGAATGGTGAGAACGGTTTCGACCGTACCGTCAAACTCGCTCACGAGCGGGTTGGTGCGCGATTCCTTCACCTCGGTACCATCATCCACCCCGTCTCCGTCGCTGTCGGCGTCGAGCGGGTTGGAGCCAAGGGAAAGTTCCTCGCCGTCGGAGAGTCCATCGCCGTCGGAATCAGCGTTCATGACATCCGTGCCGAGCAGGATTTCGTCAAGGTCGGAGATGCTGTCGCCGTCGGTGTCTCCACCCTGTTCAAGGATGCGTTCCATCCAGTCCTGAATGCCGTTGCCGTCGGCATCGGCCCCGTCCACCGCCCCGAAGACAATGGAGTGGATCGTGAACGGTTTCGGGTCCCAGTAGTCGGCGATGGGCATGAGCTTGACCCGATGCGGTCCTGCGCTGAGCCACGGCGTGAAGAGCGTATATTCAGGAAGGCCCTGCGCATGGTTCATGCTGAACTGTCCCAGAATGATCCCATCGATGGCCACCTCGAGGCGAATTTCATGGGCCGGATTGGGGAAGGTACCCGCGAAAGAGGTGTCGACCGCCAAGTGGTAGATGCCTGCTTCGGACACGTTGAAGCTGTAGGCCACCCAAGGGGCGTACTGCGGGGCACTGGCGATGGCGTTGGTGCCGTCGTTCGACCAAGTGGAGGAGATGTGCGAATCGAACCACGCGTCGTAGCTCCAGGCGGGGATGTCGATGGCCGGAACAAGGTCAGGGATGCCGTCGCCGTCGGTGTCGGCCTGATCCGGATCGGTCAGAGTGATGGTCGATTCTTCGCCGCCGGAGAGGCCGTCACCGTCTGCGTCGGCATCCGCCGGGTCGGTACCGAGGACATATTCTTCGATGTCGCACCAGCCGTCGCCGTCAAAGTCGGCATATCCGCCGCCGATACCGCTTTCGGGATCGAGGCCGTGGGCCGCTTCCCAGGCGTCGGGCAGCCCGTCGCTGTCAAGGTCGTCGGCGGGCTGGATATAACTGTGGATGTATTGCGAGCCGATGATTTCGGGGTCGGAGCTTCCGGGCACCTGCCACCAAAGGGTGACGTGCTCCTCGAGGCTGTGTTCTTTGAGCAGGATTTCGAAGGCGTAGGATTGCCCGGCCACCAAGTCAACCGACGCGGAGGGTGTGCGCGGATCCTCGAGATTGTGCAGGGTGGTCCACAGGGGGAGGTCGAGCAACCGACTGCGTCCATAAGGGCTGGAGGAGTCCGAAAGCCATAGTTCAGCCGAATCGTCGCCGGTCAGCGAAAAGGTGTAGGTGCCGGTAGACGGGGCGGTCAACAGGCCGCGGATACGCAGCCCGTAGGTGTCGCCCGCGTTGAGGTTTTCCGGGGCGTATTCAGCGGAGGAGAGCAGCATGATCGAATCGGGATCGGACCCAAAGCGGTCGCTGCCGCCCAAGTTATCCGCGCTCCAGCCCTCAATGCCGTTCCAACGCTCGGCCATTAGTTCGCCGTCCACGCCGCCTTCGTTCCAGGAAGGGACGAAGGGCGAGCTGCCGCGCTGGAGTTCCAGCGCGTCGTTGATGGCGTCGCGGTCGAGGTCGGCGGAAGTCGGATAGGTTCCAAGCGCGAAGGCCTCGTCGAGGTCGGATAGACCGTCGCCGTCGGTATCAACGCCGGTGGCGAGAATGGCCTGCGCCCAGTCCTGCACGCCGTCGGCGTTCGAATCGGTCCCGTCCACCGTCGAGAAGACGATGGAGTGGATCGTGAAGGGCTGCGGGTTCCAATAGTCGGCAATGGGCATGAGCTTGACCCGATGGGTTCCTGCGCTGAGCCACGGCGTGAAGAGCGTATATTCAGGAAGGCCCTGCGCATGGTTCATGCTGATTTGCCCCAGAATGATCCCATCGATGGCCACCTCGAGGCGGATTTCATGGGCCGGATTGGGGAAGGTTCCCGCGAAGGAAGTGTCGACCGCCAGATGGTAGATGCCCGCTTCGGACACGTTGAAGCTGTAGGCCACCCAAGGGGCGTACTGCGGGGCGCTGGCGATGGCGTTGGTGCCGTCGTTCGACCAGGTGGAGGAGATGTGCGAATCGAACCAGGCGTCGTAGCTCCAGGCGGGGATGTCGATGGCCGGAACGAGGTCCGGGATTCCGTCGCCGTCGGTGTCGGCCTGGCTTGGATCGGTCAGGGTGATGGTCGATTCTTCGCCACCGGAAAGACCGTCGCCGTCTGCGTCTGCATCCGCCGGATCGGTACCCAGCCCATATTCTTCGATGTCGCACCAGCCGTCGCCGTCAAAGTCGGCATATCCGCCGC
>JAAYDF010000013.1 GCA_012729395.1 Phycisphaerae bacterium
AACATCTTCATGTACATCATTGATCTGCTCCCGGTTGTTTCGGAGGTTTTATTGCGGTCAATCCAAGGCACTCGATGGCTCGTCATCAGCCGGGTCATTCGTCGCCATTGACGCAGCGGGGCCAGCCGGTCCATCGGAAATGAACCTGAAAGGCGACCAGCCAGTCAACGTGGCCATCGCAGAAAAGGTAATGCGCGCCGCCTCTGTGGCGGGACGGATACTGCATGATGTCATAGCAGAGTGACAAATTGACGAGCCAATTGCTATGAGGCTCGGACATTCGCAGCAACGCTGCCGGGCTCTTTTCCCAGGACAAATGATGCACGCCTTTATAGGGGTGGGGATCGCCTCCAAGATCAACGTTGAGAGCGTAACCATAGCTCATCTGGTTGGGACAATCGAACACGGTGACATCCGCCGAGGCGTTGTGGGCCAATCCATCCGAGCCATTGGGGGGCAAGCTGAGATATGGGGCATAGTACTTCGCCCAGTTGTAGTCGATATTCCCGACAAACGGCGGCCAGCAGTTGTAGTGAACGATCCAGTCGGCGTGGTCGGTCATATACATCCTGAACGACGTGTCAATCTGCTTGATGTTGTTCTTGCAGATCGCCTCCCTCGCCGCTTCCCTGGCCGAGGACAGGGCCGGCAGCAGGATCGCCACCAGCACCGCGATAATCGCCACCACGACCAGGAGCTCGACCAGCGTGAAGGACGTTTTCTTGCGCATGACGGACTCCTTACGCAGTCACATGGCCCGGAACCGGCTTGGCGGCGGTGTCCCGCTGCGGACAGTTGCGCCCGCACGACTCGCGGGCGACGACGCTGGGCCGCAGCATCACCGACCGGTATTGTCCGCGCGTCCCGCTTTGGATTCGATCTTCGAGAAGTTTGACAGCCCGACGGGCCATCTCGTCTTTGCCCACGTCCACCGACGTGATCGTTGGATCGGTGTGGTTGCAGAACGTCTCGTTGTCGTAGCCAATGATCGCCACGTCGTCGGGAACCTTGAGGCCCCACTTGCCCAGCAGCTTGATCAGCAGCGAGGCGCTCGAGTCCTCGTGAAAGACGAAGGCCTCAACGCCCCATTCGACGTAGCGTCTGACCGCTTTGGGATTCCAGTCGATGTCCCACGAATACAGGTCCGGCAGGTCCGGGAGGGTCAGGCTGTGATCCGCCATCGCCGCCTGGTAGCCGCGCATTCGCAGTACGCCCTTCGGGTGCGGCGACTGGCCCTCGCGAAGCCGGTGTCCGAACACGGCGATCTTCCGGTATCCGTGGCGGATCATGTGCGTCGTCGCCTCGTAGGCGCCCGCGAAGTCGTCGCTCACCACGCAGTCGATTCCCAGCGCCGGTCCCTCGGACGCCCAATAGTCGATCATGACCGCCGGAACCGAGAGCTCGGAAAGATACTCAAGGCTCTGCGGCGAGCGTACCGGATCCATCGGCGCCGCCGGAGCGATCAGGATCCCTTTCGCCCCATTCTCGACGGCCTGCTGCACCAGGCGCTGTTCGAGAGCGACGTCGTCCGCTGTGCAGTTCAGGATGATCGACACGCCGCGGCTTCGGGCTTCCTCTTCGATCGTATGGACCACCGGCGGATAAAAGTACTCCATCGTCGGAACGATCACCGCCCAAAACCCCTTGCCGTTGCCGGCTGCCGTGGGGGACGAAACCGCCGTCCCGATCCGCGGCACGCGGACCAGCTTGCCTTCCTGGGCCAGAACCCGCATCGCCCGTCGGACTGTCCCCACGTTCGCCCCCAGCCGCTGCGCCAACGCCCGTTCGCCCGGGACAATGCCGCCGCGTCCGAACTCGCCCCGCGCGATCATCCGTTCCACCTCCTGCTTAATCCGCAGATACTGGGGAATCTGTGAGTTCTTCTCGACCATGTTCATATCCTATCGATGGGTACCTGGATTCTGTATAATGGTTGCAGCTACATACTACAAAGGTGCGGAGGTTCTGTCAATCCCATGACGACAGGATTGTCATGTCGAGCTGAGAAAGCTGTAAGCATTGGAATAATAATTCTTTAGGGAAAGCCGACGAGGGATTGAGCCATCTCGGCCAGATCAGTTGCAGTTGCCCGACCGGCCGGAAGATGGTCCGGCCCACCTGATCCTTGCGTTGGCCGTCGACACAGGCCATAATAGGAGCACGCAAGAGCCAAGCAGTGGCGAAGGATATGGTCTCCAGGATTGTCGATTTTGTCAGGACGGACGTATGGCGAATTCCGCTGGGCAAGATGCCTCGCCGGAAGTCGTTCTTTATCAGACAGTTGCGCATCATCCTCTTGGCGTTTCGGGGATTTGACGAGAACAAGTGCCAACTGCGGGCCTCAGCCCTGACGTTCTATACGCTGCTTTCGGTCGTGCCCGTCGTGGCCATGGCCTTTGGGGTCGCCAAGGGCTTCGGGTTCGAAAAACTCCTCGAAGCGCAGCTCATGGAGCGACTTCCTGGGCAGGAAGAGGTGGTTGGGCGGATCATCACGTTCGCTCAGACGCTGCTCGATAACACCCGCGGCGGCATGATCGCGGGGATCGGCGTGGCCGTCCTGTTCTGGGCCGTCATCAAGGTTCTGGGCAATATCGAACGTTCCTTCAACGACATCTGGGGCATTGAGAAGGATCGGCCGCTTGGCCGGAAGTTCGCTGACTACCTGTCGGTCATGCTCGTCTGCCCGGTTCTGGTCATCGTGGCGAGCAGCCTGACGGTGTTCATCACCACGCAGGTGACGCTCATCACCGAGCGAGTGGCGCTTCTGGGCGTGCTCAGCGGGATCATATCCCTTTCGCTCAAGCTCCTGCCCTACGCCGTAATCTGGATCCTGTTTTCGTTCGTCTATGTCTTCATGCCGAACACGAAGGTGACGCTCCGCTCCGGCATCCTGGCGGGGATCGTCGCGGGGACGATCTACCAGGCCGTTCAGTGGATCTATATCACGTTTCAGGTCGGTATGGCCAAGTACAATGCCATCTACGGCAGTTTTGCCGCATTGCCGTTGTTTCTGGTGTGGCTCCAGCTCAGTTGGCTGATCATCCTCTTCGGCGCGGAAATCTGCTTTGCCCATCAGAACGTGGAAACCTACGAATTTGAGCCTGACTGCCTGCGCGTCAGCCGTGGTTTCAGGACGCTCCTGTCGCTGCAGATCACCCACCTGCTGGTCAGGAATTTCCGTGAGGGGCTTGAGCCCGCAACCGCCACCGGTCTGAGCCGTGCCCTGGATATTCCCGTTCGCCTCGTCCACCAGATTCTCGACGACCTCGTCAAGAGCGGGATTCTCTCCGAGACCAGGGCTCAGGAAGACAAGGAGACGGCGTATCAGCCCGGCCGGTCGACCGAGAACTTGACGATCGCCTGCGTGATCGATGCGCTGGCCAGACAGGGCACGGACCGAATCCCCGTGGCCCGGACGCCTGAGCTGGCCGCACTGGCCGGTTCGCTCGAATCATTCCGCGAGACCGTCGAACAATCACCGGCCAACAAGCTTCTTCGCGAGCTGTAGTACAGGCGGCCTCTACGCCTGTGGCCGATGCTCCGACG
>JAAYDF010000100.1 GCA_012729395.1 Phycisphaerae bacterium
AACCTGCTGGTGGTTGACGACCACGGGTTAGTGCGCGATAGCCTAAGCGTGATGCTGGATCGTGAGAAGGATTTCACGATTGTCGGTACCGCGGAGAACGCGGATGACGCCATCAGCAAAGTCCTGCAGTTGAAGCCGGACTTGGTGCTGATGGATATCGACATGCCGGGCATCAGTTGCTTCGACGCCGTGCAGATCATCCGTTCGCGTTCGCCTCAAACGAAATTCATCTTGGTTACCGCCTACGAGCACGACGAGCATCTTGAGCAAGCTTTGCGTGTGAAGGTCAACGGGTTCGTGCTCAAGAGCGAAGGGTTGGCGTCCCTGGCGGCGGCGATCCGTGATGTAGCCGCCGGGCGGATTCACTACTCGCCGGAGGTGATGAACCGGCTTGTGGTCCAGGATAACCAAATCCGGCTGGACAAGCCGCCCAAGAGCCGCTTGGCGACATTGAGCCCGCGCGAGCGGGAACTGCTTCGCGTTCTAGCCAAGGGCTTGAGCCTGAAGGAGGCGGCGTCGGTCTTGGGCATCAGTTACAAGACCGCCGACAAGCAGAAAGCCTCGCTGATGGCCAAGCTCGATATCCACGACCGCGTTGAGCTTGCTCGCTACGCCATCCGTGAAGGCATGGTTGAGCCCTGATCCATGTCCCCATGTTCGTCTAGCCGGTTTTCACCGTGCACACCGCTCTCTTTTCTGAGGGAATGTGCGGAATGCCTGCTCAGAGCCGCGACCTCTCAGAGCCGCGACCGTAAGGGAGCGGTTCCTCTTCGCCGCGAGTGACCGCTTGCTCATGGTTGCGGCGTTGAAGAGCCGCGACTCGGGTACGCCACGCGCTTCGCACGCATCCTCTGACGTATTCTCTGGACCGTCCCATGGATAGGGCGGCCTATGTCTGTGCGGGCGGTTCGAAGTGAGAGCGAACCATTTGGGCGACCATGTCAGCGGTAAAGGGTTTGTGCAACACAGTGATACCGCTCTGGTTGGCGATGTCCTCATCGAACCCCTGTCCGCTGATGAGAATTGCCCGCAAGTCGGGGTGGCTGCGGCGAAGCTCTTCCAGGCATTGCCGCCCGGTCATGCGCGGAAGGTAGTAATCGATGATGGCCAGGTCGAAGGCGGAACCAGACGCTTGCGCCAGAAGGATGGCCTCTTCGGGGTTCGTCACGGCAACCGCCTCGTAGCCCCGGGCCTCCACCAGCGTCTTGAGCAGGCTGGCGATCATCTCCTCGTCATCGATGACCAGGATACGTCCCTCTTCGTTCATGGGCGACGTAGCGGCAATCTGTTCGTCCTCGATAGGAGTATCCACGGCAGGCAGATAGAGGTCAAACTGTGTGCCCTTGCCGACGCGGCTGGACACATCCAGAAACCCCCCGTGACTCTGCACAATGCGGTAGACCGTCGCCAAGCCCAGGCCGGTACCCATGTCCTTGGGTTTGGTCGTGAAGAATGGGTCGAAGGCGCGAGCAAGGGTGTCCTCGTCCATGCCGCACCCGCTATCACGAACGCGCACGCGGATATATCGATCGGCCTCGCGATCCCCTTCCACGTGCGGCGGCAGGACATCGCGTTCAACTTGCCGGGTCTCCACCTCCAGGCGACCACCTGTGGGCATGGCGTCGCGGGCGTTCACGCAGAGGTTGATGAGAACCTGGTGGAGTTGACTTGCGTCGGCAAAGACCATGCAGGGTGAAGGATCGCAGTCAACCTGCAGGTCGATGGTCGCGGGAATGATTCGCCGTAACAGGTTGTAAGTCTCTTTCACCAGAACGCCGAGGTTCAGGATTCGATTCTCGGTGCAGCCGGGCCGGCTGAACGCCTGCAGCGCCCGGGTCATCATCGTGGCGTGCTCGGTGGCTGTCTGGATGTGTGACAGGGCTTCCCGTTGGGCGTCGCTGATACCTCGCACCTCGGTGAGCAGGTCGGCGTTGCCACGGATGACGGTGAGAAGATTGTTGAAATCATGGGCGATGCCGCCGGCCATCACCCCCAGGCTTTCAAGCCGCTGAGCGCTGAGTAACTGCATTTCGAGTTGCCGCTGCGCCTCTTGAGCCCGGGTGAGTTCGGTGATGTCGTGGTAGACCAGAATGGCAGCCTGCATGCTGCCGTCTTCGTTCAGTACGGGGGCCGTGTAGCCCAGAACCACCCGTGTCTGCCCGTCAAACGCGTCGATCTCAAGCAGCTCATCCTCGACCGTGACCCCCTCTCTGATTGTGTGAACCAGTGCCCAATCGTCCGGGGCGATTTCCTCGCCGGAGGGAAGACGCCGTGCCCTGGATAGACTGTGGTCTATGGGCTCTTCCGGCGAAGGTTCGCCCCAGATGCGACGTGCGGCCGGGTTGCTTCGCAGAAGCTTGCCATCCTTGTCGGCAAACCACAGTCCCACAGGCAGAATCTCGAAGACTCGGTTCAGCAGGTTCTCCCGCTGCCGCAGTTCATTCTGGGTTCGCTTGCGCTCGCTGATGTCGTGCAGGCAGAGCAGCAGATGATTGTGCTCCGGAGTCTGGATGAGGGCTGTGGATCCCAACAGCGTCACATCTTTTCGCTCGTCGCCATGTACAAGCGTAGCATGGTACTCGACATTGCGGTGTTCCCGTCCGGTCTCCAGCGTGTCCACCAACGCCAGCCGTAATGCACAATGAACACAACTCGGCCCGAAGCCGCAGCCGCGGGGGTCATCCAGCGCGTTGATACAGCCAAAAACACCGCATGCGTGTCCGCCCTCGATTTCCGCTTCCGTCTTGCTGGTGAAGGCCGTGAACGCCGGGTTCACATCAACCACCCGTCGATCCATGTCCACTACGCAGATCATCACCGGGGCGTTGTCGTAGATCGCTTTCAACTCCGCCCGGCTGCGGGTGAGCTCCGCCTCCGCCTCTTTCCGGGCGGTAATATCGGAGTGTATGCCCAACAGGCGAGAAGCCTGTCCATCAGGAAGCCTCGATATGATCCGCCCGACAGAGAGAATCCACTTCCACCC
>JAAYDF010000101.1 GCA_012729395.1 Phycisphaerae bacterium
CACGCAGCGAGGGCTGATCTGCGGGCCGAAGCAGTTTGATGAGTTCATTCTGCCGTGGTTCCAGCGGTTCACGGACCAAGCCCATCGGTACGGGTACCAGGTGATTCTGCATTCGTGCGGGTCGATTCACCAAGTGATCGGGCGGTTGATCGATGCCGGTGTGGAATGCCTGCACCCCTTGCAGGCTCGGGCGGTCAACATGGACGCGGAGACGCTGGCGAGAGACTTCAAGGGCCGGATCACTTTTCTGGGCGGGATCGATACGCAGCAACTGCTGGTCCACGGCACTCCCGCGCAGATCCGGGAGGATGTTCGGCGGGTGAAGGCTCTGCTCGGCCCCTGCCTGATTGTCAGTCCAAGCCATGAGGCCCTGCTGCCCAACGTCCCGCCCGCCAACGCGGAGGCCATGGCCGAGGCCGCCAGGGAATGACCGAGAGGGGTGCTTGCGGCGTGGACGCATGTACGTGCACGAGGTCAGACCAGAGCCGCGACGCGTTGCAGAGCCGCGACCGTAAGGGAGCGGTTCCTCCGACGCGAAGAACCGTTCCCTTACGTTCGCGGCTCTGTTGGGGCGCGGCTCTGCTGGGTGTGCCCAGGGGCGTGATGAGGTCATGAATCCATGAAGACCGGCCACACGATGAAGTCGATCGCCCGCCACGAGTTCGAGTCGTGGGCGGAGACCTATGACCGGTCACTGCTGCACCGCTTTCTTTTCCAGCCGTCGTACCGGATGTTCCTGGAGGAACTGCAGGGCTGGCGAGGCGAAACGGCGGAGCCGTTCGATCTTCTGGATATCGGGTGCGGGACGGGGACGCTGGGGGCGATGCTGGCGCTTTCGCTGCTGCCGGCCCGGGTCGTCGGGCTGGACTACGCGGCGGGGATGTGCCGGGTGGCGCGCGAAAAAGCGTGCAAGGCCCACGTCGCCGACCGATTGCGGTTCGTGACCGCCGACAGCGAGCATCTGCCCTTCGCCGACGGCTCGTTCGATGTGGTCACATGCAGCAACTCATTCCACCACTATCCGCACCAGCAAGCGGTCATCCACGACATTCGCCGGGTGCTGCGTCCTGGGGGGCGGCTGCTGCTGATCGACGGCTTCCGCGACAACATCGTCGGCTGGGTGGTGTTCGATGTGATCATCACCGCGGTCGAGAAACAGGTTCACCATGCCCCGTGGTCAAAGATCCACGAGTACTTCGAGACGGCGGGCTTCCGCCAGATCCGGCGTCGCAAGTTCAACTTCTGGTTTCCACTATTGCTGACGGTGGGCGAAGCGTAGGAAAAACCGCGAATCCATCACAGCAGAGCCGCGACAAACAACAGAGCCGCGACCGTAAGGGAGCGGTTCCTCCGACGCGAAGAACCGCTCCCTTACGGTCGCGGCTCTGGTTGGTTTCACTGTTCGCGTTCGAGGATAAGGTTGGCCATGCGCTGCAGGGTGTCGCGGCTCTCGGAGGGCGGCAACGGATCGAGGAAACCGACGGCGGACTCGACGTATTGCCGGGCGGCCTGCATGGCATAGGCGATACTGCCGGTGGCTTCGAGAGCGGTGCGCAACGCAGGCCGATCGGGTTGCGAAGCGGAAAGCAGTTGGCGGAGGTGGCGGCATTCGTTCGGAGAGGCCGCGGACAGGCCGTGAATCACCGGCAGGGTGAGCTTGTGCTTGTCGAGGTCACGGCCAAGCGTCTTGCCAGTGGACTCTTCGGAACCCACGATATCCAACACATCGTCAGTGATCTGGAAGGCGATGCCCATGTGCAGACCGTACTGTTCGAGCGAGGCCGTCGTCCGCACATTCGCCCCGGCGTAACGAGCCCCCAGCAGACAGCATGTGGCGGTCATCGAGGCGGTCTTGCGGCTGATGATCTGGAGGTACTGCTCCTCGGTCAGCTCCAGGTCGCCGCGATGATGGACCTGTTGGAGTTCGCCCTCGCAGACCGTATTGGTGGTCTGGCCGATGCGGCGGGACGCGAACTGCGAATCGAGCGCACTGCATAGGTGGAAGGCATGGCTGATGAGGTAATCGCCGAGGAGAACGGCGGCCTCGTTGCCCTCGACGCGATTGACGGTGGGAAACCGGCGGCGGAGGTCGGCATCGTCGAGCACATCATCGTGCACGAGAGTCGCCATGTGGACCAGCTCGACGACGGCGGCGAGGGTCAGGTGTTCATCGGTGAGCCCGCCGCAGGCCTTGCCGCTAAGCAGAAGCAGGGCCGGCCGGAGCATCTTGCCGCGGAACCGCCGGACGTGCGAGCAAAGCTCGTTGAGCACCGGCAGGTCGGAGAAGAGCTGGTCGTCGAAGATAGCGCAGACCTTTCCCAGCTCGGTAGCGACGGGCTCATACAACGCGGAAATCACTGGCATGCTTGGCCTCATGGCTCCGAAGGCGGTCCGGCCGCCGTCCAGTATCGAGCGAAGCCGCGTGCGCCCGCTCGCCGGGGCTCGTCTCACCGCGACAGCCCTTGGGGACATTGTAGTGGAGCGGTGCGACCACCGCGAGTTGCCGGAACACGATTTTGGGGGAAACCTGGGGTTGCCCTGCCCAGCCAACGGCTTACCATACCAAAGGCCGGCGGACCGGCAGCGGCTCTGGATGGGACGACACCATGCAGTTACCCCAACTCAAGGCAGCGGCGGGGCAGATCCTCCGGGCAGGGACGGTCATTCCCGCCCATCCGCTCGCCCTGGATGCCAAACGGCGACTCGATGAACGACGGCAACGGGCTCTGACCCGTTACTATCTGGCGGCGGGGGCGGGAGGCATCGCGGTCGGCGTGCACACCACCCAGTTTGCGATTCACGACCCACGGGTGGGCCTGCTCAAGCCGGTCATGCAATTGGCGGCCGAGGAGGTCCAACGGTATGAGCAGCGGACCGGGCGTCCGATTGTCCGCATCGCCGGCATCTGTGGGCTGATCGGGCAAGCGGCCCGGGAGGCGGAGCTGGCCCGAGAGCTCGGATACAGCGCGGGGCTGCTAAGCTTGTCGGCGATGCGGACCGAGCCGATCTCCGCCCTGATCGATCACGCCCGGGCGGTCGCTCGCATCTTGCCGATCATCGGCTTCTACCTGCAACCGGCGGTGGGCGGTCGGGTCCTGCCGGTTGAGTTCTGGCGGGAATTGGCAAGTATTGAGAATCTGGTGGCGATCAAGATCGCCCCCTTCAACCGTTACCAAACCAACGACGTGCTCCGAGCGGTCGCGGAAAGCGGACGAGCGGATCAGATCTCGCTCTACACCGGCAACGACGATCACATCCTTGGCGATCTGCTAACGATGCATCGGTTCCCCTGCCAGGGCCGGTCGATCGAACTGCGCATCGTCGGCGGCTTGCTGGGACACTGGGCGGTATGGACCCGCCGGGCGGTGGAGCAGCTCGAAGCCATCCACGCCATCATGGCGGGTGGCGGCACGGTGCCCGCCGAGTGGCTGACCCGCAGCGTCGAGGTCACCGACGCGAACGGTGCCTTCTTTGACGTGGCAAACCAATTCGCGGGGTGCATCGCGGGACTGCATGAGATTCTGAGACGGCAGGGCCTGCTTGAAGGCCGCTGGTGTCTGAACCCAACGGAGGATCTCTCACCCGGGCAGGCCGAGGAGATCGACCGCGTCCACGCGGCGTATCCGCACCTCAACGACGACGAATTCGTTGCCGCCCATCGCGACGAGTGGCTACGGTAGCTGAGCAGCCATCATCGTGACCCACACCGTCACGCACCAGGCAGTGAAGCGGTGATGATCGTGGAGCGGTGGGCGCGATTTCCACTCCCTCGCGGTCGCGGCTCTGCCGGGAAGATCGCGGCTCCGTGCGCGGTTCTGATCGCTGCCGGCGGCCCTCCTGGATGGCTCGAACCGGGGTGCATCCGAATGTCAGGGGCACTGGGTGGCACTGGTCTGCACCCAGACCAGTGGCTGTCCGCATTTGGCCACGGGTCGGAGTACCGACCCATGCCACCCTCGATACTTCGCCTTTGGCAACTTGCCACTGAACGGCGGATACACCCCTCGAACCGCTTGACGGCTCGCCCCGCTGGCATCCCGGGCCCAAATGGGTTATGATGAAGGCGGTGGAAGGACTAGGCAAAGGAGCCCCTGAAGATGATTGAAATCAGCCCTGGCATTGCAGTCAGTGAGCACGAACTGAGCTTCTCCTTTGAGCGTAGCCCGGGGCCCGGCGGGCAGAACGTCAACAAGGTCAATACGCGGGTCACACTGCACTTTGATGTCGCCCGGAGCACCTCACTATCCAACCATCAGAAGACCGCCCTGCGAAGCAACCTCGGCAGCCGGATCAGCCAGGAGGGCGTGCTTCGCGTCCATTCGAGCAAGGAACGCACGCAGCTTGCCAACCGCCGGGCGGCGGTCAACCGCTTCATCGAGTTGCTCAATGGGGCATTCAGTGTTCCCAAGCCGCGTAAGAAGACACGCGTTCCCGCCGCGGCCAATGCCCGGCGCATCGAAGCCAAGGCGCAGCAGGGAGCGGTGAAGCGTCTCCGCAGCCAACGGGTCACCCTCGACGATTGATCACCTGGAACGCTCATCTTGACGCACGCGCAGGCCGCCCTCGACGGGAGCCGGCGGCGTGTCGTCTTCTTCCAAGCAGGAGTATGAGCATGCGCGAGTTGAACAGCCCCACACGCCGTCAGTTTCTGCGGAACTCCGTGGTGATGGCGGCGGGCGCAGCCACCGTGCCTCTTGTCGGCGGCTGTGGCGAGCAGCAAAGCATCACCCGAACAACCTGTCGCACGACCAGCGGGGGCGGTAAGCGGCCGGCCTGGCCCATCGCGTGCCGCGACGCCCACCTGCGTGAGATCGGCCAGCCCGATTTCTGGACCGCGATGACGGCCATCGGGGCCGACAGAGTCGAGGTGCTCGTCAAGCTCGACCTGAGCTGCGAGTACCTGATGGACGGCGAGGCCAAGTACTCGCTCGCCGACGCCAACTCCATTCGGACGTTGGGGCAGCGTTTCAAGAACGCCAACAAGCGGATTGTCGCGTTTTGCCTGAGTAACGACTTCGACAACCGCCCGGACGAGGAGGTCGCCTGCACGGTGAAGGTCGCCGAGGCCGCCGCCGAGTTGGGCGTGCCCGCCGTTCGCCTCGACTTCGTGCCCCGGCAACTCAGAGATAGTGAGGACGAGTTCCTCAAGCTCTCCGTCACTCTCGCTCGCCGCATCATCGAACAGACGAAGGGCAGCAACATCTGCTTTGGCGTCGAGAACCACGGCGGCACGACCAACAAGATCGAGTTCCTGCGGAAGTTCTTCGCGGAAGTGGGATCCGACCGATTTGGCCTGACGATGGACACAGGCAACTTCTACTGGTTCGGCTACCCGCTGTCGCAACTGTACGACATCTATGCCGAGTTCGCCCCGGTCACGTTCCACACGCACTGCAAGAGCATCGCCTACCCCGAGACGGAACGGGAAAAGCGCCGGCAGACAGGCTGGGAGTACGGCAAGTACTGCTCCCCAGTGTACGAAGGTGACATCGACTTTGCGCGGGTCACGTCGCTGCTGCGTCGGGCGGGCTACCGTGGCAGCCTGTGCATCGAGAATGAATCACTCGGGCGCGTTGACGCCGCGGAGCGGGCGGGAATCCTGGCCCGCGAGGTCCAGCACCTGCGGGCAGCTGCGGCGGAAACGGCATAGTGCTGATGGACCGGGCGACAAACCACGCGACGAATCACGCGAGGAATCGCACGACGAACCATACAAAGAGCCGCGGGCTTCAGCCCGCGCGGTCGCGGGGAGTGAGTGAACGCTCGCTCCGTACAGCGCCGCATTGCACGCGAGGCTAATCCGTGAACTACGAAAACGAACGTCAGGTGGCGATCGAGGCGGTACGCAAAGCCTGCATGCTCTGTTCGCGGGTGCGGGCCACGCTCGTTTCCGAAGAGACCATCGCCAAGCGCGACAAGTCGCCGGTGACCGTGGCAGACTTCGGGGCTCAGGCGGTGGTCATTTCCGCGCTGCTGGCGGCCTTTCCCGACGCCCCGGTGGTGGGCGAGGAAGATGCTGCGGACCTGCGTGCGCCGGGTGGGCGGGAGATCCGCGAGAAGGTCGTGCGCCACGTCCGGCTGATCGAGCCGGGCATGTCCGAGGATGAGATCCTGTCGGCCATCGACCACGGCAAGTACGCCGGCGGACCCCGCGGACGGCACTGGACGCTCGACCCTATCGACGGCACCAAGGGCTTTCTGCGCGGCGAACAGTACGCGGTGGCCTTGGCCTTGATTGAAGATGGCCAAGTCGTGCTTGGCGTGCTTGGGTGTCCCAACCTGCCGGTGGACCCCGCCGATCCGGCCGGCCCGCAAGGCTGCCTCTTCGTCGCCGGCCGCGGAACAGGGACGCAAATGCAAGCGCTGGGCACCCCGGACATTCGCCCCGTCCGCGTGACCAGTGTGGCCGACCCGGTCGACGCCTCCTTCTGCGAGTCCGTCGAGTCGGGGCATTCCGCCCACGACGACGCGGCCCGCATCGCTCAGTTGCTCGGCGTGACCGCTCCCCCCTGCCGCATGGACAGCCAGTGCAAGTATGCCGCCGTAGCCCGCGGCCAAGCCTCGATCTACCTGCGCCTGCCCACGCGGGCCGATTACCAAGAGAAGATCTGGGACCACGCCGCCGGGTGCATCATCGTCCAGGAGGCCGGCGGGCAGGTCAGTGACATCCACGGCCGACCGCTCGATTTCTCTCTCGGCCGTACGCTCCGCGACAACAAGGGCGTCATCGCAACCAACCGCCTGCTCCACGACACGGTCATCGGCGCCGCGCAAAAGGTGTCAGGAACCTTTTTGGCGTGATCGTGCGGCAAAGCCGCACGATCACACCAAAAAGGTTCCTGACACCTTTTGCGCGGTGATCGGGAGCGGCGGATAGCGGTGGTAGCGCTGGCAGGTTCGCAGGACCAGGTCGGTCATGAGTTCGAGGAATGCCGGGTGATCGTTGACCGTGGCCGCCCGGGCGACGGTCATGCCCAACTCGCGGCTCAGGCCCAGGGCCTCGTGGTCCAGATCGTAGAGCACCTCGACGTGGTCGGCCACGAAGCCGATGGGACAAATCACCGCCGCCCGCAACCCATCAGTGCGGGCCTCGCGCAAGTAATCACAGATGTCCGGTTCGAGCCAGGGATCCCGCGGCCGACCGCTGCGGCTCTGGTAGACCAGCGCCCAATCTTGCCGGCCGAGTCGCGCCGACACATGCCGAGCCGAGGCCTCCAACTGCTCCCGATATCGCGAGGTTGCCGCCATGGCTGTCGGGATGCTGTGGGCGGTGAAGATCAGCCGGGCCTGATCGCGAAGCTCTGCGGGCAGCACAGCCAGCGCCCGGCGAACATGATCGGCATTGGCGGTGATGAAGCCCTCGTGCTCGTACCAACTGTCGACGTAGGTGACGGCCACATCCGGCAGACCCTGGGCCACCGCTGCCTTGCGGGCGGCTCGCACATCTTCGCGATACTGCCCGCAACTCGGCCAGCAATGGTGGGCCGCGTCGATGAAACCGATCACCCGGCGAAGGCCGGCCCGGGCCAGGTCGGCGACCACGTCGGCCAGAAACGGATGCCAGTTGCGCATGCCCACGAACACGGGCACATCCACGCCGCGGGCCGCAAGGCGTTGCCGCAAACCCGCCGCCTGCCGCTGAACGATATCAGTCAGCGGCGAGACGCCGTCGAACAGCTCGTAGTGGCGAGCCACCTCTTCGATCCGCTCCGGCGGCACAGGCCTGCCGCGCACGATCGTCTCCAGGAACGGCCGAATCTCATCCCGCCCCCCGGGCCCACCGAACGCGATCACCAGCACCGCGTCAAACGGGTGCGCCTGCCGTGTGTCGATCGCGTGACCTTGCGTGTCCATGGCCTCAGCCTACCCGCTGGCCGGCGTGAGGGAAACCCACGTTGCGGCCCCGGCGCGTACCCCGTCGCATCCGCGATTCGCATGGCTTATGAGGTGCGAAACAAAGGGGGCATCCGTCTTGATCGATGGCATGTTCCTGGGCATGCCTGGAATTGCCAGAGCGATTGAGACCGGGAATCGACAGATCGGAAGGGACAGAGGCAGAAGGGACAGAGGCGGAAGGGGCCGGCGAGCAGAGCCGCGACCACCTGTCCTTGACGTCGCGCAGCGCTGTCAAGGGCGAGCGAGCGGGTCGAGCCCCAACGAGCCCCAAGCGCCAGCGCGATCAAGGAATGTCAAGCGCCAACGAGCCCCGGGCGCGAGCGAGCGGGTCGCACCCCAACGAGCCCCAAGCGCGAGCGCGGGGATGCGGCGCGTCAGCGACGTACTCAAAAACCCCAATCGCCATCTCGACCAACGAGCCCCGGGCGCAAGCGCAATGAACGAGCCCCAAGCGCGAGCGCGGGGATGCGGCGCGTCAGCGCCGTACTCAGAAACCCCAATCGCCATCTCAACCAACGAGCCCCGGGCGCAAGCGAGCGGGTCGAGCCCCAACGAGCCCCGAGCGCGAGCAAGTGGGTCTCCCCTCGATCCACGACGCCGACTCCTCCGGCTACGCCGCCGCCAACCTCTTCCGCTTCTCCACCAAGTGGTTCGACGCGGAAACGGGACTGGGGTACTGGGGCTACCGCTACTACACGCCGGAACTCGGCAGGTGGATGAATCGGGATCCGATGGAGGAGTATGGCGGCACTCAGCTTTACAACTTCCTTGGCAATACTCCTCCAGGCAAGTACGATGCTTTGGGCGGGTGATAACGGGGTTCAGAAGCCAATTGACGGTGGACCTGGGCGAGGGTAGCGTAGGGGCATGGCCCGAAGACTGCGGACATCGCTGGGCGGGATGGCGTATCACGTGATGAATCGTGTGGCCGGCGGGCAGGATCTGATCGAGGACGGTCACGATGATGCGGCCTTCGAGCGGGTGCTGACCGAGGCCTGGGAGCAGGAGGCCATGCGGGTATGTGCTTATGCCCTGATGCTCCCTGGATACGTCGGACAGCCACGCAGTTCGGCCTGGAAAGCACGCTTCGACCCATCGGACGGCCGAAGAAGAAACAGGAGTCCCGCTAATGGCTTCGGACCCCTTGCCCTACCCACCCCTTTCCTCCCACCAAAGTCGGAGGATTGACAATCACCCAAGGAGCCGGCGTGATGAAGCAGGAAGAGATGAGCCGTCAGCCTCAAGTGCGTCCCAATGGAAGTAAGGACAAGACGAAATCGATAGGCAGGGTGTTTTATGCGATATCCGCACTGTCGCTGGCCTCAGAATCCTTTACAGTCGCCTATCTGTATGACGCAATCCCGTGGGAAGACGTCCTCATTCAAGAGGATTCTCTGGGGGAGCGAATAGTGGGCTGGATTGGGTTCGTGGGGCTCTTGTCAGCGCCCCTCGTCCTCCTTGTCTCCCTGATCACCAAGAAGCGATCTTTCATTTGCATCGGCATAATTGTCATATTGCTCGCCATGCTTATTACTGTTCAAAGTGTGTACAATATGACCCGGCTGTGAGACACGGCGGAGAAACGGGGATTGCGCCAAGCAACCTGGGAAAGGGGGATGTGAATGAGCTGAGTCACTGAAACCTTTCGATGAGGCCCTGTTGCTACACCTGTACAGGCTTCCCGCGGTTGTGTTGTACGCTGGCGATTACCGTGGATTCTCCATGCCCTTCGGTAATTCCACATCCGTTTTAGGGGTAGGGTAGTCCTCCGAATCGGCGCCATGACCAGAATCGTGTTGAGGTGAACATGTCATCTTTCTATGAGGCAGCAAGCGTCGCCACGCATCGGCATTCATACAGGGAAGTCATCTTCTGCAATACGGAGAAGCTCACTCATCTCGTTCGGGGCGGAAGGTTGCCTCATTGGGCAGTCTGCACATTGCGTATCGACACCGTCCCGGCGTCCCTGGAGGCGCAGAATGTACCGGCTGATGCCGCATGCCTACACCGCCTTCTTGTGGGGGTTGCTGGAGAACGAGCCTTCCGCTATGATCGCGTGATACTTCTTCGGCATGGTGCTGATCCTTTGTTCGATGCAACTGTTGAGTTCTTGCGACAGTGGGTGCCGGGCGTACTCGAGCAGGGTAGGGTGTTTGAGGCGGAGGTGTCCCCAGAGCTTAGCTGGGAGGGATTGCTCTACGCAATTGGAGGTTCGAAGCCGGTGGACAGGTGAATAACGGGGCTTGCGCCAAGCAACCTGGGAAAGGGGGATGTGAATGAGCTGAGTCGCTGAAACCTTTCATTGAGGCCCTGTGGACCCTTGACAGGTCGCATCTCACGGCGCGGACGGATAAGAAGGGACATCGCTGATTAGTTGGGGATGCAATGACAGAGAAAAGACGAAATGAGTGATGTCCCCTTTGATTCGCCGGTTCGCGACAAAACCGTCGCGTGACGGCACAGGGAGATTGTGCGCTCAACACGGCAACTCAGTCCTCACAGGGCAGTCTTTTCTTTCCCCAGAAGGGAGAACAGAGAGGTAGTGTCAAGTCCTGTGTAAATTGCCTCGGGGCATCCTGCCGGTCCAGTTCGTTACGCCACTTTCGATTTCTTCTTTGAGGATGAAGAGGGTAGCGGCACCGTCGGGCACAGGTGTGCCGACCGCAATCGCCGCCATCCCTTGCTCAGCCTCTCGATCACCTGGTGCATCAAGC
>JAAYDF010000102.1 GCA_012729395.1 Phycisphaerae bacterium
GCCGTCTGGCCGCATTTCGACGGTTTTTCGGATGAGCATCCCGGGCGACACAACGTCATGTGCTGGCCGATCATCGGCGGGTTCTGGGCTGAGGCGGCGATGCGGGGCGGGCGGCCGGATTTGTTTTATCGGGAGTTGACGACTCTGGCCGGTTCGGCGGTGGAGCATGACGGGGAGTTTTTCGAGTTGTACGACTCGCGGACGGGGGCGATTGACGGCGGGTTCCAGCCGGTGGGTCCTCATGGCGTACACTATGAATCCTGTCATCATCAGACGTGGTCGGCGACGGCATTTTTGCGGATGGTATTTCGGGTGCTGCTGGGGATGCACTTTGCAGCCGGGCAACTGCGCTTGCAGCCAGTGCTGCCGCCGGAGATAACTCGTGTGGAGTTGAGGGGCTTGCCCTGGCAGAACAGGCGGTTGCAGATCATCGTGTCGGACGGCGGAAGAACGGTCCAGCAGATCGAGGAGTGTTGATGGACCGGTTGTGCCGCTGGGTCGGGTGATGCGGCACGTACGGTGTCACCACGCGCGGCGTTCGAGTCATGACGGCAGGATACCCTCAGGCGGAGGAAAAGGGAAGAAGTGATCATGGTGTCCCCGGGATCTGGGATCTGTCCGTAGAGTTTGCCGCTGTCAGCGGACGAGCGGCAAGCAGGCTATTCGAAGTCGGGCGCAGCCCAAGGGGATCAGTGTGATCGTTTCTTGCGGCTCGGCGGATGTTGCGGGGCTTTTGGGAAGGACATCGGCCGTTTCGTTGACGAGTTTCCAGCCGGGGATCTTCTTGGCTCTTGCCGTCAGCTCGATCGGGGCGTTTTCGACCGTCCAGGGCTGATCGGCGACCTCGCGACGGCGGGCGACGGCGATGTGGTTGTCGTGCATCGGCTTGTCCGGATCGGCGATCAGTCCGTAATTCCAGGGCGAAGCGGGAAGGACCTCCCATTCCGGCCATTGGTCGGTTCCGCCGCATCGGCGCCATTGTTCCTCGATGCGAACCGAGTAGCTGAGCGGTCCGCGATCGACGGTGACACTGCCGGTTCGCGGCCAGGTGGTCAGGGAGATTTCGTGGGGCATTTCGATTTCGACGATATCGCCGCTGTTCCAGGTTCGTTCGATGCGCAGATAGGCGCCCGGCGCGGGAGTCAGATCGACCGGTTTTCCGTTGACGAGAGTCTGGAAGTCGCTGCACCATCGGGGCACCCGGAGATAGAGGGGAAAGGCGACCGGCTGTGCGCTGTTCAGGGCGATTCGGACCCGGCCGTCGAAGGGATACTCCGTCTCGACGTCGATTTCGACCGGCACCTTCATTGGCCCGACCTGCGCGGCGATCACCGCCGGCGCGTAGAGCCAGCAGGCCAGCCCGTGGTCCGCCGTCGCCTGCCAGAGATGCTCCACGAACCACGGCCAGCCCATCGCCACGTTGTGCTGACAGCAGCGATAGAGATGCGGCGAATAATCGATCTGTCGGCCCTTGTTCTGGTATTCGTGGTTCTCCGATTTATCCAGTTGCGGCTGGTTGGAGGCGGTGATGTAATGAAGAGCCTTCAGGTCCGGAGTCTGTGAGGCGGGAAAATGGTTGAAGGTAATATCCTCGCACCGATCCGCATAGACCGGGTTTCCTGTGAGTTGGCCGAGGAGATAAAAACTCTTATTGAACTCAGTGATGCCGCAGGTCTCAAATCCCTGCCGGGGGTCGGTGCACCCGGTACGGATATTTTCATCCGCCGCGAAAATACCTCGCGGCTGTTGACCCCAGGTCCCCAGATGTTGCTGATACCAATATTCCGTGTTAGCAAGGTCTGAGGATCGTTTCGATTGGGCATAAAAAATACCGGCATATTTATACCGCTGGGTGAAGCTGACCACATGATGTTCGAGCCATTCACTATTTGGCCCGGGGATACGGGAGTAGAAACGCAAGGCTAAATCGAGTAACCGTTTATCGCCAGTCCGGTTATACAACCAGTAAAGATGGGGCAGCATATCACCCGCCCGGGCCATTTGAATGACCGGCGTCCAACCAGCCCCGGTCGCCTCGTCGCCGAACCCTTTGAACCCTTCCGTCAAATGCGGCAGAAACAGATCATTCGGCAGTTTGCGGCAGAACTCGAAGAAGCTCGTCATCAGTGGAATCACGCGCGAATCGCCGGTGTATTCATGGTGCCGGACCACCGCGTCAAGGACGATCATGTGCGGCCACAGATCGCAGATCTTCTGACCATTTTTGCCGACCAGGCACTTCATGTCCGGCGGCCCGAAATATCCATCGGAGTCCTGACTGGTCAGAATGATGTCCATCCATCGCCCGGCCTCGGCCAGTAACGACGGTTCCTGCGTCTGAACCGCCAGGCTGTAGAACCCGCGCAGCCAGTACGGCTGTTCTTCCCAGCCGTGATCGTCCCATCCGCGACGATTCGCCTCGAACCACCCGTTGTGCGGCCCCAGGAAGGTGCTGAGCTCGCCAAGCCGGCCGGTCATCCCCGAAGCCATCAAGTCCAGTTGATGCCTCAGCCAGCCTTTGGCGCGGATCGAGCCCAGCGGCAGCTTGGCCAACGGATTGCTCAGCAGCGGGGATCGATTGAAGCAAGGATCGGTATTCTCCGCGATCGCCGGTTTTGGGACACTGGTTGCTTTCATCATGGTTCCAGTCGCCTCCTATTCCGCATCAACCCTATTGTGGATTTCCTGTCCGGAAATGCCAAGATGAAGAAACAGTAGAAAATGTGGACAAAACCGACCTGCCGGCAGAGGCTCGTTGCGGACGTTGACGGGCGAGTCTCGGGGAAGATCCCATGGACGCCGTGCTTGATTCCGCTCGGATCAGCTCTGCCGGAACCCTCAGAATCATCCTGATCTTCTCGGCCGGCTTGTGAGTTGCCCGCGCCGCTGATCGACCGATGATCCATCGGCGAATGCTCGATTGCGCCGCCCGTCAGACGAATCCCCACCGTCCTGAGCGAATTGCGCCCCGCTTGACCAAACGCTGCGGCTTTCCCAGAGTCCTGCGAGTGGAGGCCAGGGAGAATGCTCAAGTCAGAGCCATCATAAGGTGTCCGCGGAATTGTGCCCGGAGTCGTTCATCCGTTCATCGGCAGGACGTCGCTGGGTTTGGCTGGGTCGTAGGCGATGGGGATCTCCAGGGCCTCGGCCAGGGCTTCCAGCATGCCGAATCCGTGACGGGCGTCGGGCAGGAGGTAGTGCCCCTCGGTCCACTCGTTCCAGGTGCCGATGGTCAGGACGGGCGGGATGTTGGGCCGCTCGTTGAGGTAGGCGAGGGCGGCCTGGACGAAGGCTTTGAATTTGGCTGGCGTGTCGTTCAGTACGATCATCGCGCCGTCGACGTTTTCCGGGGTGCGTTTGTAGGGCACGGGCATGATGTGTCGCGGCGCGTTGTCGAAGCCGACGCCCACCGCCGCCCATTGCGGCAGCGGGGACATGGCGTCCCACTGCGGCCAGTACTTCTGAACGATCTCAGCGGTCAGATCGCCGTAGTCGGTGAACGTTTCTTCCGGCGGGCGCTTGGCCACCACGTCGCCGATCGGGTTGTAGTGGGCGTAGCTGTCGACTCCCATGGCCTCCAGTTCCGCTGCGTTCAGATAGGGCGGGGCGGATACGTGGACATGAATCTCCGGATGTCCCATCGTTTTCGCCGCGTCGCGAACCCGATCGAGAATCTCCCTGGCCCCGGCCGGCGTCTTGCCCAGCCCCAGCAAGCTCCACGCGCCGTAGAGCACCAGCACGGGCTTGCCGTCGATGCGCCAGTAGTTCGGCAGGTGGAAGTATCTGGCCGCCGCGTAGTACAGGCTGCGATAGGTCTGTTCCAGGTTTTCGCCCGGGGCTGGGTAGCAGAATCGCCGATGGATCGCGCCGTCCGTTTTGCGGGTCGGATACCAGAGCGGAAAGCCGTGGCTGGTCCACATGACGGCGAATTTCATCGTTTCGCGATTTGTCGATTGCAGGAAGCCTTCCTCGAGCGCCTCATGGAGCGACGGTTCGCCGTTGAACCAGTACCAGTCGAATATCCAGGCGTCGATGCCGTGGCCTTTGGCCAGACGGTTGTACAGCTCCCAGGTTTGCGGGCGGCGTTCGTCGAGTTCGCCGAGCATCGGGGACCGCGGCTGCTCGTGGCCGGCAAACCACGGCCGGCACGCCCGCATCAACTCGTATTCGGTCCAGCCGGGCGCACAGAGGCGATCATAGATCGCGGATCGGTGGTAGCTCGGCCAGACATAGCACGCCACCGTCAGATCGCTGGGGCGATGGGCCTTTTGGATGTCGATAATCCTGGCGAGATCTTCGGGTAACCGCAGGGATTTGGGAGACGTCATGCCTGGTTCCTCTTCAGTTGCCTGGGTTTGGGTTCGGGTTTGAGTTTTCTCATGGCGACAGGGTAGCATTCGACGGAGGAAAAGGGAAGAGGCAGTCGTTTGTCATGGCTTTCTTCTGGACGCGCGGGATCGCGTTGGGTACCAATGAGGCCCATTGAGCAATGAGAGGAAAGGACGCGGGATGGACCATGCATTCGCGTATCAAGGCATGCGTTACGGTTTCTTTGTGCACTACGTTGCTCCTTCGGTGCTGTACGCGGACGGCCGGGTGACGCAGAGCATCGACGAAGCGGCGGACGGGTTTGACGTTCGAGGCTTCGCGGACGACCTGGACGCGATGCGGGTCGAGTACCTGATCTTTACGGCGTGGCACTACCGCGTCCGGCCGCTCTATCCGAGCGCCGTGATGGAGGCGTGGCGGCCGGGCAACTGCGCCCGGCGCGACCTTGTGGGGGAGATCCTCGAGGCCGTCTCGGCGAAGGGCATCCGCGTCGTCCTGTACACCCACCCTCGCGACGGGCACGATTTCGAGGACGAGGACCGGGTCCGAACCGGCTGGGGGTTGGGGTATGAGGAGGGCAGATTGGATACGCCCAATCCCAAAACGTTCGATTGCGCGAAGTGGAATGATTTCATGCTGTCGTTGTACGCTGAGCTGCTCGATCGGTATGGTCGAAGGATCGACGGATTGTACATCGACGGCATGGGGCCGGGCCGTTTCGCGGGCGGGGCGATCGGTTCGCAGTCGTACGAGTTTCCCATCATCGATTACATGAAGATTCGGCAGATCGCCAAGTCGGCGAATCCGAACATCGCGTTGATTCAGAACTACTTTGGGTACAAGTTCACCTGCGATTTCGCCATGCCGGAGGGTTTCTTCGGGTACGAGAACAGGCATCCGGATACGCGGACGTGGCCGGCGTGCGAGAAGGCCCTTGCGGTCACTGCCTTTAACAGTTGGTCGGCCGGTGCGGTCAAGGGCCCGAATGTGGCGCGAATCACTCCGGAGGACGCCGCGCGTTTCACGGTGTTCCAGTCCACCTGCAACACAGCGGGCGGGGTGGCCTGGGCGTCGGGCCCGTATTGCGGCGGCGGCTGGGAAAATGGCGTGATGGAGACGATGACGGAGGTGGGTCGGCATATGGAGCGGTTGGGCGAATCGGTCAAGGACGTCGTACCGAGCACCAGTTGGCCGACGGTGTCGGGCGATACGCTTGAGTCGCGCGATTGGGTGACGGCTTCGTCGTCCAGGGACGGGATGCACGAGTATATTCACATCATGAGGAAACCGGAGGACGGAATCGTTACGCTGCCTGCTCCGCAGGATGGGGCGAGTTTTTCCGATCCGGCGGTTCCTGGCGGCCAGGCCGCCGTGGCGGAATTTCGACAGGACCAGTCCGGCCTGCACCTGCGGCTCGAAGGGCAATGGGACGAAGTGGATACGGTGGTGCGTCTGGCCCGCTGCGCCAATCCAGGCGCGCCCATCGTCGAGTGGCGCAACGATACGGATGTGCGTTTCGTGTATGGAGGGGAGTGGGTGTACGACTTCCTTTCCGAACATCGCAGCGAGTTTCACGGCAACTACGAGTACGATTCCCATACCACGGCGCGGGACGGCGACTGGTGCCGCACCACTTTTGAAGGCGACGTGGTCGAGGTCATTGGTCCGGTCGGTCCGGAGGGCGGCCGGGCGGACGTGCTGATCGATAATATTCTGATGGGCCAGATGGACAATTTCGCATCGGAGAGGAGGAACCGTCAGGTTCTCTTCCGTTCAGGGCGATTGTACGGAGGCCGGCACGAGCTCAAAGTGATCAAGACCGGCGGCCAGACGATCGAATTGGACGCGGTCAGGATTATACGATGATGGGAATGAAGTAAGGCGAGATCATGGCGCTGCGGCTGCGAAGGCCAGGACCCTGGCCAGGGCGCTGCGTCTCCGGAATTAGGAATTGGGGCAGACGATTCGCCGTTATAGGACCTCCGGTTTTCAGCCGTCGGAACCGGGGCAGTCTGTTTGACGGACCTTTGCACAGAGCGGGCGCAATTCATGCGCCTCCGGGCGGCGGCGTTAGGGGCCTGATTCATTCCCAGTTTTACTTCTTCAGTGTCTCTTGACAGTGCAATAGGCGGCAGTTACAATAGGATCGTTTGAGCGGCGTATTGTCGAGTCGGATGAGGTCCGCGTCACAACGGGAACAGCCGGCTCGATGAGGCCAAGAGGGCAGGGAATGAGGATGCGGATGATTGGGGCTGGCGTGAATCCGGATGGCGTGGTCGGAGGAAGGGGAAGGCGAGTCACAGTAGCAATGTAACGTAGCGTAAGGAGGGCATGCATCATGGTGCGACGTCTCGCGTTCCCCGCGGAGGCCAGCGGCATTGGCAGTCATCAGGCAGGCGTGATCTGGGCGAACGGTTCTTGCCGGTCATTGGCGTGGTCGGTTGTTCTGCTTCTGCTGATGACAGTGTCGGTTGGTTCGACGGCGTGGGGGTGGGGAGGGCCCACCCATTCCAAACTGGCCCAATTCCTCCTCGACGATCCGGTCATCAGCCCGTTTGTCACCGAATTCGGCATCGACCGTAGCTCGGTGATCAGTTGGACCGGGGAGCCGCCGGACGCCTGGCATCATCCAGGCTGGGAGATGATACGGGACCGGGGCTACCTGGGCGTGCACAATGGGATGGATTGGACCAGCCTGGATGAGACGACCCGGCTGAAGTACCTGATCCACATCGCCACTGACTGCGGAGTCCCGTTGGGCCACAGCCCAGCCAGAGAGGTTTACATCGACACCGTCGCCGAGGCGTTTCTGGAAGCCCAGGTCGCCACCTGGGATTCCTGGCCCAGCATCGTGGGCAACTCCTACTACCAGCACAGCCGCACCGGTTACGCTGCGCAGTTCACCGGCAGCTACTCCGACATAACCAACACCTTCTACTACGCCTGCCTCAACAACGCCTCCTGGTTCAAGAGCACGCCCACGCCCTGGTACCTGTTCGGCTCGCACACCTCGGACGACAATCGCGCAGCCGGATGGAACGGCACAACGCTCGGCCAGATGCTGGGCCGGGCCATGCTGGCCGATTACTTCCTGGCCAAACGCGACACCGTCGCCGTCATCAACGGTTCCTACGCGGTCAATCCCGGCGGCAACGTGACCTTCTCAGCCGCCGGTTCCTACGACCCCGACTCGATCAGTTGGGCCACCAACGGCACGTACTACAACAACGGCGGCGGGTTGACGGCGTTCGACTGGGATCTGACGAACAACGGCGTGTGGGACGTCTCGGCCTCGTCGTTCAACTTGAACTACGACCAGCTCTACAGCCTCGTCGGACCCACCGAGGGACGCACCATCCAGCTTCGCGTCATCGACAACGAAGGCAAAGCCGCATACGCCTCCACCACCCTCGCCGTCTACACCCAACCGACCGCAGCCGGCCAGGCCCAGTACGGCTGGCTCGGAAGGGCCGGAGACGTCCCCAGCCAATGGGACTGGGACAACCTGATCGACAACGGCTCGTACGACCTCGACGGCGGGTCCGTCACGACCTGGGCCTGGGACCTGAACAACGACGGAGACTACGAGAAGGCCGGCGGGAGTTCCACGCGGGTGTACTACTCCGACTTCGAAGCCGCCGGCGTCGCGCCCAACGAAAACCACACGGTGACCCTGCAGGTCACCGACAACGAAGGCGCCACCAGCACGATCAGCGGCATCGCCATGCCCGTGCTGGTCAACCCGGTGGTCGACTCGATCGGCGGACCTTACGTCTTCGCGCCCGGCGCCGCCCAATTCGCCGGGGCCGGCCACGATCCCGACGGCGGGTCCATCACCGCCTACGGTTGGGACGTGCTGGCGGACGGTTCCGTCGATTACAGCGGCTCGACGGTGAACCTGACCTACCGGAACCTGGTGGACCTGGGCCTGGCGCCGGGAACTTACCAGTTGCGGTTTGCCGTCACCGACAACGACGCGGACATCACCGGCTGGTGGGCGGGCCAAGCCAGCGTCCTGACAAGCCTGACGCTGCTCGATCCGATCGGCGGAGACGCCAATTGCGACGGACTCGTGGGCGTCTCGGACCTGGCAATCCTGGCCGCCTCCTACGGCAACGCCAGCGGCACGACTTGGCATACCCAGTGGCTGGTAGGGGATTTTAACGGAAGCGGCATGGTGAATGTGTCGGACCTGGCGATCCTGGCGTCCAATTACGGGTATGGCATGACCGGCGGGACCGGAGAGGTTGCGGCACCTGAACCCGGAAGCCTCCTGTTACTGGTACTGGCGATCCCGGCTGTGTGCCGTGGGCGGCACAGGCAGATTCTCTGAAGAGGCACCCATCGTCGCGTCCAACACGTGTGGAAGGCATCGGTCCGGTCGGTCCGGAGGGCGGCCGGGCGGACGTGCCGATCGACAGTATCCTGATGGGCCGGATGGACAGTATTGCCTCCAAGAGGAAGAACCGTCAAGTCCTCTTGCGTTCAGGGCGATTGTACGGAGGCCGGCACGAGCTCAAAGTGATCAAGGCCGGCGGCCAGACGATCGAACTGGCCGCCGTCAGGATTGTCCGATGATGGAAATGAGGCAAGGCAGGATCACGTAGCTACCGCCTCCTGTCAGCCCGGATAGGGATGGTTGATCGGCTCCAGAGTCCAGACCTGGATGTTCTCGAACGCAGCTGTGCCGTCCTCGATATAGAACCCGATGCCGCCGCGCGGGGCTTTGTCGTGAATGTTCCGCGTGAACTTCCAGATTCCATCCACATACGCTTCGAAGTAGATATCCCGAACGAACAGATCAAGCCGGTACGTCTTGCCTCTTTCCGGGGCTTCGAAGATGACCTCATTCAGATCGATCCGGCTGGCCCACGAGTGCTCAACCGTGCCGAAATGCCACTGCCCGTACTGCAGGTCGCCCTGGATCGCCACGCCCGGAGTTTTCGGATCATCTTCCTTGCGTTTGTTGGCGTGCCCGCCGTCGCGAAGGGTGATCGCGAATCGCGAGCCGGATTCCACCGTCACCGAGCATCGAAGATGAACATCCTGTAATCTCGCCGGAACCAGGGCCAGCGTGCTTCCGCCGTCGCTGGAGATTTTCAATCCGCCCTGCCCGGTCTTTTCCCACTTGCCGGCTCCGAGGAATTCCCCCTGAAGGGCGATGTCATCCAGCGCAAGCCGGACCTCGTCGCGGTGGACTTTCTCAACTCCCGGCCAATAGGCGGCCTTGAGAGTGCCGTCTTCTTCCTGAACGAGCCTCTTCGGAAAAGCCGTGGCGACACAAGGCCACCAGTTTTGATGATAGAGCAGCACATCCCCCTTCCACGGCATCACCCGGCCGACATACGCGTTGGACGTCTGGCTGCAGCCGATGAGCAGATGATCGGCGGGAACCGTATAGGGTCCTTCGTACGAATCGCTGATCGCATAGAACGTTCCCGTACATTGCCGCCGGGTCCGGGTATCGCAGGTCAGCGCCAGCCAGCTTGCGTTGGACCATAGCACGTAATGCTTCTGGCCGATCTGGAAATGTTCCGGGACTTCCATCAACGCCGCAACGCCCGGCCCGAACAAGGGAGGCATCGGCTCCCACCGCCGCAGTTCCGGATCGGTGCTCTTGTACCGGGCGATGCAGCCGCGCCGCGAAACCGGCCCGTGCGTCGCATGCGCCCCGATCAGGGCCTCGTAGTGATCGCCGACCTTGTGGATATAGGCGTCGCGAAAGGCGGGCGGGTTGCAGATGCACTTTCTCCCATCCGTCTCGTAATGCGGACCCTGCGCCACGAAGCAAGGCTCCTGCCACCGCTTGTCCCAGTGGACCAGGTCGTTGCTGTGAAGAAAGCAGATTCCCTGCGGCTTGCCGAGGTTGGACGTATAGCTCATCATGAACCCGCCGGAAGGCGCGGCGAAGACCATCCCCGTCCCCACCGCCCCGACATCGAAGGTGTCTCCCGGCCGCCTGATCTGAATGGCTGGAAGCTCCTCCCAGTGAACCAGGTCCTCGCTGACCGCGTGGCCGGCCCATTCCCAGCACTCATCCTTCCGATTGGCCAGAAAATAGAGATGCATCCGCCGGCCGTCCGGGTCCGGAAACATCCAGGTGTCCCAGAGAAACAGCTTGTCGGTATTCGGTCGATAGTTCACGGTTTCTCTCCTTTGCGTCTGGAGACCATTCGACGGACACGATGCTCAACTCTATCGCGGCCTTCTGGGTCTTGGGTTGGGTTTGCGTTTTCTGATGGTCCGATCAAGCCGTTGCTCGATAGTGAGGACTCGATTGTTCAGGGTCCCAGCAGGCGTTCGACTTTGCCGGCGAGAATGTGCCGGTTGAGTTTCGTGATGTAGCTTTTCTGAGGCTCTTCGTGCCAGGCCGGCGCGTCCGGGCAAAAGTAGCAGGTGGGCAGGATTCCCCAGTAGCCCTGCTCGATGGCGGTATGGACGGCATTCTCGACGACCCAGCGTCCGGCGGCGGACTCTTCGAATCGCGAATGGAGCGGCGGATAGAGATTGTAGCCTTCGTCGATGACCGCGGGCACGTTGTATCGCCGCGCCCAGTCGGCGCCCTGTTTGATCTTGGTGGTGACGCTCTCGACCATACCATCGGCTTCGGCGCCGAACTGCCGGAAGCACCAGTAGTCGAAGCGGTTGTTGTCGAGGTTGGCGTAGAACCACACGCGACAGATCCACGCCGGGTGGACGAAGTCACCGACGTTCACGCGGGCGACGAATTCTTCCCACGGGGTGAAATCGGGTTTGAGGATCCATCGGAGGAACTCGTCGTTCATGTCCGGGCCCTTGTCGATGTCCCACAGGGCTCCGCAGAAGAGTTTGGAGAGCGTGCTCTTGCCGGCGTAGGCGTGATGGTCGACCAGTTGAGTGTTCCTCGCGAACCAGCTATCCTCAAACCAGGCGTAGTCGGCGGCGATCAGCAGATCAGGATGGCGCTGCCGGAGGAAATCGATCGCCTCTTCGGACCGGAGGCGTTTGGCTTCGTCTTCTCCCGGCACGTAGTTCATTTCGTTGTGAACTTCGACGTAAGCGATGGTCCTTTCCAGGCCGCGGTCCTTGATCTCGTTGATCAGGCGATCGTGGGTTCTGGCCATGTGCATGAACCAGTCGGTGTCCGGGACGGAGAGGATCTGGCGGCGGATGTCGCGGTCGGCGGCGATGGGAGGCGTTTCCTGGAACTGCCAGCTCGTCAGGGCGAGACACATGTCGTATCTGGCGGCCAGATCGACCAGTTGCATCAGGCGCTCGTGGACGTCGAGCGTGACGCCGCGGTATTCGCAGGACCGGTTGTTGGTCCGGCCGAAGGGGCCGGCGAAGGGAGCCAGCTCGATCCGGCCGCGCCGCCGGCCCTGCGGGTCGCGACACCAGTCGGGGGCCACGTCGATGCGCAGGCAGTTGAAGTGGCGGTCCTTCGACTCGGCGACGGCGCGTTCGAGGTCCTCATAGGCTTCGCCGGGGCCGGAGTTGGTCAGCCACCAGTATCCCCAGAAACCGATCGCCAATCTCGGCGGCAGGTGGGCTGGTATTGTCGGCGATGCGATGACTTCATGGCTCATGGGCGTCTCCTCTCCGGCTTGTCCTTTCGACGGTCGCGACTCTGTTCGGTCATGCTATCCGGCTTCCCGGTTGTTTCAAGAATATGTTTCGCAGGAAGCTCAGATGGCGGGGGCCTGCCGCCCTGCTGGGCTTCTCCCACAGAGGCGCGGAGACGCAGAAGGAGGAGACAGGGCCCAGGCCAAGGTCCGTCGGCCGGTGTGGCGATTCCTGGCAGATCGGTGGCGGCGCGGTGGATGGCGCGATACAGGAAGATGCGAACGGTCGGCGTGAGTTCGCTAGTATACCCACGGTACACAATTTCGGGATGGCCACGCGGTGAGCGTTTGCGCGGTGACGGCGGCGGGTCGTGATTGGCGGGAGATGCAAAGTGGTACGGGGTGGCGCGTCCCTGCGTTTGTGGAAGAACCCGCGGCCTCTGACGACTGGCTTTTGGCTGGAAATCGCTTTTTTGTGTTGATGAAATCGCGTTTGGCGCGTCCGAAAGCGGGTTTCGGAGAACTTTATAAAATTTTTCATCTACAAGCACACACTCTGAACTAGACTTTCCGCAGGCACCGGGGTATAGTAAGTCAAGTGGTTAGCGCAGCAACGAATTAAAGAGCAGCGAGCTTAAACGATATTTTGCCAACCCATGTTGCCCCGCTGCCTCAGTGCTGTCGCAGTGAGCTCCCCGCTCACTGCGGCAGCCATTTTTTTGCGCCGAGGGCAACTCGCCAGCCGAGAAGGAATTTCGCGGACGGAAGGATTTGTGGACGGGCGGCTGCGGGCACAAAAAAGGCCGGCAAGGCTGACGCCTTCCCGGCCTTTGGTCAACGCGTCCGACAGGACTCGAACCTGTAACCTTCGGTTCCGTAGACCGATGCTCTATCCAATTGAGCCACGGACGCAAATATCGCTAAATCAAGGCTTTATGAACGGCTGCGATTTTGTGACTTTCCAGCACTACAACCTTGACTACAACCATTCTGGGGATTATAGTACTCCCTTGTTCGCCGATCAAATTGTAGCCGAAGGTCTGTGCCATGGCAAAACTCAGTGGCAAAAAAGGCAACCATTCATCGAAGTTCCCCCTTACTCTACACCCGACGGGCCAGTTTTGCAAGAAGATCAGAGGCAAGCTGTATTATTTTGGAACTGATAAGAAACAAGCGCTGCAACGATACCTCGAACAGGCGGCTTTCCTCCACGCTGGCAAAGCCGTCAAGCCAACGGCAGCAGGCGACAGGGTCTCGATCAAGACGTTGTGCAATCTGTATCTTCAGCACCAGAATGTAAGGGTGGATGCAGGAGAAATAAAGCCTCGGCAGCTATATGACCAGACATCGCTGCTTCGAGGATTCGTCAGGTTCGTCACCCCGAATCGTAGCGTTTCTGATATTTCCACAGCCGATCTCAGCGCTTACCGAGAAAAGCTGATCAAGCAGCGGAAGGCTACCACGACGGTCAACAATCACGTTGCTGCCATCAAAGCCATGTATCACTGGGCGATGGAACACGAAATGATCACGTCCATGCCCAATTTGAAGGCGATCAAGAAGGTTACGCCGAGTAAGGTTACCAGGCCGACCTTCACGACGGAGCAGATCAAGACCTTGCTTGGCCACGCTAATCCGCAGATGCGAGCCATGATATGGCTAGGGTTGAACTGTGGGCTAGGTTGTACCGATTGTGCCGAACTTCTCTGGCAGCACGTTGACCTCGACACGGCGAGAATTGACTTTCCCCGAGGGAAGACCGGCGTCGGAAGAAACCTGCCCCTCTGGCAAGAGACGGTTGAAGCGCTTCGACAGATACCTCAGCGAAATGAACGCGTCTTCAACACGCGCAGAGGGAATGCCTGGGTCCGAACGGTTGATAAGACAGATAAGGATGGAATGACCAAGTTCACCAAGGACAACGCCCTCAGCAAAGAGTTCGCCAAGTTGATGAAGAAGGTTGGGCTCAAGACAGAAAAGGGCGTCGGGTTCTACACGCTCAGAAGGACAGCTGCCACATGGACGGCTCGATCCAAGGATCCCTTTGCCGTTCAGAAACTGCTCGGGCACGCCGATCTGAAGATGGCAAGCACGTACGTTCAGGATGTCTCCGAGCAGACGGATCGAGCCATCAACAACAGCCGACGTTTCATAGTTTCAGATAGTTCTTCATCTTCGGCAGACGCTTGACCGGTCTTACCTTTTGCTCCGTCCCAGGACTTGACTGTGTTTCCCTCGATGCCAGAAACTCATCCAGCATCGATCGGCGAATCCTGTAAAACCCCCGCTGCCCCCGCCGTCCATTGCTCTCCCGCAGATCAACGGCTCTGAGATTCCCGGTCTCGATCCATCGGTAGACGATGCTCTGCGATACCTTCAGTTCCTGTGCCACATCCTCCACTGTCAGCCACTCGTGATCAGCCGGTGTGCTCTCCTTGACGATGATCTGACGGAACCGCTGCTCCATCGCCGCGCAGAGGCGCTCCACAGCAGAATGAAAACTGCCATCCTGCTCGATCAGGAGATCCAGGTTGTCTGGCTGCTTCACTCCCATTACTTACGCTGAAAAACCGAAAGCCTCTGTTCCTGCTAAGCGTTTGTGGCCGACCGTTCCAATGAATCCCAAGATGTGGCCTTGTCACCAATTCCAGCTGGGATGGCGAGTGATGGGCATACGCCATTGCGCCGGATGCCCTGCGCCGATCCCGACGAAGGCCGAAGATATACGTGCACGCCCTATCTGGTACCTCGACTTTTCAACAATTCATTGAACGCCTTGAACACTCACGGCATCACTCACCTACAAGACCATTGTCCTGCCTCTTTTGAACAGCTTGATCCTATCCTCGATCAAATCGGTAGTTTCCCCAGGTACGATAGATGCAGAACCGACCGATCTGGACTGACAAGTACAGGTCCATTATGGCCTTCCTTTCTTGCGTTTCTTAGTCTCATTGGTTTGAGAATAGGGGAAGTTCATGCACTCCGCAAATGAGGCGGCGTCTTGTCTTGAGGACTGACGCTGGTAGCAAACGCAGCTCCACTATCGGTTGATGGATTTCCACAGAAAGCGCGACCTAAATGCCCGCTGTTCAAGGCATTCCAAAGCTTATAGAGCAAGCGGAAAACGATGTTCCGGAGCCGGACGAGCTACCTCTACAGGTACGGCCGGGGGCGGCCTGACTGCTTGGGCCAAACCGCCCCGAGCCAAACCCAGCCGGGGAGCGGATCGTCTATGCTGCCGTCACCGATTGACCCTCGGCCTTCCTCGTCTTTAGCTCTTTCCCAACTCGCTCCCTTGCCGCCCGACAGAAATTCGGGGAGGCATCAATGCCCGTAAACTTGCGCCCCAAGCGAGCCGCCATGGCACAGGTCGTCCCGGTGCCGCTAAAGCAGTCGACGACCCAGTCGCCATCGGCCGCATGGCGCCCAGGCCAGCTGAAGAGCTTGATCACGCCGTAAGCCAAGGGTTCACTAAAGGCGCACGGATGCGGGCAGTAAGGTCTCGTCTCGGCAGGAACATGCCACACGTTGCTCGTCAACGTGGCGAACTCCTCCGAGGTCATGTCGCTTTCCTGCCCCGTGATGCAGGGCAGCTCCCACTGGTCCTTACAGAAGACCAACAGGTACTCGGCCTCTCTTCGGAGAATTGGCTGCTGCGGAGAACGGTGCGTCCCCCACTGGCACTTGTTGTTCCTGACGTTTTTCTTGACCCACGCGATGTCATCGAAGTAGAGCAGCCCCACCTCGTCCATCAGGATGTCGATGTCCTTGACGATCGGGCGTTTGAAGTACCTGCCACGGTCATCGCTGTCGCGGGTCCGAATGCTGTCGCAGTTGATGACGGCCCTGCCTCCCTTGCGCAGAATCCGCTTCCATTCGAGAAAGATCGTCTTCAACCACGCGAGATACTGCGCCCATGGCCGATCATCATCGATTGGCTTGCCTTGCGAGTTGTTTCCGTACTTGCTCCTGACGTTGTACGGAATGGAGGTGAACACGAGGGAAACGGATTCATCGGGTATCTGCCGGAGGCCTTCCATCGCGTCGCAGCAGAGGATCTGATTCTCCACAGCAGAGGTGTTCTCGAAAACGACTTTCTCAGCGAGAAAGCGCTGCCGCCTAGCCTGCCTTTCACCCGCATCGACCTTGAACCGGATGCTGTTGATACTCTGCTCGCCCCGGCGCAGCTGGTCGATGTACCTGCCGTACTTCTCCTCCTTCTGTAGCAGCCCCTTGACCTTTGAGACGTAGTCCGTATTGGTCCGCGCCAGGGCGGCGACCTCGGCATTGAAATGGAACGGCTCGCAAGCCTTGTCAGAACCTTGACGACCCTTGCGGGCCTCCTTTGCACGGCTCGTTTTGCCGCCCTTTCTGCCGCCTTCGACTCTTCTGCGCTGGGCGCGCCTTGCGTACTCATCGCCATAGAGCTTGAGCACGGCTTCGATGCGCTGGAAGGCGTTCATCTGGCGCCGGTCAAACTGGCGAGCCAGAACCCATCTGCTCGCCTCGAACTCGTCGTCGAACCCAATCTTCAGGACTGGCACCTTGATCCCCAGCTCACGGGCGATCTTGTAGCGGTTGTGGCCGTCCAGGACCACGCCCTTCTCTTCCCAGACAACTAGAGGGTCGATCACGCCGTGTCGCTCGATGTCGGCCTTAAGGCTGTTGTACTGCCGTTCGTCCAGGGGTGGCAACATCCTGCGGAACTTCCGGTCGGTCCCCAACGTCGTCGCCATCACCATCACTTTACTTTTCTGTGTGTCCATCGCGGCTCTCCTCTGTGAAGCCGTGTGGGGAACTCCGGGTCTGCCGCTCGGCAGATCCGCCCTTCGCTCCCACGGTGGGCCCAAAGGCCCGCCGCGATGGCTGTAAGGCTTACAGCTGAATTTCTGGCCGAGCTTATGATCTACCTCTCTGGGCTTATAATTTTAATATTCTATGTGTATCATCACTCTTGCTGGGGAATTTGCCCCAAAAGGGAGACAAGATCGGTGAGTGTTCCTTCTTGAGTACTTTCCTGTCAGCGCAGACAGGTAAGCTCCACGAGGCCCTTGAGCATGCTGCCGCCACCAAGACTTCCCCCTTGAGCCGAGGGTCCTGAGAAACCGTCCCTCATTTTTCCTCGAAAGCTACCGGGAAGAAAGGAGGCATGGCCGTCAGGGTGGGGCGAAGGAGGTGGAGTTGCCGTCGCCACCCTATGAGTTGTCCAGCTTTTGTTTCTCCTCGCGTGCCGCGAGGCAACGTTACGGCAACTCTCTGGCCACGGTGGACTCCGGCAACTATAATGCTCGCAACCGTATCAGGAGGTGAAGGGAATGCCCACTCTTCAGAGAGAACCGCAGACCGATCCGGAGTTTGACGCGCTGCTGCCGCCCCTTTCGCAGATTGAAAGCCAGCAGCTCGAACAGAGCCTGCTCGCCGAGGGTTGCCGAGAGCCCTTGATTGCCTGGGTGCGCGGCGGGACAGACGGGGCGGACGTGCTGGTCGATGGGCATAACCGTTACCGCATCTGCAAAGCCCACAACATCCCATTTGAGGTGAGGACGATGTCTTTTGCGGGCCGGGGGGAGGCGATCCTGTGGATCGTCCGCAATCAGATCGGGCGGCGGAACCTCAATCTCTACCAGCGGTCCGTGCTGGCTTTGTCTCTCACACCGATCATCCGAGCCGAGGCCAAACGGAACCAGCGGCTGGGCCGGGGGCGGGGCCGAAAGGGTCGGAAGCATACAGCCAACCCTTTTCAGCCCATCCAGACCAGCGGCGTCCTGGCCGAGATCGCCGGGACCTCCGCCTACACGATCAAGCAGGTCCGCCGGCTTGATCGGTACGCCAGTAAGGAGACCAAGCGGCACCTCTACGAAGGTAGGATCAGCATTCGGGGGGCCGTGCATCGGACAAATCTGGAACTCAGAGGCAAACGCCGCCAGGAGATCAGCGACTGCGGGGTCGAGGCCAAGACACAGGACGAGGGCCACGGGGTCATCAACTCGATCATCTGTGCCGACGTGCTCGAAGGACTGCGAATTGTCCCGGACGCTTCCGTGCATCTGATTATCACGTCGCCGCCCTACGGCTGCGGGATCAACTACGGCGACGGTTCGGCCACCGATCGAATGCGGTACCTTGACTACCTCGATTGGCTCAGCAAGGTATGGGTCGAGGCCGAGCGGGTGCTGGTATCCGGGGGCCGGATGGCCGTCGTGGTCGATAGCCTCCTGAACCGCGACCCTGAGGAAAAGCGACACGAGCTGCGTCGTCCCCTGTTCGCCGACCTTGTGCTGCAGATGAGGGGCCTTGGAACCATGAAGTACCGGGATCGGATCGTATGGTATAAGGACGCGGTGGTGGGGAATCGCGCCGGGTTCGGTTCCTACCTCTCCCCGAGCAACCCTCAACTGCTGCACAATGCAGAGGACATCCTGCTCTGGTCCAAGGGCGACTGGCAGCTCGCCCCGCCCTCGGAAGATGCGGCGGGCGATCTGACCGCCGACGAGCACAGGCTTTGGTCCAGGAGTACCTGGCACATCCCGACGCGTCTCCCCAGCAATCAAAGCCATCCCTGCCCATTTCCGGCTGAAATCGCCGAGCGGGTGATCAAGATGTTCTGCTATCCGGGTCAGGTCGTACTCGACCCCTTCTGCGGGATCGGGACGGTGCCGGTTGCGGCGTGCCGGCTCGGGCGAGGCTACATCGGGATTGATAAGTCGAGGCGTTGGTGCAGCCAAGCCCGGGCGGAACTGTCCAACCTTCAGTGACCGAAGTAGCAATAGCAGCCGTGGGTGGATGCACGGCGCTTTACTGGAAAGACGGGTTCGAGCTGGCACCGCATCTCCCGCAGTGCCACCCCGAGCATATTATAGTCCTCCTGCGAGTAGAATCCCCGTCCCTTTGGCGCCCACTAGATTTTGACATCGGCGAGCCCCTCTCAGGGGAGTTGGTTCAGGGGAACGCACTTAGTAGTACACACCACACGCACCACACACGCCACTCTCCGCATCCGGTTTGTTCGTTTTCCTCTTCCCTAGGTCGGTCTTGCCTTTCGGCTAGTCATATTGTCCGTAGGAATTCTCCGTATTGTCCAGACTAGTGATATCGATTTCTGATATGATCGACCCCGATAATAGCGATCTCACTTTTTGCGGGAAGGAAAGATCATCGCATCCGTCGAATCAACATGCAGCACAATGCAGAGTGCTTTCTGAACACCCAGGGGTTGGTAGGTTGGCGCACGACAAGAACAATTCGTCTTCCGCGCATGTAACGTTGGATCGTGACTGCTCCAACCCCCGGCCCAGGCGGCTGCATCTGCCTGGGCTCTTTTTATCATGATGGAACGATAATGCACGAGTCCACGAATCCATTGAACCCGGGAAAGAAGAAACGGAGAAGACGTGTCTATCCAATGGAAACTGAAGCCGCCTGGTACGTCCTAAAGGAGTTCGTCGATCCACTAGAGTGCCTTGACAAGCGGCTGGGCACGATCTCGCCGCTGAACACGAACGAAGTCCTCTGCCATGTGTACTCCCGGACCAAGCTGTATACGCCCTACCATTTCTCAAAAAAGCGTCTCCACGATCATCTTGAACAGACTGACACGTACTACTACCGGTCGAAACGTAACAGCCGCCACAAGATAGGCTACGGACGCAGCGCCAGACAGGCTCTTGCCCTACCGTTTTCAAACTATCTGGGGATCACGGAACGGGTTCGGACGTACGGGCGCTATTATGTCCTGCTCGTGGGATTGGATGTCGATGGGCACAACGGTGAACGCGATATCCTCGCCGTGCAGGACTGGCTCGTCAGCGACTACTTCACGGCGTCGTATTGGGAACCGTCAAGCAGCTATACGGGACGCCATGGATACTACAAAGTCGCTTACCGAGACCACCTCGATCTCGACCACGTCAAGGGTGTCCTGACGGAGCTTCATAAGCTACTCGATGTCAAGCGGAAGAAGATGGGATTCGATGCGCCGATCGATGTGGCGTGCGGGCTGCCTGCTTCGTACTACTACGACCGGGAGAACGACATCTGTGGAATTGACTTTGCGGCAAGAATCAAAGAGACGCAAAGGAAGCACATGGAAAATGCATTCAAGAGGCTGACTGCCCGGGGAGAAGACTGGACGAGGTACTTCTTTCGGGAAGACGATGACGAAGAAACCCCATCACAGCTGGCAGGAATCCGGCTTCCTGTGACGCTCAAGAGTTCTCAGGGCTACAAGATCCCTAGATTCAACGGGACGGCAGAGAGATACAACATGCACGATATTGCAGCGTTCTGGAATCTGCCCTACTACGATTTTGCTGATCTAGTGGTGATGAGAGATCAGTTGAGGACAGAGGTCATGCTGGGGGACTCGGAAGAAGGAGAAGGGAGTGGTGTGGGGTGTGTGGTGTGTACTACTAAGTGCGTTCCCCCAAGGGAATGCACCAGGGGTTACAGATCCAGCAAGGCGCAGGAGTCAGGCACCGAGAGTTCCGTCGCTTCCAGCTCTGGTTCCAAGCAAGCGAGTGAGCCGCAGCGCAAGGCCCGTGACGGGAACAGGCTGACTTACCAGGAGCGGATCGAGCAGTGCCGGCAGATCAAAGACACGCTCGTCAAGACGAACAGGTTTTACTGGTGGTACGCGGTCCTGTTAGGTTATGTCCCGTCCGTTGATGACGCCATCGAGGAGTATGTCCAGCAGGGCTTAAACACAACGCAGAGCCTGCATCATCCGTCAAGGAGACGCAGATTTGAACAAGTACGAGCCTTCATCGCAGCAAGATTCAGCGCCGATCGGATCGGTCCAAACTACGACGATTGGGACGAGCGGAAGCAGCGGATGATCGATGAACTCCAGCAGCGGATTGGGGAGCGTGATCTGAGATGGAGAAAGGACAAGAGAAGGGTCTACGAATTGACCTTGGAGGATTTGGCGGTTGTGTATTACGGCATTATGAAATCGAACGAGGCAGATGCCATGGGAGAGCTGCGGGACCGGACGCATTCGTTCAGCTACCGGCAGGTCAATGGGGTCTTCGGAGCGATATGCGGCCGCACGTGCCATCGGGCAAAGGCGGCGAAGATCCTGAGGCTGCTGGTGGAAGTGGAACTGATCGAGAAAGTTGGGGAGCACGTGGTCGGCGTGAGGGGAACCTGCTATCAGGTCGCAGACTTGGGGTTTCAGAACCCATCCAAGCACCAGACGTCGCCAGTGGCTTCGTGTGGCATCGGCCTTTCTAGATGACCGAGAGTACGGCGCTAGACGGAAAGACGCCACCAGCGGATGCTGTGAATGCCAAGTGGGACCTGGCGAGTCAGCGAAGAGAAGTAAGCCGTACTGTGCGAGCGGCAGGAAGCCTTGTCAAAGCTCTGATACAGCTCCAGCCGGGCCACTGTTGAGTTGAGTGGTGCCGTAGGAGCAAAAGTTCAGGAGAGTATCAGCAGTGAAAGCAGATCGGTTAGGAGGTGGGGATAGCCGAAGCCCGATCTCGTGCTCGCCCCAGTATTCGAATTCTACATTCATGTGGCGGGCAGCGGCGATGCGCCTCCACTTCCGGACATGCTCTTCCCATTTCTGCATGAAGCTCTTCTGGCCGCGCAGTTTGGCGTCGCTGCGGTTCATTGGCGTACAAATCGTGTACTTGGTGAGCCGCGGATGTTTGGCGATAGCGGTCCGAACTGAATTGTCAATCTCTCTCCACTGGGTCGAAGTCAGGGCCGAACGAAAGTATTTTGCCTGCCAGCCCCATTCATCACCACCGGGTAACCGCCAGAAGCACTCCACTCCGGCGTCCGGTGCTCCTTTTCGGAGAAATCGAGAGCCGCTGGGCATGCTTTCACCAGCGGCCAATTGGCAGCACAATTCTTCAAATCCAGCGCTCTTTGAGCCGTTCCAGACCCGCAGGCTATCCCAGTCCACCGCCATCGACACGCCGCCTCAATCCATGTCTTGGTTATCCAAAATTCGCTGGTCCATCATCTGGCTGCTCGTTTCAGCAATTGTCCGCAACTGAGTATGCCGCGTCGCCCCTGGCACACAGGCTCTTTACCATAAGCAAGTTTGGTTTGGCATTTGCTGGATATAGCTCAGAGGTCATCATCTATAGGCCCAAGTTCGTCTCTTGGCCCGGCCGTGTCGGTTACTTCTGGTCTGATGTCAGCATCGCCTGGCCCTCGGCGGTAATCTCCCATACGCCGCGGGGCGAGTCGCGTTTGAGCAGGCCCTCGTTGACCATGCTGTTGCGTGCCCACTGCGCGGCGTTGCGCCAGCGCGGGTTGTCGGGTCCGCTGGCCAGCGGTTCGTAGTCCACGTCCTTGAGGATCGGCTTCATGAGCCGGCCCACCCGCTCCAGCACTTCGGCCACTTTGCCGCTGCCGCCCATCTCGTCAAGCACCCTCAGAATGGGCCGGTAGTATGCCGACTCGTGCGTACGAACGCCCTTGCGCAGCTTGCCGAGGTTGCGTCGTTCGGTACGGGTCTGCTCGTCCTCATCCCGCTCGGCCGCCGCCGCCATCTGCTCCCATTCCTTCCGCAGCGCGGCGACCCGGTCACGGAACGCGGTGAGCACTCCCGACCGCTCCAGGGCCTCTTTCGCCTTGTCGTAGTCGCGGCCCTGGAAAGCCCGCGATCCGACGCCATTGACGAAGTCGATCTCGGCCTCGACTTCCTCCAGGAGCATCTCGAACGCCGAGGATACGTTGGACGGATTGTTTTCGATCATGAATGCTCAGTCCTTTTTTCGCTTCCTGGTAGTCTTGCGCGGAGACGGTTGAGTCGTGCGGGTTGACTCCAGTGCCTTCGCCGTAGACCTCAGATCATCCAGATAGCGGTTCTCGGCAGCTTGTTCCGCCGCCAATCGCCGCCTTTCGACGAAAACCCCATACTGGGTCTCGGCCCAAGATCTGGCTTCTTCCTGGCTCACCGAACCCAGGCCCTCTAACACTGGAAGCTCGGTGTCGCGAAGGAATTTGTCCAGGAAAACCGTCCAGTCTCGCATTCTGATGTCCTGCCGCCGCTGGGCCCGGAACTCAGCCTGATCGAGGAACATCACGACGATGCGGTTCAGCGTGTCGATTTCTCCTTCAGCCAGGTAATTCTTTGCCGTCGATACGTCGCGTTTGAGAACCCGTCCGCCACTCCATGTCATCAAGCCCATGTTGGCTTGGTCAGCATCAGCCCGTCGGCGGATGATCTCGGCCGCCGTCATCCCACTGGCGGCGTAGTGCATCTTATTCTGCATGGTGGCGAAGAAGAGTTGCGTCTCCTGTTCGCCTTCACGATAGTCTACGGCGAGAGCGAGAATCTCACGGATACGCTGATACACCCGCTTCTCACTGGCCCGGATTTCGCGAATGCGGGCGAGCAACTCGTCGAAGTAGTCGCCCAGACGATCACGGCCTTTGAGGCGGTCGTCATCCAGGGTGAACCCCTTGACAAGGTACTCGCGAAGCCGCTCGGTGGCCCACTGACGGAACTGAGTGCCGCGGAGGGACCGCACCCGGTAGCCGACAGCCAGGATCATCTCAAGGCGGTAATGCTTGGTTCGGTATCTCTTGCCATCCGCGGCAGTTATTAAGTATTCCTTAATAACTGCCCGCTCTTGCAACTCCCCGTCTCGCAAGATGTTACGAATATGAATGTTGATATTGGAGACTGAGGTCTGGAAAAGCTCAGCCATGTGGGCTTGGGTAAGCCAGACGGTTTCATTCTCCAGCCGCACCTGAATGCGGCTCAATCCGTCCTCCGTCTGGTAGAGGACGATTTCGGAATGGGCCTGCGGGACTTCTTCTGGTGGATCAGTCATTACTACCTTCCTTTACTTCCACCGCTGCTTGCAGTATTCAACGGTCTCTCTGACGGTTAGCTGACGGGTGGAGTTGCCGGCGCGGATGAACATGATCTCATCGTTGCCGTCCTTGACGTAGGTGGGTTTGGGCGATGGTCGAACCGCGACGCGGCAGACTTCGTGCTCGCCCATGCCGTGGAAAGTCACCGAAAGCAACGGGCTGCTGTCCTTGCCGAACTGGCCCAGCAACAGGGTCACCAGCCAGTTCTCGAAGCCGTCCCGGTTCTGTTTTTTGCCAAGGGTCTTGAAGTCGTGACGGAGTCCGACGATCCGCCCGTCGTCGGCCACGCCGATGAGCAACGTTCCGCCGTCGGTGTTGAGGAAGGCCGCCACGGTCTTGACGATCACCATTTCCAACGCTTTGTTCAGTCTGTTCTCATTCATATCCCAGCGGGCGGACGATTTGAATTCGGCATTGGGGCCCTCGCCGGCGGCGATCAGGGCAGCCGCTTCCTGGTCGGCGGACTTCGGGGCGA
This sequence comes from Phycisphaerae bacterium, assembly GCA_012729395.1. Taxonomy (GTDB): domain Bacteria; phylum Planctomycetota; class Phycisphaerae; order UBA1845; family PWPN01; genus JAAYDF01. Next base: position 24,187 of record JAAYDF010000102.1, read on the forward strand.
ATTGCCGGTAGGCGGCGAGGGCATCATCCTTCACGCCCTGCGGGACCAGGGGAAAGGTCGTGAGGATGTAGGCAAACTCCTCCTCGGTCAGGCCGTAGAGGTGGGCAATCAGGCCATCGAGTTCGGCCCGCAGCTTGGCCCGTTCGGCTGGGTCGGTCGCCCCCTGCTTATGGCTCTTAAGGCCGACCTCGCGGGCCAGGTCGTCGAACTCGGGCATCGTGCAGATCAGCCGCGCCGCGCGCTCCACGATCGGCCTGAAGTCCTTGTCCTTCGCCGTCAGGCGAGGAACAGGAAGCTGGTAGACGTAGAAGAAATTCAGGGTTGTCGTAACCTTCATGCGGATCAGGTAGTCCACCACGTAGCTGTTCCATGCGGCGCACAAGAAAAGCTGCTCGCCATCCCGAATGAAGCGATCCTCCTCCTCGTCAAAGATGCGAACGGTCGGAATCTTGTTGCCGTGGAAAGTCGGCGGGATGATCGACGACACCATCGTGCGCTCGTTCGTGTTCGAGGCGATGTCCCGAAATCCCAGCCGGTACGCCTGATAGTCGAGCCGTTGTCCTTCGTCTTCAGTGCGGCCGAGAACAACGGCGCGGGCTTCCTTCTCGTCCACCCAGTAGCGCGGCTCGGCGAAGCGGTGGTTGAAGTGCCAGATCATCTTGCCTTCGTACAACGGTAGCCGCCCCTTGCCCGGCGCATCCTTGAATAAGTGGCTGTCGTTTGTCATGTGGAACTCGGCCGTGAAACTCACCTTCCACTTGCCGGCTACGTCTTCGCCCAGCAGTGGGAAACGCAGAGCCTTCTCGCAGATGGTCACGTCGATGTCGTTCTTGAACTCCATGACGGAGAGTGAGTCCGGCGAGAGGCGTTTGACCAGATCGACGGAGATGTCGATCGCACCCTGGTCGGGGAAGCGGTCAAGCTCGGCCACGTCGAGTCGCATGAACGCGGCGGGGAACGACTTGGTCTTGCCGCCCTTGGCAAAGGTCAGGACGACGAACTTGAAGCTGCGGTGAACGTTCTCGAAGACCTCCTTGCGGTTTTCGATGCAGAAGAGGCCAGTGACCTGGGCCTGCTCGAAGAGCATGGTGCGAAGCTGCTTGGCCCCCAGGTCGGTGTAGATGCCCGAGGGGATGACGATGCCACACTGCCCGCCGGGGCGCAGCAGGTTAAAGCACTGCTCGGCGAAGAGCTTGTAGAGGTTGATGTCGGAGCCAGCCTTCTTGCCGCCGACGATACTGATCTGGTTGCGGTATTGCGGCGCGGAGCGGTAGAAGGCGCTGACGTGGGGATAGGAACTGAGGTACTGCAACCAGGCGTCGCGGATATCGCCGTCCTTGAGCAGGTCGGCCTGCTCTTCCTCGAACTCGTGGATGGTCATCTTCTTCTTGGTCACGAGGTCGGAGTAGTCCTCGAAGAACTCCTTGGCGTTGGGCTTGAAGATCTCCCAGGGCGGGTTGGTGATGATGGCGTCGAAGCCGCCGCGTTCGTTGAGGACCTGGTCGAACTCGTAGCCCCAGTGGAAGGGCTTAAGGTCGCGGATGTCCTCGGGGGTCATGGAACGCTTGACGGTTTTGCTCGGCTTGCCCTTGCGGTCGTCCCAAGTGGCCTGCTCATACTTGATTCCGAGGCGCTCGAACTCGGCCAGGAGGATGTCGTCGAGGGTGTCGAGGGCCTCCTGCTTCTTGGCCTGGATCGAGTCGCGCAGGCCGCGGAGGTCTTCGGCGTAGGCCGCGGTGTGGCGGTAGGTCTCGATCAGGCGGTTCTTCTCGGCAACGATCTCGGCATAGGGCTTGCGGAAGAGGTTCCCCTGGGCGTTACGTTTTTTGAATTCGGCGTCGTCCACGTGCATCAGACCGATGAGGCTGTTGCCGGGCAAGATGTTGAAGTCGATATTGGGCAGGGGTTCCAGGTCGTCGGCTGAGGCGGCGGAGGCGACCAGGGCGAGGAAAAGGCGGAGGCGGGCGATTTCCGTGGCCTCCTCCATGATGTCCACGCCGAAGAGGTTATCAGTGATGATGGATTTCTTGATGAAGTAGTTGATGCTGCGGTGCTGCTTTTCGGTGCGGGCGAGCCAGTCGGACATGGCGCGGTCGCTGAGGAACTTGATCTTGCCGACGACGGCGGAGTAGAGGTCGATGAGGGTCCTCATCGCGGCGACGAGGAAGGCCCCTGACCCGCAGGCGGGGTCCAGGAGGGTGAGGCGGGGCAGGACCCTTTGGAGCAGGTGATGGCAAAGGGGGGCGTCCAGGTCGAGCAGAAGCTCGGCCACGGAGTCGTACTGCCTCGCCTTGGTGACGCCGGGGATTTCGGGCGTGTTGACGGCGTCGAGGACCAGACGGTGGATGGTCCGCTCGCAGAGGTACTCGGTAATCTCGGTGCGGGTGTAATAGGCCCCGAAGGCCTTCTGGTTGATGTACTTTTCGAAGATGTAGCCGAGCACATCGGGGTTGATCTCGTCGTCCCGGCCGCCGGGCGTGTCGTTGAGGTTCCAAGAGTAGCGGGCGAAGAGGGCCAGCAGATTCTCGAAGGCCACGTCGGGCACGGCGATACGGGAGTATTTCTGCTCGATGGCGTGAGGCAGGAAGAGGCCGCCGTTGAGGTACTTGATCGTTCCCAGCAGGGCGCGGGCCTCGGGCGAACGCTGCTCTTCGGGCTTGGCGAACCCTTCGAAGAAAAGACACTTGAGGAACTCGCCATAGAAGCGGTCCTTGCCCTGCTTTTTGGACTGGGTGAGCCTGTGCTGGAGGTACTCGCCGTCGCCCCCGTCGAGGAAGAACTTCCGCTGGAGGAAATAGATGAACATCATCCGGTTGAGCAGGATGGAGGCGTACCAGCGGCGGTCGTGATCGTCGTCAATTCCCTCGATGAGGTCCAGGAAGGCGATGTGCTGCTCCTGGAACTCGTTATAGAACTTTCTGGTGACCCGCTCGACGTCCAGGGCGTTTTTGAGCCTGCCGGTGACTTCGAGGAGGGAGACGTTGCCGGTGGCGTCGAAGTCGCCGATGTCAAAGACCATCGCGCTGAGCTTGCTCAGGAACAGGTCGCCGGGCTGCCCCCGGACGAAGATGTGGTCCCGGGCGTAGCTCCTGCCCTGCTCACGTTTCATCCAGTACCAGAGGCTCTGGGACCGCCGGCCATCGACGAAGATGAGGAGGTTTTCGTGGTGATGGGCGGCGATTTCCTTATGGATCGCGGCGCGGGTCCTGGCGTCGGGGATTCTCCCGTCGCCGTCGGTGGGCTCGATCTCGAAGATCACAACGCCGGCAAGCTGGGCGATCTGCCGACGGTTGAAGGAAACGTCGCCGCAGCCCATGGCGACGGGCCGGCAGTCGGCGGGCTGGGACCAGCCCAATTCCTCGATGAAGAGCTTGAGGAATTCGAAGTCCTGGAGACGCCTGCGGGCATTTTCGAGGTCGATGGCCATGGTCTATTTGCCCTCCCTGGCGGACGGCTTGGACGGTTTGAGGGGCAGCCTGGCGTGCGGGCCGGGCTGCGGCCGGAACCAGTCGGTCTGGTCCTTGTTGGCGGACAGCCCCATGGAGCAGATGATCCTAGGCTCCTGTGTCTGCTCTTCTTCATGGATCAGGCACAGCCGGTCTTCCTCACGCAGGGCGACGACCAGGTGGGCCAGGTCGCTGTCACAGATGCCGGACCGAAGCTGACGATTGAGGGTGTCCGTCGCCGTCTGCCGCAAGGGGTAGCGGTAGATTTCCTCGATGGCCCTGGTCAACTGCTCGGTGGCGAAGAGCGTGCCCTTGATCTCTTCGGCGTAGGCTTTGAGCCGTTCATAGGTCCGGAAGCGGGCCCCCGAGGGTCGGCCGAGTTCGCCGCCGACGGATTTCTCTTCCTCGACGATCAGGTCCACCCCCTTGCGGACCAAGGCGTGGTGTTCCTCCAGGCGCGGCAGGGCCGGGGTGTCGGGCGGACACTCGGCGGCCTTGAGGATGGCGAATTGCGATTCGGTAACGCTGTGGCCCTGTTTGCCCATGTAGGCCAGGGCGTCGTTGCCTTCGGCGGTGCGGAGATAGACCAGGACGCCTTCGGGTTGGCTTGCCGTCGGGGAGTGGGGCTTGGTCGCGTAGATCACCGGGGGGAGTTCGGCGATGAGCTTTTCGAGGCTGGGGTCACGATCGATGGCGTTCTTCCATATTTGATAGGCGTAGGAGGCCAGGTCCACCTCGGTATCGGCGTCGCCGTCGAGGATGCCCGCCTTCTCGGTGAACAGGTCGCGGACGACCTGATCGTTGCGGTCGTCCTCGAAGAACGATTCGTCGGTGCCAACAACTTCGGCGTTCTCCTGAAGCCGTCGGCGAACGCGGGCACGGAGTCGGATGATCCGCTCCACGCCGTCGGCGGGCAGGAAGGAGTAGCATACGATCTGCTCCGACTTCTGGCCGATGCGATCCACGCGCCCGACCCGTTGAATGAGCCGGATGATCGCCCAGGGCAGATCAAAGTTGATAACAGTGGAACAATCCTGGAGGTTCTGGCCTTCGCTCAGCACATCGGTGGCGACCAGGACGCGGAGTTCGTCGGCGGGGGCAATCCGATCCCGCTTATTGTTGCTGACCGGGCTGAACCGCCAGGCCACGGCGGTGGGATTTTCGCAGTCGCCGGTGACACCAACCGATCGATTGACGCCCGCGGCATGGAGTTGGGCGTCGAGGTAGCGGACGGTGTCGGCGAACTGGGTAAAGACGATGACTTTTTCGCCGGCATGCTTGCCGGTCAGTAGTCTGACCAACGCGGCCAACTTGCTGTCAGAAGCGGGGTCCCACTCGCCACAGACTTTCAGGACTTTCAGGAGGGCCTCCGCGTCCGCCTGAAGGTCTTTAGCCAACGAGGGCACGAAGAGGTCCGGCCGCAGCCACTTGAACCGCCGTTTGTACTGGCTGGCGTACTCGGTGTACACCTCGGCCGCGCGGTTTCTGAAATCTTCGGGAGCCTTGAGAAAGACCGACCCATTGGCCGGCTCCTCACCTCCGTTGTCATTGTCTTCGAACAGCCCCGAGATGTGGTCTTCATCCGAGATGCGGGCGTCGAGCAGGCCCATGTCCTGCGTGCCGATGGGAATGAGCAGCCCCTCTTCGATGGCGTAGAGATAGACGTAATTCCGCAGTATGTGCCGCTGGATGGACAGGAGGAAGGCGTGGCCGCAGCTCTCCAGGCGCTTGAAGAGGTTTGTGCGGCAGAATCCCATCAGCCGCTTGCCCGCTCGCGAAAGGTCCTGCATCACCCGGCCCTCGTCCTGAGTGGGCGGTTTGTGCGGCCTTGCGGCGACGTAGTTCCCCAAGCCGTAGCGGGGCAGGGTCAGCGCGTTGATCGTGTTGACCACCTGATCCCCGTAGAGGCGGGCATACTGGTCATCGTTCTTCTTCTCGTTGATCTCAAACTGAGCCCTCTTCGGGACCCTCACGGGGAAGTACGATCGCGTGCCGTCCTCAAACGTCAGGTATCTTCGGCCGGAGGCGGAATCGGTCTCCGCGTAGTTGTCCTGGATGAAACTGCGAGTCCGGCGGACCAGATACAGTCGCATGAGTTCCCGCCAATCGTCGGCGAACTCGCTCTTTTCGAAAGCGGCCAGGGACCTTACCGGACACTGATGACGCCGCTTGAACTCCGTCTCCCCAAGCTCACGGAGCAGCCGTTCCGGTCGAACGCCGATGTCCTTGTCCTCCGTGACGAACAGCCGCAACTGGTTCGACAGGTCCAGGTAAGTCTTGTTGTACGGCGTGGCCGAAAGCAGGATGCACTTGCTCTCGTTTTCCCGAAGATACTCCTGAATGGCCCGGTAACGTTTGCCGTCACGGTTGCGGAGGTTGTGGCTTTCGTCGAGGATCACCAGCCGGTAGCGGCGAAGGTTGACCAACTCCTTGGTAACCTGCGTGATCGAAAGTACCCTGGCCCGAAGCCTGTACTGTTCGCGGTAGTCTTCCCACATGGGCACGAGGTTCTTGGGGCAGATGACCAGCGTCTCAAGTCCGTGGTCGTCCTCGAAGATCCGGGCGACGGCCGTGGCCATCAAGGTCTTGCCCAGGCCAACGACATCGCCGATCAGAACGCCGCCCCTCTTGTTCAGGTGATGGGCGGCGATCTTGACGGCGGCCTTTTGAAACTCGAAGAGTTTTTCGCCGAAGTCGGTGGGGACCTTGAACTCAGTAAGGCCGGCGCGGGCTTCTTGTGAAAGGTGGTAGGCGATTTTCAAGTAGATGTGATAGGGCAGAACCGGCTCGGTCCGCGCCCAACTGCCTTCGATGATGTCAACAAGCTCCTCCGAGATATCGATGCACCACCGGTCTGTCCACCGGTCCTCGAACCACTTGGCGAGCTTCTGACATGCATCATGGTCCATCACGTCGATATTCAGCTCGCCCTGGCTCGACAGGCCCGCGAATGTAAGGTTGCTGCTGCCCAGGAACCCCACCATCGGGTTGATCGGGTCCGGCCGGAACAACAGATAGAGCTTGGCATGAAGGGTGTGGCGAAGGAACAGCTTGACGACCACCTTCTTCGCCTTGATCTGTGCGGCCAAGCGACGAAGCCCCGCCTCGTCCTGGTCCGTGGGCGCTCCGATGGCCAGCTGCTCGCGGAATTCCTCGGCGAGTCGCGCCTTGAGTCGCAGGATGGTCTGCGTGTCGATCGCACCGTCGCGTGAGACGAGGCTCATCGCGGCCCGAAGCTCCTCTTGCGGGAGCCGCTGCATCCCAACCAGCAGACGGCAGCACTGACCGTCGCCGCCGGCCCAGCGCTCGATGTAGGAGTCCAGTTGCTTCCATCCCCGCAGGTTGAAGTAGCCCACACAGAAGTCGGCGTGGTCCGCTGCGTTAAGGGTCTCCTGCAGTGCCGGTAGTAGCTGCTGGTCGATGTTGTCGAAAACCCGAGGCATCGATCGCCTTCCCTTTGTTCTTGAAGCCGCGGCCGAGAACTTCATGGGAGTGCGTCTCCGAAGACGCCCACCCACCGGCCCCTCAAGCATCGGGAGCCGCCAAGTCGCCCTTTGCAGGGCAGAAAGTAAGTGCTAATTATGCAGGAATGACGGCAGAATGCAACCGCCGCAGCCCAAGTTGCGGGATACCCGCCCTATGCTTGGCAGCTAGCCCGGCAGGCCAAGCAATACACGGTGGCCCGCCTGCGGGAGGCCAAGATCATTCGCCTGCGTAACATGCGGCAGGATAAGTACTTCCGCATCCTGGTCGACGTGGAGGTCGACGGCCAGGATCTGGGCAAGCGGCTGATTGAGGCGGGGCTGGCTGGGCCGTACGATGGGGGCAAAAGGCCCAAATGTGGGAGTAGGGCCAAAAGCCCCTCCGGGGCGGATGGCCAATAAATGGCTGCCGCGGCAGGCGGGGAGCCGCCGCGACAGCACTGAGGCAGCGGTGGAGCCACAGGACAGCTGCCCGCAGCGCGATTGCCAATCCTTTTCTTGTGCCGCTGCTGTGGAAGATCAGGATGGGGAAGATTGGCCCATCAGCGTTAGGTCCGTTCCGCACCTCGGACAGCTTCCCTCGATCGCTGGCTCATCGCAGCACGGCCGGTACCCACACTGGGGGCACCGGCCGATGAGAACCGGCCGCACGAAAGCCTCGCCCTGCGGCCTCACATCCCGCCTCAGCTCCGCCCGATCCGCACACCGCTCACAGATCGCCCGCCGCTCGGCGGCGATCTTCTCCTGCTCTTCTCATCGAGCATGTATGAATGCGGCTCCCAGACCGCCGGCCTACGGGAGAGCGGGCAGCGGCTCCACATATCGGCGGGTTGCACACTGCCGCCTTGGGAAAAGACACCTACGGACGCAATGAACCACTGTCCAAGACTTCACTTCGGTTTCCTGCAGAGAATGGAAGTAAACGGCTGAGCTCTGCGAATGATCACAGGCCCTCCAGCGGGTGCGGCTCCCGTGTCTCCGTCGGGCCGACAGCAGTGACGTGGCCAAGGACATAACGCACTTTCGGACTGTCATCGGGCAGATGAAAACGGTTCTCCCGCTCTTTAGATGAAGGTCCGTGGTAGAATGTGCCCCTACCAGGAAACAGGGATGGATAGGGGGACCGTGGAATGGAGCCCTACATAACCGTCGGGCCACACCTGCCCGATTCCGAGGTGCTTTCGTGTCACCAAGTTGCGGTGAATTCGGAACCTATCACGATCAGGGTCGCGGCAACACGGCCTTCTGCGGCGTGTCCGGATTTTGGTCGATTGCCGTTCCGGGTTCACAGCCATTATTCCCGCGTGCTGGCCGATCTGCCCTGGCACGGCACCCCCGTTCAGTTACACCTCGATGTCCGGCGTTTCTTCTGCAGTAATCTCTGCTATCGGCGGCGGATCTTTGTGGAACGATTGCCCCAGGTGGCGAAAGTCCATGCCCGCAAGACGGTTCGTTTTACCGAGTCGTTGTGCGCCATCGGCTTGGCGTTGAGCGGCGAGGCTGGTTAGCATTTGAGTGTCACAAGCACGTCCTTGCCGAGCTGTCGTGTGGACAGACATGATACACGATGCCCTGGCAAAGGTGTTGACGAATAAATGGTATCTTTCACCGGGCAGTTCATAACGATTGGCGGGGCTTACCCGTGGGTCCTCAGTACGATACCCGCTCTGCCGCCTCCGCCAATTGCTGTTGGGTCCTCTGCGTATAGCGTGCGGTGGTATTCAGGTTCTCATGCCCGAGAATCTGCGCCAAGGCGACGATGTCGTTGCCCGTATCCTGCAGGAACTGATGGGCCATCGAGTGGCGAAGCAGGTGCGGATGGATGCGAAACCCGCAGATCGCCGCGTACCTATCGCACAAGGCCCGTACCCCCCGGTCCGTCAGAGGCCCACGCTCCCCCAGGAACACTCGGGACGTCTCTGCCGGCGGACGGCTCTCCAGGTACGCCGTTACTGCCTTGCGGGCCGGCAGCGGCAGCGGGACGGTTCGCTGCTTGCCGCCCTTGCCGAACCGGAAGACCACCGCCCCCGACCGCTCGTTGATAAGCAGGTCCTGTAGCTCCAGTTGGACCAGGTCACTGACCCGACAGCCGGTGTGCAGGCTCAGACTAAAGATCGCCATCGCTCGAATGTCCTGCCGTAGTTCGACCTCCCGAAGGAGTCGGCGAACTTGTGATCGTTCCAGCCCCTTGGGCGTCAGCTGTTGGAGGCGAAGCTCTTTGACCTCCTTGGCCGGGTTGGTTGACAGATGCCCCTGACCCACGAGCCAATTCAGGTACCGCCGAAGCGAGACCAGAGCCCGATTGACCGTCGAGACAGCCTGCCGACGCTCCTCCCTCAGATAGCGTTTGAAACTCGTCACGTCCATCATGGTAATCCGCTTCGTATCGAATGGTTCGCTGTTCGCCGCAAAAAAGAACCCGGCAAACTTCCGCAGGTCGAACCGAATCGCCCGGACCGTATGCGGGGAGAGGTCGTGGGAGCTCAAGAACCGCCCGACAAGCCCCGGCTCCTGCGGAGCGACAGGGACGCCTTCGAAAATATTATCGCCCGAATTGTGACGGCCTTCCGAACAAGAATCAGACATCATCTGTACACTTTTCCTTCTATATTGGAGTGATATTCGTAGTTATCTCTCCACATTATCTGCCGAATTCTGACACTTGAGATACCGGTAGATCGCCCTCAACACTTCACTTTCATCAACGCCAGTAGTTCCTCCAGGATAGCAGGTGCGGATTGCCGAGCGGACTTGGGCGTCGGTCAGGTCATCGAGTCCCAGATCGGCCAGAGCCTCGATCAGGTCGGGATCGACCGGCTGTGTTTCCGACGCCGGTTTCGACGGACGCGGCTCCCTCGGGGCCGACGCGTAGGATCGTCGCGAGTAGAACAGAATTGGACGGTTGTTGGCTCCGTAGTTCCGTGCCCGGATCTCCAGGTTCGCCTTCTGAATTTCCGGCGGAAAGAAGGGACGCCGGGTCTCGGTGTCGTGGACCGGCGGAAGGAACACCCCCTCCTGGACCAGCTGATAGAATCGACTGCGACTCATCCCGAGCATCCGAGCCATCTCAGTTACCGATACGGCAGCTTTCAGGTTATCAGTTCTTTCAGCCATTGTTCACCTCCGCTGCGACATTCTCCTGCAGATGCCGAAGCCCCTCGCCGGTGATCATCCTCCCCCTGTCGCTCTTGCCGATCAAGCCCACCCGCAGCAGGAACTCCTCGATCGTCGTCGCGACCGTCTTGGGAGTAAGTCCGATCTGTGACGCCAAGACGTTCAGGCGTACGGGTTCGGCCGGCTGGGCAAGGATGCGGAGGTATTTCCGCTCGATCGGACCCAGCCCCAGGGCATCGAGACCCTCCAGCCGACAGGCGGCATCGAAGTGCTCGATGGTCAGGACGGTGTCGCCTTGGCTTCGAGCGACTCGCCGAACTTCTTCGAGGATTCGCAGAGCGATTCGCGGAGTGCCTCGACTGCGTTGGGCGATCCGATTGAAAAGGCCTGCATCTTCCATTTGCCAGCCGAGCTTGGTTGCCCGCTGGCTCAGCATGACCGTTAACTCTTCGTTGGTGTAATAATCGAACTGAAGCACGAGCTTGAATCGGTCCCGCAGGGGCTTGAGCAACTTTTCGGGGTTGGTGCTGGCGGCGACCAGCGTCAGGTTCGCCATCTCCAATACGCGTTTTCGCTTGGCGTCCGTCCCGCCGAGGAAGATCTTGCCGTTCTCCATTGCCCGATAGAGTGTGACCTGGACCTCGGGTCGCAGTTCATGGACCTCGTCAATGAAGGCGAAGTCTCGATCGCCCGGCTCCATTAAAAACCCCCTCATCTGTTCGATGTTCCGGATGTTCTGGGCGAGCTGCTCGAACATCGTCGAGCCCATTTCCTTTGAGATTAGATGACATAGCTCGGTCTTCCCGACGCCGGGCGGGCCGACCATGATCGCGTGGGGAAATCGCACTCCGTCCTGCCAGGCAGCGTTCAGGGCCACCTTGATCCGCTCGACAACTTGCCGTTGACCGATGAACTGCTCGATCACCGACGGAGTAGACGAGGGATCGTTGACTTCGTTGGATGGTTGTTCAGACATCGCAGCAACTCCTTTGCATTCCGTGAATCATGCCGTTGAATCTCTGGACAACACGCACAGCTAACGGCCCGACTTGGTTTGCCCCTTGTCGGGGGGCCAGTTGTGCTTCAGGTACGCCACGCCTTGGCGGATGTGGGTCGGGGCTAAGGGACCCTTCCCTGCCTCACGAGCCAGCATCCGAGAGGCGGCGATGATCTGCAGAGCCCAGCCGGGTCGCCCCTTGGCGTCCTTGACCGCCAACGCCACCGCGTCGTCGCGGAGCGACCAGCCCAGGGCCTTGGCCCGCTGTCCCACGACCTGGGTCAGAAGGTCCGGGGGGTAGGGATCAAACCGCAGGATCAGACGGAATTGGCCGATCACTCGCTGGCAGAGGTTGCCCTGGCCGCACACCACGAAGATGGGGCAACGGGCGATCTTGAAGCTGTGGGCCTCAAGGCGGCCGGTGACGCTACGGCTGCAGAGCACCCCGGAGCGGATGGCCGAGTACAGGGCGGATTCGAAACCCCTGGGCAAGCTGCTCAATTCGCAGAGGACGACCAACGCGGTGCCGGACCGTTGGGCATCCAGCATGACCTCGGCGATCTCTGAGGATCGCCAGAGGCTGTCACTGACCAGCACCTCGGTCACCTCCAGTCCCAACTCGTGGGCGATGATCCGGGCGGTCAGACGCCTGCCGAGGTACGCCGGGCCGTAGAGCAGGGTTGGTCCAAAGCCGACGTGGTCCCGGCCCTCCCGACGCACCTCCCAGAACGCCTCCAGGGCGTGCCGGACCGTCTGGGTGTGGGGCGAGATCAGATGATTGATCGTCCGGGGCTCCCACTCGTTGATGTCCATCATCGCCTCGTCCATGGCAAGAACTCCAAGCTCCTTCCAGTAAACGACCTCGACAATCTCTGGACGAAACTGGCACACACCAGCATGACATGGATCCGATGTCAAGGGGGCCAGTTGTTCGCCAGGCGGGGCCTCGGCGGCCGAAAGAGCCTATAATCCTTATAGAATCCTTGCAGAGCGTGGCGATTCGGGGGGGCTGGGGCCATCCAACGCTGCCACTTTGCTGTCGATGTGTTGGCCAATGGCGGCAATAGGCCTATTGGATCCGAAGCTGCTGGAATACCGAATAGGGCCTTGGAACGCCCCTGGTGCCGCTGGATCGCGGTTTCGCTTGGTCTCGGCGATGCCGGAGACCGGCCGAGTCGCTGGACGAGGGTTGCTCGGAAGTGTTTCGTGCTGGAAAAATGCCAATTTGTGCTTATTCGATCCCGCCAGGTCGCCGGTGGTGGCTGACCCGGGTTCCTGGTTTCACGGGGCCTATGCTTGCGATTCATTCGGCAAACGCAAGTGTAGAGCGGCCGTGTGTGGTGGTGTCGGCCAGTGTGATCGATTCGTGTGTCAGCCCTTCGCCCGCTTGAGGGCTATCTTGCCGTTAAAGTGCTTCCACCTGCCCAGGAGGTACTTGCCCGTCTCCCGCAGTTCGGGGCAGACCTGACGGTAGATCCCGTTGTTAGGTTTGTATCCGCAGGCAATCAGCATTTTCTCCAGGCTCTCTCTTGAGTTGGCAAGTTGAGCGGCGTTGCGACAGTTCCGCCGGACCGCATGCTCGACCATCTGCAGGCAAAACCGCAGCCAATGCCGGGCCTTCTCCGCATTGATCGTGCCCTGGTGGTACCGCAGTTCGATGCGGGGCGACCCGTTGAACAGGTGAGTCAGATTAAGCCCGTGATAGCGTTCCCACCCGGCCAACGCCCTCTGGAACGCGGCTCGGGTTCGGCATCCTGCCAGCCGCTGCGGTCCGGCGGGCATGGCTGAAGCATAGCGGCAGTTACGCCGGGAGGGAGAGACCA
>JAAYDF010000014.1 GCA_012729395.1 Phycisphaerae bacterium
CGGCACACCTGTGCCCGACGGTGCCGCTACCCTCTTCATCCTCAAAGAAGAAATCGAAAGTGGCGTAACGAATTGGACCGGCAGGATGCCCCGAGGCAATTTACACAGGACTTGACACTACCTCCTCGAAACCCCCTCGCCCATGGGTAACTTCCATTGGTACGGCGGCAACGGCATCCTTTCTATAGACATCTCCGTTGTCGACCACTATGGAAACACGCGATTCAACCAAGTTTACTATGGACAAACTTATTCCGACAACGGAAGTAACAGTGTCATGACGCTTGCCGGAGTCAACGGGGGAAGTGTGGTGGGATCGTTCTGGGGCGTGGTGGCGTCAATCGACGGATGCGACGTCGCAATCGCGTCCGAGTGGGACGACACCCCAGTCCCCGGATTTGTCTTTGACAGCCTGGGTGATCCGGTGATGGGCGTGGTCATAGGTTACACGGATACGCCAGGAACCTGGTCGGGCCCATTCCTGGTGCCGGAGCCAACCTCACTGGCGCTGCTGACTGTCGCCGCCGGCGGGCTGTTGCTGCGGCGGCGATGCCCTTGATCCCCAGCGCTGACTGCACCCTCGACACGATCACCTTTGCGATTGGGTTGGCGTCGGGCGGGTGCATCCGACGATCAGGGGCACTATGCCGCCCTTTGAAGGGGTCGAGACGCCCAGAAGCGGTCCCAGGTGCCGTTGATTCAGTGGGCGATCAGCCCGGTCATGGCCAAGGCACCGGCCTCGCTCCACTGCATCCCGGTTCCCTTCAGCCGTTGGGTCACTCACTGCTTGCAGGTCGACTCCATCATGCCCGAACCGATGACGTACCCGCCGGCGCGATAGTCCACATGGAACGGCGGGACAGTCACCTGTTTCTGGCAGTGGGGGCAGAGCGCATTTGGTCATTGGCGAGCCTCCGGAGCAGGCTTGGGATGGGACAACGGGCCAGGTTCGTTTGTGGTGGCCGAGGCATACGCCGGTCGCCACGGCTCGGCTGTCTTCGACGCTGAGCTCAGACGAAGCGAGCTCGCCGAAGTCGGGGGGCGACCGCTACGGGCGGCAAGTGAAGGCGCAAACCCCCCACCCCCGGAACAACACCGCCGCGCCTCACAGAATCAGATTTCCTATCGAGCCGGTACCGGCCTCCGGGCCTCCAGCAGAGGATGAAAACCGGCATACTGCCTTCTGTGGTATGGAGGACGGGCGCCCACTGCGGGCGGGTGGGCGAGGCACAACTAGAAGACGGCGGCGAGATCGACCGTAAACTATATATATCTGGGCCTCTGGTGAGGCCCTATGGCTTTCGCAGATCCGCGTTCGCTGTTCTCGATCGGCCCGTTCTTCGAGTCCCTCTTGCCGGACTTCATCCTGGCCTTCACGTTCTTCACCGCGCTGGTCTACGCGGTGCTTGGCAAGCGATTCGACCATCAGCGGTCGGCGGTGGCCATGGCCGCGGCGGTCGGGCTGGTCCTGGCCAGTGGGCTGGTCTGGTGGGAGTATCAGCGCGGCTGGTCGATCCGCAACCTGGGGCCGATCGCCGTCGGGTTCGCGGTCATGCTGCTGAGCATGGTCATGTTCCAGGGCATCCGCCAGACCGGCGGGTCCTGGGCGGACGCGGGGATCGCCATGGGGGCGAGCATCCTGATCGCCTGGGTGCTGGGCGCGGACTGGCCTATCGCGCCGGCGGTCATTCAGAGCTTGGCCATCGTCGGCCTGCTGGCGGGCATCATCGCGTTCTTGCCGCATCGGCACGTGTCCTCGTCGGGCTGCCGCTGGGTGCCGGCCCACGTCGAGCCGGAAATCGCGGTGATCCCATTGCTCTTTCCCTCGGTGGCCAGTTGCCCCAGCACCAGTTGGTTGGCCTCACGCCAAGCGCTGACCATGCGGATGGCCAAACGGTTGTCCGCCTTGTCGAAGCTGTGGCGGAGCGTCTTGCCGTCGATGGCGATCAATCGGCCCTTGCTGGCCTTGGCCAGGACGCTCATCCAGTTCAGAAAGCACCGCTCCAGTTGAATCGGGTCCAGCCGACTGAACACCCGCC
>JAAYDF010000103.1 GCA_012729395.1 Phycisphaerae bacterium
CAAGGCGAGCTGGACGATAGGGGCAGGCGATCCCGACCCACCCGGCATGAATGCCGGGCCTAGCGCAGACGAAGCAGTATCCAGGAGGGACGCCAAACACATCGCAGGTCGAAGGACTGGGACGAGAACACGCCCCGCAGGTCGGTCCTGAAGGGACCGCTCATGCCAAGGCCTCGCTCGGTACACGTGGCGCTATTGTGCGATGCGGCATGAACGAGCCTTACAGGCTCGCCTCGAATGTAAGGTGACCGCTTCCCCAGGGCTTCACCCTGGGCTGTCAGAGCGACCCCGTTGGGGTCAGCGGGACAATGGGAAAACGGGCTGGGGGGATGGGCAAACGGACCAGGCGCGTTTGTGGTGGCTTCCCAGTAAAGAAGAACCGCTTCCTGACGGGCGCGGCTCTGCTTGTTGCCGTCGATGGGAACCCGACAGGTTCGTTTGTGCGATGCGACATCGCTGATCCCGTGGAGCGGATGGTTTGCGAGGGGCGCCACCCGGGGACTCGCGTCCCCGGCTCGCTTGCATGATCCGCGACCAGCTAGGGGAGCAGATTCGTCACTCTCGCGACTCGCGTCCCCGGCTCGCTTGCAGGATTCCCGACCGGCTACGAGAGCAGATTCGTCACTCTCGCGACTTGCGTCCCCGGCTCGCTTGCATGATCCGCGACCGGCTACGATGGGAAAATGGGCCGGGTTCGTTGTTGTGACCTGCCGGCCAGCCACGACACGCGGGGTGGGAGGCGCGTTTGGCTCCGTCGGGCGGCCGAGGAAGCAACAGGAGTCACACTGGCAAGTGAGCGCATTTCCGTCTTCAGGCGGTTGTGACGATCCACTATTTGTACGGCTGGCTCCAGGCGGCGGGCTTTGATTGCCAGTCGTCCTGCAGCTTGTCGCTCACTTTGACGATTTTGGCCCGAACGTAGAGATCGTCCGGTTTGAGCGTATACGAGCCTTGCGTGCCTTCTACTGTGTCGAGGATGCGGCCGATGCTGTCGGAGTAGACGTCGATCTTTCGGGCCGGACAGCGAGGGCCTTCGGCCACTTCGATGACGCGGCTTGTCGGATCGTAGTCTTTCTTTGTTCCGAGGAACTGGATTCGGTATTTGCCTTCCTCGCGCACGTCGATTTTCACTGAAAGCGTCTTGCCGTCGAACTGGATGTCTTCGAAATCCAGCCCATTGGAGGCATAGAAATCGCCAGCGCGAATGGCGTGGAGCAGGTCCTCCACGCACAGGCTCACCGCGCGTACGACGCTCCAGCCTTCGGCTGGCCCTGCGTAGGAATGCCGGTCGTCGGACCCCATTCCGAGCAGCAGTGGCTGGTCGTGTGAGGCTCGGTAGGCGTTGACGACGTCCCAGAATTGTCCCGGTTTCCAGCCCTGCGGATGGGCCTCGTACTTCCCGTCGATGGCATTGTTATTCAATTCGAACAGCCGGATCTGCGGCAGCGCGATCAGGTCGTTGGGCGAAAAATCGTAGTAGCGCCATAGGGGATGGTTCGCGGTGAAGAGGTAGTCTGGGCGGTACATCTCCCGGCCTTTTTCAAATGTTCGTTCGAGAATGTCCTTCGGTTCTTTCGCCGAGATGTACGGAAACACCTCGCGGACATTGATGAAGTTCACATGCACCTGCTGGCCGTTAGGGCAGCCGCCGGTCTGCTCGTATCCGGGAATCATGAGGAACCTGCTCGGCTCGACGAATTGCTTCTCGAGTTCGGCGAAGGGCTTCATACGAACGTATGTCTCTTCATCGACGGTGATCATCCGGACAGAGTCGTCGCCGAACTTCTCGATTGCCTCGTCTACGTGTTTCCGCGTCAGTTTTGGCCAGCCGGCCGTCGGCGAGATGGGTTTCCAAAGGGAAGTCTCGCCCTTGAACGCGGCAATATCGGAAGGCTTGTTCTTGAACCCGAAACCATCGAACCGAAGCTCATCCGACTGGAAGATGTTGTGGTCGGACGGGCAGATGAAGTGATAGCCGTGGGACTTGTACCAGTCGACGGCCCACTCCGGGAGCGGGTGGCCGTCGGACCACTGGTTATGCATGTGCAGGTTGCCTTTGAACCAGCGTTTCTGTTGGGCGGTATTGCCCACCGCGGCAGAGACGGGGTTTCGGATGCCAACGGACACGGACGCCGCGAACGCGGCTGACGTCTTGAGAAAATCACGGCGGGAAACGTGCTTCGGCATAATCATGCGTTCCTTTCCCCTCTTCGGGAAGCGTCCTGCATGCGCGTCGCATGGTCAGGGTCGTACTGAATGTTCGATTGGTTACCCTACCACAAATGCCATGCCGGGACAAACCTGCAGCGGTGCCTGACTCACAAAGGGGTGCATCCACCGAACCGCGGCGGCTGGCGGGGCTGGCGCGGGCCGTTGTGTGCCGCCGCTGTGTCAGCGGGTCTCTCTGGCGAAGAACACTGCATACAGAGTACTGCCACACGGATGAGGCTTGCCGTTAGAGCATTTCACGCAATGGCGTAGCGGCCGCCGCCCCGGTGGCCGGTGAACTCGCAAGGAATGCGCCGGTCGCCACGGGGGGCGACCGCTACGATACGTCGTGAGATGCTCCAGACAGAAGATGCACCGCTCACAAGGGCTGGACGTTCTTATGTCGCCGGCGGGCGAACCAAGCGGGGTGCTTTCGATAGGTCTGGGTGATTGCGGGCTTGCGTGGTTGCGGTGCGGCTGTGATCGGAGCGGGAGGTTGTGATCGTACGACTTAGCGGGTCCAGGCTTCGATGATCGCTTGTCGAAAGAGGGGGAGCATGATCTCATGGTGGCCGGCGAGGTCGTGGCCGTGGCCGGCGGCGACGGGGCGGCCGACCACGTTCTGGCCTGTGCGGTATTGCCGCAGCATGTCGAGGTTGACGGTGTTGAGGTTGTCGAGGCGGGCCCCGAGGTTGCGGGCCACGGAGAGGGCTTTCAGAAAAACCTCGGGCAGGATGACGGCCGAGCCGATGTTGCACCAGACGCCGCAGGGGCCGGTGTCGGTGGCCGCACCCATGTCTCGGACTACGCTGCACAGGAGGCGGAAATCGGTGAGTGTCGCCTGGCCGATGCGGGCTCCGTCGGCGAGGGCGGGCATGTGTACGGTGTCGGTGCCGATGGCGACGTGGACGGTCGCGGGCAGGCCCAACCGGATGGCCGAGGCGAGAAGGCTGACGTTGGCGTGAGGCAACTGACGTTCCAGGATGAGCCTGCCCAGGGCTTGGCCGTAGCCGAGGTCGTGTTGCTCGGCGAGGGTGGCTGCGGCGGCGAAGAACTCGGCGGTCTCGCGGACCATGCCGAACCGACCATCGCGGATGGTATCGCCCACGTCCTCGCTGGTGGCCCCGAGCATGGCCAGCTCGACGTCGTGAATGGCGGTCGCGCCGTGCATGGCGATGCCGTTGGCGAGTCCGCGCTGCATGAGGTCGATGACCACGGGTCCGCAACCGACCTTGACGACGTGCCCGCCCATGGCGAACACCACGGGTCGATCGGATTGCCGGGCGGCGACCACGGCGTCGACGGCGGCCCGGAGCCTGCGTACGCCCAGGAAGCCGGGCAGCGAGGCAAGCCAGTCGGTGAAAGTTGCCCCAGCGGCAGGCGTGCCGGCCAACGAACTGACCGCCGCCAGGTGGCTGCGTTGGTGGGCCGAGTAGAGGGTCAACCCGGCCATGTCGAGCGGCTGGTAACGCGAGGCCGGTCGGGTCTGGGGGTTGGGGCTGCGTTGGGACTCAGGGTTCTTGGCCAAGGTCGTCGGACTCCGTTGCGGGGGCCATGTCGTAATCGGCCAGCACGCGGTCGATCATCTCGTCGAGTATCTTACCGCCATCTGCGAGCAGGGCGAGATCGATCCGCAGGGCGGCGACCGGCACCGGCCAGTCGGCGTCGAGCCGGGTTAGCTTGACGGCGTCTTTCTCGGTTGTGACCAGGGCGTCCAGCCGCGATTCCAGTACCCATCGTCTGAGAGCGGCCAGGTCGGCTTCCGTGTAAATGTGGTGGTCCGGCCACCAGCGGGTCGCGGCGGGTGTGCAGCCGAGATCGGCCAGGGTGCGGGCGAAGGCTGCCGGCCGGGCGATACCCGCAAAAGCCCCCACACGGCCGGTCGGTGGGTTGGGCATGAGTTGCCCGGCGAGATCCGCGAATCCCGCGGGCTGATGCACCGCGTGCAGCAGGGGCATCTGGGGGGCGATTGCCCGCACTGCCGCTTCGATCTGATCGAGAGTTTCGGACGGCACCTGGTCGCATCGGGTGATGACCACGACGTCGGCCCGCCGCAGGTTCTGCACCGGTTCGCGCAGCAGGCCGCGGGGCAGCACGTGCCCGAAGCCGAACGGTTCGGTCGCGTCGATCAGCAGGAGGTCGAGATCGCGGGCCAGGCGGCGATGCTGGAATCCGTCGTCCAGGACGCCGGCGTCGGCTCCATATTGCTCGACCGCCAGTTCGCCGGCCGCGACGCGGTTGGGGTTGGCGATGGCCACCGCCCGCGGACAACGGCGGCTGACGAGCAGCAGTTCATCGGCGAGCCCCTCCGCTGAGGCTTTGTAGCCGCGGCTGAGCACGGCGGGCCGGCGGCCACGCTCCACGAGTCGTTGGCAGAGGTGCAGGGTCATCGGCGTCTTGCCCGTGCCGCCGACCGTCAGGTTGCCCACCGAGAAGACCGGGATGCCCAGCCACGCGGGTAGGGCCAGACTGTCGTAGTAGTGGTTCCGCACAGCCAGGACGCAGCGATAGGCGTACGACGCCGACCACAGGGCCGCCCGTTGAGCCGCAGCCATCGGCCCGCCTCGCTCGCCGCCGATCAGGCCCATGTAGCTCGACAGCTCATCCGCAGAGGTGACGGTCTGGGTATGCGTGCGGTGGTCGCTGTCGGATAAGCTCATCACGATCTCCACGAACAAGTTCGCTCGGTCCTCCACGAACGACCTCGCACGAACGACCTCGCTTGGTCCTTTGCGGACACGTTCGCTCGGTCCTGTCTTCGTAGCGTCGGCCCCCCGTGGCCGACGGGTCAGCGTGCGATCCCGTGGCGTCGAAAGACCTCGCTTGGTCCTGTTGGCGGTCACGGTTCCCAGAACAGCGCGGAGCAGCAGGATACGCACAGTCCGTGTTCCCAGTTCACCGCTTGGTGGTATCTCAACAACTCGCGGCGCGTGTCGGGCAATGCGGCGGCCAGCGTGAAGATGCTGCCGGCGCTGCAGATATGCGTGCTGTTCTGGTCGGTCGCCAATAGCCGCACGAACTCGTCATGGTTGCCGTCGAGGATGGCCTGCAGGGCCGCCTGATCGCTGTGGGCGACCTCGTCGAGCCAAGCCTCGTTCAGGTCGCGGTCGTCGCCAAAGGGCCGGCCGACGTGGCTCAAGTCGGCGGCGGCGATGATGACCGTCGGGACGGGGTCGTCGGTCAGCAAGTCGCGGAGGACGCGGGCGAGCACGCGCAGGTCGACGCCGCGTCCATCCGGCGGAGCCGTGCCGCAAGGAGCGCATGGGTCAGGGCACAGGAGGGGCACGATCTCGAAAGCGTCTGCGCCCAGGACATGCTGGAGCATGAGGACCTGCAATTCGACGGAGTGCTCGTGCAGGTGGTCCAGCTCGTACTCGCAGAGGTCGGCGCCACATCGATCGGCGAGGGCCGCGAGGAAGGCTCGATCGGTTCGTGTGGTGCCGAGTGGAGTCTGAAAGTCCTTGTCGGTCGCGACGACGGAAGGTCCGAGTCCGCGGTGGTTGGTGCCGAGGATGACGAATCGTTGGGCCGGCGGCAACTCGCCCAGCAGACCGTACACATCCGCGTAGCAGTTCTGCCCGCGGGCGAAGTCCAGGTGCGGCGCGATCAAGCCCGCCAATCGTCCGGTCGCGCGTTGAGGCTTGACCCGTTCGTTTTCCTCCAAGAGTCTATCCAGCGTCGCGGCGAGGCCGTCGTCGCCGGCACCAAAGGCCTGTTCGTGATCCGAGACCCTTGCGGGCGCGGTCCGGTACGTCTCCCGTTGGGCGGCCACATGGGCGGCGAAGCGGTCGTTCTCCAGGTAGAGGGCGACATCCAGTTGATCGAGGAGGCGATCGAGTTGCTCGGCCGGCAGGCGGGCTTTGAACTGGGCCTCGAACAGATCGCGAATCTGTTGGGGACTGTGCTCACCGTCAAGCAGGGAGAAGATGAACAAGGCGGGGCCGGAGACCGCGATGGGCCCGACCGCCAGGCCACAGGGATCCTGGACCACAAGGATGGGGCGGCCGGCGTGCTCAGCGGGGTGGACCTCGATCGCTCGGAGTCGGGGATAGGGATGCTCTGCCGCCATGCGAACCTCCCGGGCGAGCAGTTCAGGTTGGGCGGCAGTGCCCACCTGCCGGCTACCGCGCATCACTCCGCGTCGATCCCTGGCCGTCAGGGGTTCGCGTGGGCGGCGGAATCGGGGGGCGGCGGCGTTTGCGAGACCGCTTCGCCCGGAGCATACCGCGTTTGCTCCGCGGTCAACTGGCGGATCCGTGTATACGCGAACGCGGTGTTGGTTCCGTCCAGATCACCCTCCTCGTCGATCACCCGCTGATACCACTGCAGAGCGTTTTCGCGTTCGTGCAGCCGGTAGTCGTAGACCACGGCAATCTCGAACCGAGCGGGGTTGGTGGTCTGGGGGTTCCAGTCGATGGATCGCTTGTACCACTCGATGGCCAGTGTGTTGTCCTTCTCCTGGAAGTACTCTTTGTGAATTTTCCCGATCCAGAAGGCCGCGTCGTCGATCTTGTCACTGGTCGGGTACTGGTCGATCAGGTTTTTGAACTTGACCAGTGCCTGCTTCATGACCGCTTCGTTGTAGAAGATCGCCACGCCATGCCCGCCTTTTCGCATCAAGGCCCAGGCTTCGTCGTAGAGCTTGTTGGCCTCGGCGATGGATTCGGTCGGCCGCAGAGTGGCTGCCGGAACCTCGGCGTCCAAGATGTACCGGTAGGGCTTGACGTATCGGCGCAGGTCGTGCAGCTCGGTCCGGGCCCAAGCGGCTTTGATGTCGTTGCCGCGCTCCGTGTAGTACGTTGCCAGGGCCTCCAGCAGCCGCGTGTACATCGCTCGGTGCAGCAGCAGTTCCTCGACCAGGTCGACCTCGGTGCGGTCGGCGACCGGGATGTTGGGCACATCAATGCCCGCGGGGCTGTCGAAGCTGGTGACCGGGACTTCCTCGGTCTGTCGCTGCGGACTGCTCAGGGCATCGGTTTTGCACCCTGCAAGCAAAACAACGCTCAAGAGAGAGATCCAGACGAGGATCATCGGTCGACGGAGCTGGCATGCGGACAATGTCATGACGGTCGCCTCCTTGCGAAGTGCGTCGCTTTCGCGTCAGGCCTCGAGGCTTGTTCTCATCAGCGATCCGCCGGGATGAAGCCTGCCAGGCACGGTTCACAACCCGGCGATCGTACACCATCGGGGGGAGAATGCGGACGCACAAGCGAAGCACTCTCTCACCGAAACACCGTCACTCTAAGCAAGAACACCGGCAATCGTCAAGATCGACGGGGGAGCGGCATCAACCCGCCGGTGCCGGGCGTGTCGCGGCGAGGTCCGGTCGGTACGCCCCGGCCGCGTACAGGTCGCTCCACGCCTGGCGCAGGCGAACGCGGGCCTCGGCCAGATCCGCTTCGGTCTGCACGTAATCGCGGTGGGCCTCGTTGAGCCGGACGAGCGAGGTTTTGCCCGAGGTGTATTCAGTACGCACGACGCGGCGGTTCTCCTCGGCCGCAACGAGGTTGAGCTGCTGGAGTTTGACCTCCTCCTGGGCGTTGGCGAGATCGACCGCCGCCCGGCGAACCTGAGCGGCGATCTCGAGTCGCTTCTTCTGGACGACGGCGGCCGCCTCCCACCATTGGGCTCGAGCCTTGCGAAGCTGTGCCGTCCGGAACCCGCCAGTCGTGATTGCCCAGCGGAACTCCAAGCCCACGGCGGATGATTGGTCTTCGGATGTATACGCCAACGTGTTCATACGCTCGAAGCCCCAAGTGCCGCTCAGTTTGAGATCCGGTCCGAATTGCCTTTTCGCCAGATTGATGCCTTCCGCCCGGGCTTTCAGCGTGTATTCCGCCGCGGCGAGGTCCGGCCGGGCAGGCACGGCTCGCTCGATCCACTGCTCCACGTCGGGAACGGACAGCTCCTGTTCGGTCTCCGGTTGCAGGTCGGCTATCTCCACGCCATCCGGCAGCCGAGCCCCTGGCAGGCCCATCAACTCTGCCAGCACGACCCGCCCGGTATCGATCAAACCTCGGGCGGCGATGACATTCGCCTGAGCGGCACGCAGCCGGACCTCAAAATTCAGTACGCCCGCCTTGGTGATTTTCTGGGCGTCGTATCGTTTTTTGGCGTCCTCCCACTGCTCGCGGCTGAACTGCTCGTCCGCCCGGGCGATTCGCAGGTGTTCGATGCCCAACTGCACCTGGTAGTAGGCGGTGTCCACGGCATGGGTCAGCAGGCGCTCCACGTCCGCCAGAGTCATGACCGACGCCCGGTAGCCGTGCTTGGTGCTCATCAGACGGGCCTCGCGCACGAAACTGTCGAACAGAGTCCACGAGGCCGACATCGCGGTGGTGTGATCGCTGTAGGAGTTGGTCTCGCCGGTCCTGATCCTCCATGAGCGAGCCATGAGCGGGCCGCGGACCAGCTTGTACAGATCGATCAGAGACGGATCCTCTGTGAGAATGGGCAAGGCGGTATCCATCGGATACGAGTAGTATGGCGAAGGCAGACGCGTCACCCGGTTGGGACTCTGCATCACACGGTGCGACTTCTGAGCGATGGAAAGCTCAGGGAAGTAGAAAGAACGGGCCTCGGTGATCTGGGCCAGCGAGGACTCCAGATGTGCCCGGGCGGAGTGGATGTCCGGGTTGGCCAGCAGGGTGATCTCGCGGGCACGCCCAAGGGTCAGCAGGCCAGGCTCGATGGCCTGCTCACCGTTCATCTCCTCCGGTAGGGCGGCAGATAGGGCCCCGTCGGAGCGGTTCTCCGCGGGCAGCTTGGCCAGGGCCTCGTGCTGCCGGGTGAGCATGGCGTCAATCGAGTCATGCGGGGCCTCGCATCCCCAGCCCACCACAAGCAACAGGCCCGCCAGGATGAGCTTACGTTGGCATGTCGCCATACTGAGTCCTCTCCGTCCGTTCGTCTGCCGGTTTTGCCAAGCCGTGGCGGCAAGATGCAGCCGGCGGCTTGCAGGACAAGCCCGGGGATTGCCGATGAAGCCGGTCCCTCGCAGGTGGGGGGCGACCGGTCTCAATGTCACTCATATGTGACGGTGGCCGCGCCCGCCGCCACGGTCTCCGCGGAGGGATACGGCCCGCCGCGACGCAACCAATGCACGAATCGCTGTACATCATTGAGCGCCAAACTCATCGCCGGTATCACCACCAGCGTCAACACCGTGGCCCAAGTCAAGCCAAAGGCCAAGGCGATGGCCATCGGTACCAGCGACTCCGCCTGAGTGTTTCGCTCGACCAGCAGGGGGGTCAGCCCGGCCACCGTCGTCGCGGTCGTGAGGAACACCGCCCGGAACCGCGTCTCTCCTGTGCCGACAACAGCCTCGAATACCGGCTTGCCCTCACGTATGGCGTCGTTGATCTGGCCCAACAGCACCAGCGCGTCGTTCACCACCACGCCCGACAGAGCCACAATCCCGAAGATGCTCATCATCGTCAGCTCGTAGCCCATGAGCAAATGCCCTGCCGCC
Source organism: Phycisphaerae bacterium (assembly GCA_012729395.1). Classification (GTDB taxonomy): domain Bacteria; phylum Planctomycetota; class Phycisphaerae; order UBA1845; family PWPN01; genus JAAYDF01. The sequence goes on from JAAYDF010000103.1 coordinate 9,680, forward strand.
GCGCCCACGAATCCCAGCGGAATGGTGGCCATGATGACTATCGGCTGCACATAGGACCCCAGAGACGACGCCAGGATGCCGTACATGGCCACCAAGGCCAGTGCAAAGGCCCACAGCAGACTGCGCAGCGATTCGACGATCTGTGCGTGTTGCCCCTCAATACGGTACCAGATGCCCGGATAACGCGCGGTCAGTTTGCGGAGGAAGTCCTTCTCGAAGGTGGCCAGGATCCGCTCGGCGTTGGTGACCCGTTTGTCCACGTCGGCCACGATACGCACACGGCGCTGCCCGTCCTGGTGCCGGATCACCGCGTGACCGCGTTCGATGTGATATTCCGCTAACTCGCGGAAGGGAATCTCGTTGCCGCCCGGGCCGGCGATCAGCAGGTTCTCGATATCCGCGATGCTGCCCCGCTCGTGGTCCGGCAAACGCACCTGGACACGCACATCCTCGCGACCCCGCTGGATTCGCACCGCCTCGCCGCCGTGGAAGCTGCTACGGATTTGGCGTGCAAGATCTTCCACCGTGACACCCAGCGTGCGAGCCAACGGCTTGAGCGTGATCCGCATCTCCCGCTTGCCGGGCTGCAAGTCCCGCTCCACACCGGATACCCCCGCAAACGCCAGTAGTCCCTCGCTCACCTCGATTGCCGCGGCATCCAACTGCTCGAGGTCATCGCCCAGGAGGCGGATTTCGAGCGGCTTCTCCGTGGGCCCGCGTTGAACCCGGTCGAAGGTGACATGCAGAGCGTCCGGTACCTGGCCGGTCGCTTGGGCCCATTTCGCCAGCAATGTGGCGTTATCCACCCGCCGGTGTTCACCCGGAGTCAGTTCGATCACCACCTCGCACAGATGCCCACCATGCTGGGTAACCCAGCCGGACCATTCCCCTACGGTTGTGAACGTGCGAATGACCAAGTCCTCCTTGCCCGGGTTGGGCAGGAAGTCGCGGTTGTTCAGTTGGTTGGCGGCGGCCTCCAGTCGCTGTGCGGCCCGTTCAGTCTGGGAGGGGGGGATACCCGGTGGAAACTCCACTCGCGCTCGAAGGGTGTCGCTGTCGATTTCCGGCAGCAACATGAAGGGAATACGCCACCCGGCGACAAGCCCGATCGCCACCAGCAGGCAGGCCAACGCACCGGCCAGCGTCAGCCAGCGGGCTCGTACCGCCGCCATCGCCACCGGCCGATATCGCCGAGTCAGCATGCGGTCGATCCAACCCTCCACCGCCGATCGGTAACGCCGCCGCCAAGCCGCCAGACGCCCCGCCGCTTGGCCCGGGTGCAGGCAGTGTTGCAGGTGCGACGGGAAGACACAGAAAACCTCGATTCCCGAGAAGAAAATCGCCGAAATCACCACCACCGGCAGCACGCTGATGAACTTGCCCAGAATGCCAACCACGAACAGCAGGGGGACAAAGGCGACGATCGTCGTGCCCGAAGAGAGCAGCACCGGCAAAGCAACATGCATGGATCCGTTGAGGGCGGCCAGCTGCGGCGATTCACCGGCCGAGACGTGCAGCCGGTAACTGTCCGCCACCACGATCGCATCATCCACGATGATGCCCGTCACCATGATCAGCCCGAACAAGGAAATCATGTTCAGTGTCTGGCCGGTGAAGTGCATCACGACGAAGGCACCGGCTACCGACAGGGGCACGCCGATCGCGACATAGAACGAGATCCGGAGGTCCATGAATACGGTCAGCAGCAACACGACCAGAGCCATCCCCTGCAAGGCGTTGGAGACGAGCATGTCGATGCGGGCGTCCACCTCTCGGGAAGTGTCCGCCCAAGTGTCGAGGTGTAGTCGCTCGGGAAGTTGCCCTCGCTTCCAGGTCACGTAGTCGCGCACCGTGCGGGCGATGCTGCTGGTGTCTTGGCCGGGTGTTTTGAAGATATCCAGCACCGCGGCGGGGTGGCCCTGGAACCGGCCCAGACGAAAATCATCCGCGAACCCATCGGTGACCTTGGCAAGGTGCCCCAATCTGACCAGCGTACCGTCCGGGCGGGCGATGATGACCAAGTCTTCGAACTCGCGGGCGCTGTAACGTTGCCCCGTGGTACGCAGAGCCAGCTCCTCCCGGTCCGTTCGCAGTGTGCCTGCCGGAATGTCCACGCAATTCCGAGCCACCACGGTCGCCACGGCATCCAGCGTCAAACCGTATTGCAGGAGGGCCTCACGCGATACCTGGATCGAGATCTCATCGTCACGCACGCCGCGGACTCGGATCTGAGAAACCTTGCCGCCGCTGAGCAGCTCGTTCTTGATCTCGTTGGCGTATTCCTTGATCGTGCGCTCGGAGACTTCCCCGTGCACCGCCACGTTGATCACCTGCTCGCGCGCGAGCATCTCAGAGACCAACGGACGCTCAACCTCGGGCGGAAAGGTATCGATGCGATCGATCCGGTCCTTGATGTCGAGCATCATCAGCCGGGCATCAACGCGATCATGCAGCTCGACCACCACGAGAGCGGTGTTCTCCTCCGCTTGAGACCAGACGAGCTTGATGTTCGCCAGTCCTCGCAGAGCCTCCTCGATTCTGGTGCAGACACCCTGCTCGACCTCGATCGGGCTGGCCCCCGGATAGAGAACGCTGATCGAGATGCGGTCCAGGGAGAACTCAGGATAGGTTTCGCGCACCAGTGTCCGAGCGGCGACCAGACCGCCGGCCGCCAGGACCACCATCAGCATGTTCGCGTAAACGGGGTTCCGGACCCCGGTCGCAATGAGGGTCCGCAGCCAGGACATGTTACTGCACTCCGCAGCGCACCCCGCACGCCCGAGCGGAGAGGTGGCCGGTCAGGCCCGGGAACAACTCGCCGGGTGCCCCCGCTCGGCGGGCGAGCCAAGCATCCGCCGAGCGGCGGTTGAGAAGCATTCCCGGAACAGCCTTGGGCAGCGGGGAGACAATCAACTCGTCGCCGGGCTGCAGTTCGCAGGCCGCCTCGCCATTCCGGGGTACGCCATCCTGTGCTTCGGCGCCCCCGAAGGCGACCAGGACCTTGTCCCCCACATTTCGCAGCACCGGTACCCGGCGAAGCGCCAATCGGCCCTGGTCGGACGAACCCGGCTCGGCCTCGAAGACATAGACGAATTGGCCTTCCTGTAACGCGTGCCGCGGAATGACCAGTGCATCTTCCAGCGGTTGCGTCGGCAGCTTGGCCCGGCAGAACATCCCCGCCGATAGCGGAGGCTGACTGAAGCCTGACACGGACGCCGATGTGCGGGTTACGTCCCGCAGTTCGACCACCACATGAGCTGTCCGGGTGACATCGTCCAGCCGTTCCAGCCGGACCACTTGGCCCTTCCAACTGAACTCCTGGCCGAGCATGGTCCAGGTCACTTCCGCCTCGGCGACAGGGGGCGCGTCCTCGGTACGGTGGTTCGTCAGGATCGTCCGCTCCGACCATTTCAGCTCGCGAGGATCCACCACGACGGCCAACTCCATCGCCTCCAGATCCGTCAAAACCGCGATCTGGAAATGGGCCGTCACCACCTGCGAATCCTGCGCACTCAGACTATCCACCCGTGCGTCGAACGGGCAGAGGATACGCGTCTTCTCAACGCTGAGCTTCACTTCGTCATGTTGGGCTTGCCTCGTCTGCAGTAGGGCGGTGGTCTCTTCGATCTGCAGGGGGATCAGGTCAAGCTGGTTCCTGTAGGTTAAAACCGCTTCCTGCTGTCGAAGGTAGCGATCTTCCGCCGCTTCGAGCTCCGGGGCCGTGCCCGATTCCTGGCTGACCAGCCGCCGCTCGCGCTCCAGGCTCTGATGAGCCAGTTGCTCCTGCCGCTGAGCCAATGCAAGCCGGTCCTTCAGGTTCAACTGCTGCGCTTCAAGCCGCCGTAACTGCACCTCAAGACCTCTGATCTCCGAACGGATCTGGGCCACCCTTGCCTCATAGGCCCGTGCGTCGATTTGGAACAGCAGCTCGTCCTTGGAGATCACGTTGCCCACCGCCAGCCGCGGATGCACATATACAAGCCGGCCCGTCACCTCGGGGTTGATTTTGACCTGCCGTTTGGGGCGGACTGTTCCATAGCCCACGATGGGTGCGTCGAAGACCACCGGCTGAACCGTGAGCACCTCCACCCGAGGAATATCCGGCGCCGCTTCCTGGGCCGCCGGTCGGGGGCGGGTCGCGGTCAGCCATACGGCAATGCCCGCACCGCCGCCAATTAACCCAACGGCGAAAACCGCGCGCACCAACAGGCGGATAATGTCGCTTATTCCTTGCATGGTGTGATGAGGTATCTCCAGGCGCCGGATGCTGTCCAACCGGCAAGGTCGGCCCACCTCGTCCCGGCCCAAGGAAGGGAGCTAGACCCGCCGCGGGACACCGCCACGAGGCACGCAACCCATCCTGTGGTTGGAAATCCAGCCCAAGGACGGCGCTGCATCCCTCGGACGCCGGAACCCTAGCCATGCGATTATCGTCTTGGCAGACGAGCTGTCAAGGTGACCTGTGGCGTTGTCGCACGCGCTGGGTGCATCCGCCGTTCAGTGGCAAGTTGCCAAAGGCGAAGTATCGAGGGTGGCATGGGTCGGTACTCCGACCCGTGGCCCAATGCGGACAGCCACTGGTCTGGGTACAGACCAGTGCCACCCAGTG
>JAAYDF010000104.1 GCA_012729395.1 Phycisphaerae bacterium
ACGGCCTCGCTCATGGTGACATCGACATAGGCGTTATCCGCGGGCACGGTCCCGCCCTCGATAACCGGTGGCAACTCGTCATTGAGATTCAATGCTCCGGTGGTCTGTCCGGCAGCCATCGCGTGGCCCACCGCGTCGAAGATCGAGTTACCGTCGGCCGGGGTGATGGTGACCGTTTCCAGTCCGTCGGGTACGCCGGTGACATCGAGGACCACCCGGATGACGGTCTCGCCGCCCACCAAAGCGCCATCGGCGTTGTTGGTCAGGCTGTTGATCGTGACGTTGGTGGCATTGCCGCCGTTCTGATCGAAGGTCAGGGTAAAGTCAGCCGCCTGCAGGGCCCCGGTCCCGTCGTTGTTGGCATAGACGGCCTCGCTCATGGTGACATCGACATAGGCGTTATCCGCGGGCACGGTCCCGCCCTCGATAACCGGTGGCAACTCGTCATTGAGATTCAATGCTCCGGTGGTTTCGGCGGCATCCATGGGGTTGCCGACCACATCGAATATGGAGTTGCCGTCGGCCGGGGTGATGGTGACCGTTTCCTGCCCGTCGGGTACGCCGGTGACATCGAGCACCACCCGGATGACGGTCTCGCCGCCTGCCAAAGCGCCATCGGCGTTGTTGGTCAGGCTGTTGATCGTGACGTTGGTGGCATTGCCGCCGTTCTGATCGAAGGTCAGAGTGAAGTCAGCCACCACCAAGGCTCCAGTCCCATTGTTGTTGGCGTAGACAGCTTCACTGATGGTGACGTCGACGTAGGCGTTGTTGGCGGCCACGGCACCGTTGTCGATGGTCGGTAGCGTGCCAATTGCCCCTCCGACGTGGGTACCGCTGTTGCCGCCCGGATCGATGGCCAGGCCGGCCGCATCCTCGACATTGGCGACGGTGATGGTGATGGTGCCGCCGTCGAGCATCTCCTCGGGTGCCAGCCAGGTAAGGCGATAAACGGTTCCGCCCTGATGGGTGACGGAGTCGGGATTATTGGACAGCGTACCTTGGCCGGTCCCGGAGACGGTGTAGTTGGCGGCCGTCGTGACGCCGGCTCCCATGGTCTCGCTGAAGGTGACGTCGATATTGAGTTCGTCGAACACGCTGACGCCGGTAACAGTCGGAGCCAACTGGTCGTTCAGGGTGATGTCACCCGTAGTGGCACCGGCGGGCATGGGGTTGCCTGACGCGTCGAAGATGGTATTGGCCCCGGCGGGGGTGATGGTGACCCGTTCGACGCCGCTGGGCACACCGGTGATATCGAGGACCACGCGGATCACGGTTTCGCCGCCGGTCAGAGGCGCGCCGGTATTTCGCGTGAGGCTGTTGATGGTGACGTTGGTTGCGTTTCCGCCGTTCTGGTCGAAGGTGAGGGTAAAGTCGGCGGGCACGAGGGCGCCGGTTCCGTTGAAGTTGGTGTAGACGCCGAGAGACGTGGTCACGTCGATGTAGGTGTTGTCGGCGGCAATAGCGCCGTTGGTGATGCTGGGTGTAGCGGTGTTGATCACGATGGCCTTATTGGCGGCAAGACGATTCGCCACGTCGGGCATGATCACGAGGACATTGTTACCGGCGGCATCGCGAAGCGTGCCCAGCAGCTCGATATTGATGGACTCGAGATCAGCGCTGGCATCGCCGGCCTGGACAACGTAGGTACCTGAGGCAATGTCGTTGAGTGCGAAGGGGAAGATTTGGACGACGTAGTTGGTATCCAGCCGGACGTTTAGCGTACCGCTGAGCAGCGTGACCGGCTGGGAGAACTGCACGGTGATGTTGACCGCGGAGCTGACGCCGTACACGCCGTCCGGGGTGGTGGAAGTGATCCCAATCACCTGGGCACCGGTGTTATTGACTTCGACGAGATCGCTATCACTGAGCTGGCTGGCGTTACCGAGCCGATCGGTTCCGGCGCCGACCCGAGCGCGGAGGGAGTAGTGCCCGTCGCCGGTCACGCCGGTGACGGGGACGATGTAATTTCGAGCATCGAGGGCGGTGATGGCCCCGATGGTTCCGTCGGCGGTGGTGCCGCCCGAATCATGGACGATCTGGACGCCGGCGGCGCTGAAGCCGGTGACATCCTCGTTGAAGGTCACGGTGAAGCTGACGGTAGCATCCTGGTTGACGGGTCCGAGGTTGTCGGGTGTCAAGGTCACCAGGGGGCCGGTACGGTCGAGTCGGGCGGCAAGGGTTACCGTGCTCGCGCAGTCATTGCTGATAACGGCTCTGTAGAGAGACGGTTCGCCCTGGTCTTCAGGCAGGACCTCGTCAATGGTCAGTGTGGCGGTCAGAGTCCGGGTTTCATCCGTGGTATCGGCCGGGGGCACGTTGACGACGATGCGGCCGTCGCCGGTGGAGCGAACGGTTTCGAAACCGTTGCCTACGTTGCGTTCCCAGGTCACGCTAAACAATCCGCCGTCGATTCCGGCCTGGGTGGTCACGGAGAAGACGGCCGGATCGGTACCGGCGCCGATCTCGGCAGGCTCCACGAGGATGGCGGGCTCGTCGCCTGGGTTGCATCGCGTTCCGACGCCTCCTTCCTCGCCCACCTGAGCGGCCAGGGACTGGCGTACACTGTTGCCGCGTTGGTCGGTGACGGTGGCGGCGACGTCGAAAGTTGCCGCGTCGTCGGGCAGTCTCAAGGCGGCTGAGGTGGCGGTTCCGGAATCGATGATAGCCTGGTTGAGGAACGGCCGGCCAAACGAGTTGGACCACGCATAGGTATAGGGAGGCAATCCGCCGCCCACGCCAGCTGAGACGTCGACGGTATCGCCGCCGCGAGGCCGGGCCGGGTTGCTGTTCAACACGATGGTTAGTGGAGCGGCCACGGTAATGGACAGGGCGGTCGTGGCGGTGTTTCCCTCACCGTCGGTCACGATAGCCCGGAAGAGCGGGGCGCCGATGATCGAGGTGTCGGCGTTGACCAACATGGTGCTGGTGAAGGTATCGGGCACACCGTCGCCGTCGGTATCGGTGAACAGGACACCGGTCGGCGTGACCACGTCGGGATTGCCGGGTTGATCGTTGACAAGCCAGTTGATGGCGTAGAACTCGCCGGGCAGGTCGAGGTCGGGTGATCCGCCGATGAGCGTAGCGGTCAAGGTCGTGCTCGGCGTGGCATTGACGGTGCCTTCGTGTGTGGGATCGGATGGAACGACGATGGACTCGTGCGGGGCCACGGCCAAGCTCACGGTCAAGGGGCGATCGGGCGGGCGCAGTTCGATGACGCCCGTGCCCAGCAGGAACTCATCATCTCCCACCAAGCGAGCATTACCCGCAACGACGGGGGTTCGGCCGAAGAAGGCGATGGTGACTTGCAGCGGCTCGGCGACGAAATCGGGCGGGAAGTAGTCGGCGCCGAACAGATTACCGCCAAGCGAACGTACCGCTTGAGGATCGGTGCTTCCGCCGGTACCGGCACCGGTGCAAGTCAGCGTACCGAACGCCGGCGTGGGGGCATCGAGTGAGAAGTCGAACAGCAAATCGGTCGCGCCGGGCCTTTTCACCTCGGCGATGCGGTAGAATACCTGCGAACCATCCAACCTCCGCGGGGTCACGTTGGCCGCCTGGTCACCGGGATCACTCACCAGCGGGGCCTCGAAAACGAAGGTCACGCCCTCGCCGCACTGGTTCGTGAAACCGGTAGGCAGAGAGGAGCGAACAACCGATTGGCCTTGTTCGAGGGCCTGGCCATCGAGGGGTACAACCGAGATGGTGTCGCCGGCGCGAGGCGCACGGGTTTCGGGCTCGGGACCCGGCACGGGTGGCCCGGGCGGGATCGGATCTCCCGAGGGCGGATCATAGGGTGCCTCAGGAGCTGCGGGGACGCATCCCCAAAGGGCCAAAAGCAGAGCGGCACCGACGATGCTCACTATCCACGTGCGGATCACGATCGTTTCCTCCCATTGGCCGCGGATTCGATCAACGGCCGGGACTTAGATTCAGCGGTGGTCTGACCTCTCGGTTAAACAACAGATTGCTCGGCTCGGGGACTCCGACGACGCGGGCTCGTCCCAGCCGGGCACCCACCACCACGGAGGCGGGGTTCTCGCTGGCCAAGAGGGCCTGGACACCCGACACCCGTTGCGGAGGCTGACTTGCGGACACACTGGAAAGCGGCGGCAAGACGTTCGCGGCGGCGGCACTCACCGTCGCGACCTGGGCGGAGGGCTTGGCGACCGCAGCGGCCCGGACCTCCGGCACTTCGAAGGTACCCAGCAACTCGCCTTCCGGGTCATTGGGAGTGAGGTCGCCGCGCTCGGCCCGCCCGAGCCAGTCGGCCGGGGCGTCGAGCCCCATGCCGCTGTGCAAGGCGGCAATCAACGCGGCAGCCTCGGACGAGAGCGGGGCGGGGGTGAGGCTCTGGCCGCCTTCGACGGCTTTGATCTCGCCGGCGGGTGCATGACCGTCGAACCGCACCGCGGACCCGGCGGACATGAACGTCCACTCCACCCGGTTGTCGGTAACGGCCACGCGAAGCACGCCACCGTGCAAGCGTACCCAGCCGCCGCCCGCGACGATCGCCACGGGTTCGCCATCGGACGCCTGGTAACGAATCAGCGCGACCCCTCGTTGCACGGTGATCTGCCGATGACGTACATCCTCGCCCGCCAAACGCAGCTGGCTGTCGGCGTCGAGGTAGACGCTGGCCTGGGCCGTCGGCGACTGTGGCTCGCCGGCAGCCAAGTAGATCAATGCCGTGTTGCCGGTGATTGTGCTGACGCCTGTCGCGGGGCGAAGCCGTTGGCCCTGTCGCAAGTCGCTCTGGCCTGGAGGATCGAGTGCGTAATCGAGCACGAAGCCCGTGTCCGGGGGGAGAACCACCGTGCAGGCACCTTCCAGGGTCGATGCCTGCGCCCAGACGAGCGGTGCCGGCAGCATCGCCGCAAGCCCGGTCAGCAGAATGGCAACGCGCATCAGACCACCTCGATCAGTTGAAGGACAACACGAGACTGAAACCGTAGAGCGCTCGCTCATAGGAGAACACGGCCTGCCGGGAGCGATCCCTCACATTGCTGTCGTCGATGACAAACTGAACGTCGCCCCGCAGCGTGAGCACCACGCGGTCGACCTTGATGGTGCGACGATTCTCGGGCAGGCCGGGAACGAGCACGAAAGATCGCTCGAGCCCAAACCCATACCGCTGAACGAAGTCGTCGCGGCCGCGGCGGTGGAAGTCGATCAGGCTGCCGCCCCGCGTTCCGCCGTAGTTCTCCCAACGCCATTCGCCGCGGAAATCGAACATGACGCCGTAGGGCAAAGGCACCTCTACCCCCGCGGCAAGCAGGTAGTTCTTGCAGTCCCATTCCTCTCCGCGGGTGGCGTCCCAGCCGTACTCGACGCCCACATAAGGCCGGAGCCACCGCTGGTCGATTGTGTCGCCTTCCTGTGGATCGTGCCGCAGCCCCCAGGGCTCCCAGCCGATCCCGCGATACAGGGCGGTCATATCCACCGCATCGTAGGCCTGGTTCAGGAAGAAGGCCAAGTAGTTGCCGTCGCGGTTATACCTGCGATCGTACAAGGGTTCGAGGTAGTTGCGGTCCTCGTAACGCATGCCGAAAGTGGTCAGCGCCCGCTGATCGAAAGTGTAGAGGGCGAACCGCGGCGTCACGCGGTTATTGCGGAGGAAGCCGTCGTTGCCCAGCAGGAAGTAGTCGTAATCATACTGTACGGCGAAGAACAGCGGGCCGTGCTCGGGCCCGTCCTCGTCGCGTTTGGATTTGAGCAACTCGTATTGCAGAGCCACACTGCCGCCGTGGTCCTGCTCGTTATAGCTGGTGACGTCGCCATGCCAACTGCCGGACGACCGGCCGCCCAAGCCGAGGGTCAAGCCCTCCAGGTCGGGGCTGAGTTTCGCCAGGTCGAGTGTGTAGCCGAGAGCCACGCCGGTCTCGAAGCGAGTGTCTTTCGACCTCCCGATCTCGCGTGGAATGTCCGTCCGCTCACCCAGCAGGATGACGTTGGTGTCGTAGGTCAGCCCCATGCGCCAATCGAGGCGGAAATCTTCCGCCGGCTCGATCGCCGGGCGAGCCTTGGCCAACTCCGCCTCGATCTTGGCGATCAGGTCGTTGGCCCGCTCGGTGATCACGTTGCTTCGCGACTGGCCCTCTGGGTCGGTGTCGTAGCGTCGTGCCTGTTCGAGCTGCCGCTGAGCCTCTTTGAGCGTGAGCTGGGCGCGGTCGAAGTTGGTCTGCCGGCCGGCTTGGTGGATGCTCACCAGGCCAAGGTAGAAGTACGGGTAGCTGAGCCAATGGGGGGCGGCAGCCTGCTCCTCGCGAGGAGCGGCGGCCAGCACGGTCTCGACGTACTCGGGCGAGGATTCGTCCACCATGGCGGACAGGACCCGGTGAGCCTCCTCCAGCCGGACGAGATCGACGACCCGGTCCTGGCCCTCCTCGACGGGCGGGACCGCTTGGCGGTACAGGATGACTCCCAGGAAGAATCGGCCGCGAACGCGGTTCAACCCGCCGGCCCCGATCTGACCGGGCTCGACCGCCCGCTGCAGGTAGTGCTCGAGAGATTGCCGGGCGTGGTCGAGCAGATCGGTCTGCTCGACCTGGGGAACGTCGGGCATGCCCGCCAGCTTGACGCGAGTCACCGCGTCGAGCAGGAGCACCACCGCCTCACGGCTGGGCAACCCCTCGCGAAGCAGGATGTCCAAGTCGGCGTGCATGCGGGCGTACAACTCGCGAGCCGCCGTCTCTTCCTGCTTCTGCCGTTCCGTTTCACCCTGGACGGCAAGCCGCCGGGCGGCCCATTGGCGCGGGACCGCCTGCTGGCCGCAACTCAACGCGCGCAGGAACCGGGCGGTCATGTTCTGAGGGTCGGCCTCAAGCAGCCGCGTCAGACAGGTCTCGCTGTCTGCGTACTCCCGTGCGTTGTAGAGCATCATCGCCCGGTTGAGCAGCAGGTGGGGGTCGTCCTCGGTGGGAGCCGCGTCCTGAGCCACCACCCACGTCGTACCCATCATCGGCAGGAGCAATAGGATCACGACGCGTGCGAAGGGTCGCGAGGCACCGGCAGCCCGCCGGTGTGATTCCGCACTCCTGGAACGCACGCTGAAGCGGGTCGCCTTCATCCTGAAACCTCTTGTGAACGCTCGGTTGTGCTGGAGGTCGGACCTCACCATCGGCGAAGGGCTCGCGGCCAATCAATGCGGCCAACTTCTTGCCGACTGCTTTCGCCGGACATGTCGGGCGTCAGCCCTGTCCCGCACCCTGCAGGATGGACGCCTCCAGAATGTTGACCACCGTCTGCACCAAGACGCGCACCGCCGTCGAATACGCAAAATCCTGAAGCTGGCGGTCGGTCACGCCGCAGCCGAGACTCGACACCGTCACCGGCAGAGTCACCATGGCAAGATACATCAGCCGTTGCATGCTCAAATCCTCTCTGCCCGAAGGCCCGCCGGGGAGGACAACCGGACACCAAGCCCGCTGAGCTACCTGATGGCCACCAGCAGGTTATCCAATACGAATATGCCGATTTCCGTCAGCGTCTGCAGAAACGCCCGGAACGCGATGTCGGGATCGCTCAACAAACAGGCTTGCTGGAAGACCACCACCGGGCCGCCCAGACCGACGAACGCGCTCCACTTTCGCCAGTTCACACCTCGATCTGCCATAGGGTCCTCCGAGCATCGAAGGCCAGATGAAATGCGGGGATGAACCTGAAGGCCCAACTTGCGCCACAGGGCCTTGATGCCCGGCCACACGCCTCCGGGCATGAACACTCCGCACGCGGCACTGGCTTCACCGCAGGTACCGTGAGCATAGGGTACACCCCCTACCGCGTCAAGGCCGGGTACAAGGATTCCAGCGCCGATGGCCACCCCGCAACGGGTCCGCGCCACGGGCGACCGGTGCAAGCGAGCCGGGCATCGCTGGACGGCCCATGCGGGAGTAGACTCCGCCATTCCCGCGACGACCGGTGAGTCGGTACCTCGGCACATGTGGCGGGGCAACTCGTGCCGTGGCAGGACGAGGGAACCCGGGGGCTCGCGTCCCCGGCTCACACGTCCCCGGCTCTCGCGTTCTGTGCTCACACGTCCCCGGTCGGGGCACGGTACGTCGGCGCACGCTGGGATGACACGCCTGGCAGTGAGACGACGCGTCGCAAGGTGGAGCAACTCGTCCCGCAGTGCGGGTGACTCGCCGCGGTGGGCTTCGACCGATACACTGGGTCGGCCGAGAAGGAGGCTTTGTGGCGGAGACGACAGAAACGCGGCGGCAAGGCGACGAGTGGCGCTCGTTGTTCAAGTCATGCGGGCGGGAGGTGCGCATCGCCCCTGACGCGTGGTTCGAGCATCCCGAGCGCATGGAGGTCGGCGACCATGTGACCTTCATGCGGGGGTTCCATATGCTCGGGGAGCCGGCCGTCTGCCGCGTCGGCTCGCATGTGACCTTCTATCCCAACTGCTTCGTGCAGGGCTCGCCCGGCCGGTTCATCGTCGGCGACCACGTCGAGTTCTTCCCCGGTGCCTACATCTCGCTGGGCGACTGGGAGACGAGCTTCATCGACATCGGCCACCACTGCCACTTCGCCCCAAACTGCGTGCTTTACGGTTGGGGCGGGCTGAGCATCGCCGCGTACTGCAACATTGCCGCCCACGTGGTGTTCGCCACCGTCGGGCATCATGACGAGATCACCGACCGCCCCATGGCCCTGACCGGCGAGAAGGCGGCACCGATTACCCTGGAAGAGGACGTCTGGATCGCGGCCAACGTGACCGTCGCGGCCGGCGTCCGCATCGCTCGCGGCTGTGTCATCGGAGCCAACGCGGTCGTCACCCGCGACACCGAACCGATGGGTCTGTACGTCGGCGTACCCGCCCGACGACTGCGCGAGCGAAAAATGGTGTCAGGATGATTTTTGCGGGGGTGAAATTGCGGAGGCGATTCTTACCCCCGCAAAAATCATCCTGACACCATTTTTCTCTTGAGAGGAGGCTGCAGATGCGACATGGACTGACACTGCTGTTTGCCATGGGGTTTGCTTGGGGCGGCCCGGCCACTGCCGCGGAGCTGTCCGTCGGCGTGGCGACGGTGGAGATCACCCCGCCGCCCGGCTGGCGAATGAGCGGCTACTTCCACGAGCGGATCAACACCGGGACACACGACCCGCTCCACGCCAAGGCCATGGTGTTTGCCGACGGTGCCAACCGTGCGGCCCTGGTGTTCTGCGACCTGATCGGGGTGCCGCGAGAGGTGACGCACAAGGCCCGCACGCTGGCCGCCGAGCGAACCGGTATCCCCAGGGACCACATCATGGTGGCGGGGACGCACAGCCATACCGGGCCGCTCTACTTCGGCTTGGTGCGCGACCGTCTGCACGCGCGGGCGGTCAAAGAGCATGAGAAAGACCCCTGCGAACCGATCGACTACGTCGCGGCACTGACCGAGAACATCGCCCGGGCGGTCGAGCAGGCCCACGCGGCCCTTCGACCGGTCCGCATCGAGACGGGCACCGTCGAGCCGAAACCGCAGCTCGCGTTCAACCGCCGCTTCCACATGAAGGACGGCAGCGTGCGCTTCAACCCTGGGCAGAACAACCCGGACATCGTCCGCCCGGCCGGCCCGATCGACCCTGAGGCCGGCATTCTGCTCGTGCGCGACACCAACGGCGGCAAGCCCCTCGCCTGTCTGACCGTCTTCGCCCTGCACCTCGACACCACGGGTGGCACAGAGTATTCCGCAGATTATCCGCACTACCTCGAAAAGGGTCTTCGGGCGTCGCTGGGGGAGGGTCTGGTGTCGCTCTTTGGGGTCGGCACGTGCGGCGACGTGAACCATATCGACGTGACCACTACCGACCGGCGCAAGGGCGAAGAAATTGGCTCGCTGCTCGCCGACGCGGTGGGTGACGCCGTGCCCCGCCTGCGTTCCGTCGCTTCCGCCCCGCTGGCCGTGCGGCACGCCACGATTGAGGCCCCGCTGCACGAGTTCACCACCGAGCAGGCCCAAGAGGCCGCGGAGGTCTTCGAGCAGTTCGGCAGCGGCGAGGTGCCCTTCCTCCGCATGGTGGAGGCTTGCCGCACTCTGGATCTGCAAGCCCGCGGCGTGCGCTCCATCCCACTCGAAGTCCAGGCCTTCCGCCTCGGCTCCGACGTGGCCGTCGTGGCCCTGCCTGGCGAGATCTTCGTGGAGTTGGGCCTGGCCATCAAACAGGCATCGCCCTTCCGCACCACGCTGGTCGTCGAGCTGGCCAACGACTACCCGTCCTACGTCCCCACGAAGAAGGCCTTTGCCGAGGGCAGCTACGAAACCGTCAACTCCCGCGTCCAGCCCGGCACCGGCGAACGCCTCGTCGAAACCGCCACCGCCCTGCTCAAAGCCCTCGCCCCGTAGGCCGGGACGCAGAACTCAAGGCTTGGCTGCGTTTCCTCTTGTATCCCCACGGTGCTGGCGAGTGGCGTCATTCACAGCAACTCGAGGAAGTCTTCCACTGTCCTGTTGGCTTGGGCCAGGATCCTGCGCAGCGTACCGATACGGATTTCCCTGTGGCCAGGAACCGTCACCCGCGCGTATGGCTGATCGCGCCGCAGCATGAGGTGACTGCCGCGTTGACGCCGAAACACGAAACCGGCTCGTTCCAAGACGGCGCGCGCCTGCCGCCCTGACAGATCCGTGGGGAGCTTGGCCATCAGACCACCACCTGGATGTCCAGATACTCTCGCCCCGCCTCCACCGGGACGGGATCGCCGGCCTCGCTGCAGTCTTCGATGTAGAGTTGAATCGCTTCACGGATGTTCGCCAGGGCCTCGTCGCGGTTGTCGCCCTGGCTCACGCAGCCGGGCAGTGCGGGCACACTCACGACGTACCCCCCGTCGGCCTCACGCTCAAGAATAGCAGTGTAACCCATGGATCGGCCTCCTCACGCTCCGTTATGGCAACATGGCCTCGCAGGTCGATGGCTCGCCAGCCACCGATCCGGCATCTCAGAACCGCCACCGCGAAATGGTGTCAGGATGATTTTCTGGGTGTGATATCGCGAAGGCGTTTTGGCACCCAGAAAAATCATCCTGACACCATTTTTCGGGAAGTGTTCCGGGGGGCGAGGTTGCGCGGTAAGCTGGTAGGCTGGTCGCTTCCTGGTTTGTCTTGGGGAGAGCGGCCTGCGAGCGTGACTCGGGGACTCAGGTATGAACTCGGCACGTTACATCCGCATTCGAGGCGCCCGGCAGCATAACCTGCAGGGCGTCTCCATCGACATCCCCCGCGATCAGCTCGTGGTCATCACCGGGCTGAGCGGCTCGGGCAAAAGCTCCCTGGCCTTCGACACCATCCACGCCGAGGGGCGACGCAAATACGTCGAAACCCTCAGTGCCTACGCCCGGCAGTTCCTCGAACAAATGCAGAAGCCGGACGTCGAACACATCGACGGCCTGCCGCCCACCATCGCCATCGAGCAACGTACCGGCAGCAGCAGCCCGCGCTCGACCGTCGCGACGACCACCGAGGTCTACGACTATCTCCGCCTGCTCTTCGCCCGCGTCGGCGAGCCGCACTGCTGCGTCTGCCAGCGACGGATCGAGCGTCAGGATCCTGCCCAGATCGTAGACGCCATCCTCGCCTGGCCGGCCGGTACACGCATCCAGGTTCTCGCCCCCCTGGTCCGTGGAAAACGTGGCACGCATGAAGATGTCTTCCAGCAGATCCAGAAGGACGGCTTCGTCCGCGTCCGGGTCAACGGCACCATCAGCGACCTGCGCGATGTACCCGCGCTCACCAAGAACCGCAAGCACACCATCGACGTGGTCATCGACCGCCTGGCCATCAAACCGGACGTGCGCACTCGCCTGGCCGAGAGCATCGCCCTGGCCCTCAACCTCGGTGGGCAGACCGTGCTGATCGCGGCCGAGCAGGACAAGAACCAATGGAAGGACCACGTTTTCAGCACGCTTTACGCCTGCCCGCGGCACCCCGAGGCAGCCCTGCCCGATCTGTCGCCGCGGCTGTTCAGCTTCAACGCTCCGCAGGGAGCCTGCCCGACTTGCGACGGACTGGGCATCATCCTCGAGTTCGACCCCGAGCTGGTCGTTCCCGACCCCAGTCTGCCCCTGGCCGCCGGGGCCATCGACGCCTGGCGCCACAGCGGCCAGCGCCTTACCACTATTTACCGCCAACTACTCGATGAGTTCTGCCTGCGGTTCAAGGTCTCGCCCGACGTGCCCTACAGCAAGCTGCCCGCCAGGCTGCGCGACATCCTCATGAGCGGCACGACCCGCGAGACCGAGGCCCAGTTCGGCTACCGCTTCGAGGGTGTCCTGCCCAACCTCAAACGCCGCTGGGCGACCACCGAGAGCGAGTCGCTCAAGCAGCGGCTGCACGCCTACCTGAGCGAACGGCCCTGCGAGGCCTGCGACGGCGCCCGCCTGCGACCCGAGCCCCTGGCCGTGCGCATCGCCGGACACAACATCCACGACATCACCCGCATGACCATCGAGCAGGCCCGCGTCTGTTTCGCTGAGCTGGCCTTCACCGGCGAGCGAGAGACCCTCGCACAACCGATCCTCCGCGAGATCCGGCAACGGCTGCGTTTCATGCAGGAGGTCGGCGTCGGCTACCTGACCCTCGACCGGGCCAGTGCCACCCTGTCCGGCGGCGAAGCCCAACGCATCCGCCTCGCCACGCAGGTCGGCAGCGGAATGGTCGGCGTCTGCTACGTCCTCGACGAGCCCACCATCGGCCTCCACCCGCGCGACAGCCATCGACTCGTCGAAACCCTCCGGCAGCTCACCGCCGCCGGCAACACCGTTCTCGTCGTCGAACACGACGAGGAGACCATCCGCAGTGCCGACTACCTCATCGACATGGGCCCGGGGGCTGGGGCCCAGGGCGGCCACATCGTCGCCCACGGCCCGATGCCCGAGGTATTGAGCGACCCGGCCTCGGTCACCGCCCGATACCTGCGCGGGGAGGTATCCATCCCCCTGCCCGGGCAACGGCGCAAAGTCGTCCTGCCCGCCCAGTCCATCGAGATCCGCGGCGCCGCCGAGCACAACCTCAAGTCCATCGACGTACACATCCCCTTGGGGGCCATCGTCTGCGTCACCGGCGTGTCCGGCAGCGGCAAGAGCACCCTGGTCAACGAGGTCTTTCTCAAAGCCCTGCGCCGCAAGCTCTACCAGACCCGCGAACGCCCCGGCAAGCACGACCGCCTGCTCGGCGCCTCGCGCGTCGACAAGGTCGTGCAGATCGATCAGTCGCCCATCGGCCGCACGCCACGCAGCAACCCCGCCACCTACACCGGGGCCTTCGACCTCATCCGCCAGCTCTTCGCCAAGACCCGCGAGGCCCGCATCCGCGGCTACGAGGCCAGCCGCTTCAGCTTCAACGTCAAGGGCGGCCGTTGCGAGGCCTGCCGCGGACAGGGCACCAAACGCATCGAGATGCACTTCCTCCCTGATGTCTACGTCCACTGCGACGTGTGCAAGGGCAGCCGCTATAACCGCGAGACGCTCGAAGTCCGTTACCGCGGCCGTAGCATCGCCGACGTGCTCAACATGCGCGTCGATGAGAGCATCGGCTTCTTCGAGAGTTTCGCCGGCCTGCGGCAGATCCTGCTGGCCCTCGATGACGTGGGTCTGTCCTACATGACCCTCGGCCAGGCGTCGACCACGCTCTCCGGCGGCGAGGCTCAACGCGTCAAGCTGGCTGCCGAGCTGGCCCGCACGCCCAACGGACACACCCTCTACGTCCTCGATGAGCCGACCACCGGCTTGCACTTCGCCGACGTCGAGCACCTGCTCCGCATCCTCAATCGCCTCGCCGACAAGGGCCATACCATCCTGGTCATCGAGCACAACCTCGAGGTCATCAAGATCGCAGACTGGATCATCGACCTCGGCCCCGAAGGCGGCGACCGCGGCGGCGAGATCGTCGCCGTCGGCCGGCCCGAGGACATCGCACAAAACGAACGCAGCTACACCGGCCAGTACCTCCGCGACCGCCTCGCACCGCATGGCGACTGACCTGCGCAGCAAAGCAAGCATGAACCACAACGGCGACGTAAGAAACCGCGCGGTGTTTCTCATGATGACTGTCTTGGCGGTCTTTGGTGGCCCGGTTCCGTACCGGGAGGGCGGCGGCCCTGGAATGCCGCGTGTGCGGGTCTCGTGGATGCGGTGCGTGCGGGAATCGGCTACAATACTGGTACGCGGGATGGGTGGCCTGACGCCGGATGGGGCCTTTGGATTCTCCCGATATCTCTGCCTGGTTTTCGCGACGCCGACGACACCAATGCGCGACCGGCAGATTACCATGAACAGGAGCGCGGCGTGATGAGGGCATGGTTGCTCGGAGGGTTGCTGCTGTGTATCGCGACAGCGGGGTCGGCCCCGGCCGCGGAGGTGGTCATTGACAACGGCGGGCCGGGCTTCACGACTCTCAGCGGTAGCTGGCGCGTCGGCAAAGCCGGCACCCCCTGGGGCAAAGACTACCTCTTCGTGATCACCGTCGACGGCGAACCCACCGCCGAGGTCGAATGGCGGCCCGACCTGCCAGCCGATGCCACATACAAGGTCGAGGTGTGGTACGTCGCGGATCGACATCGTTCGCCCGACGCCCCTTACACCGTGGATCACGCCGGCGGGTCGGAGACCGTCCGCATCGATCAGCGGGCCAACAGCGGCCAGTGGGTCAGCATCGGTCAGTTCGCGTTTCGCTCGGGACAGGCCGGGTGTGTGCGTCTGGCCAACAACGCCCAGCGACGCATGGTTGTCGCCGACGCCGTCCGGTTCACCCCCCTCGATACTCAACCCGACGCGCCACCGGCCGCTTCCCCGGCCTCAGGGCCGGCCCCGGATCAGCCGGTCAGCACATTCGCCGACGACACTCCCGAGTTCCGCGGCATGTGGATCACCCGCTTCGAGTGGCCCGATCGCGATCCCGCCAAGGCCAAGGCCAAAATCGACACCATGATGGCGCAGCTCGCCGAGAACCACTTCAATGCCGCGGTCTTCCAGGTCCGAGGACAGGCGGACACGTTTTACCCCTCGCCGCACGAACCCTGGTCGCCGCTGATGTCGCCCACGGGTGCCGATCCGGGGTGGGATCCGCTGGAGTATGCCCTGGAGTCCGCTCATGCCAATAAGCTCGAGTTTCACGCCTACATCAACACACACGTCGCCTGGCAAGATGCCAAGCGAGAGCCGCCCGCCGACCCCGGGCACGTCTTCCATCGTCACACCAATACCGCCAGCCCCGAGACCTGCGACTGGCTGGTTCACGATCAGGACGGCCGGCCTGTGCAATACGCCTCCGACAACTATGTGTGGATCGCTCCGGGTGTTCCCGCCGCACAAGCTTACATCCGCGAGCAGGTGATGTACGTCGTTCGCCGATACGCCGTCGACGGGGTCCACTTCGACCGCATCCGCACCGCCGGCGCCAATCATTCGTACGACCCGATCTCCCGCGCCCGCCAGGCCCCCGGTAGCGAAGGCAACCCGCACAACCTCGACTTCGGCGATTGGACCCGCGACCAGATCACCCGCATGCTCACCGACCTCTACGCCCAGATCATGGAAGTTCGACCGGCGGTCCAAGTCAGCGCCACTCCCGTGGGCCTGTACCGACAGGAACGCTACCCGCGTTACCCGGGCGGCTTCCACTACGGCTACTCGAAGTGCTACCAGGACGGCCAGGCCTGGATGGCCGCCGGAGCCCTCGATTACATCGCTCCGCAGATTTACTGGGCCGACAGCGACAGCCCGCCCAACTTCAGCGAGATCCTGCCCGACTGGGTGGCCAACAGCGCCGGTCGGCATGTCTACGTCGGGCTGATCGCCAGCATGTCACCACGCGAGATCGTTCGGCAGGTACGCTTCACACGCGAGGTCGGCGGACAAGGCAGCATCATGTTCCACCATGGCCGCTTTGCCAGTAAGAAGTATTTCGAGCTCTTCACCCAGGCCGGCGCACCGTACGCCCAAAAAGTGCCCACGCCCCCCATGCCATGGAAGGACGCCCCCACCGAGGGCATCATCATCGGCACGGTCACCCGCGATGACGATGGCGAACCTGTGGTTGACGCTCAGATCACCCGCACCGACTCCGAGTACGTCGCGCTATCTTCCGCCGACGGACTCTACTCGATGCTGAAAGTTCCGCCCGGCACTTATACGTTGACATGCCGCAAACAAGGACTACCCGAGTGGCAAGTCGCCGATGTCCGGATCACCGCGGGCCAAGTGACCCGCGTCAACATGGCGCTGGGCGCCGTCGTCGCCGCCGCCCCACCGCCAGAGCCCAAGCCCACGGTACTCGCTGAGTCGCCCGAGACACCCGAACCCACCGCAATCACCCCGCCCACCGAGCCAGGCCGCCCCGCGACCAGCCATCAGACACCCTCCGCTGAATCCACAGACACGCCGGCCCCCAAACCCGAGGCAACCGCCAGCCCGGCTCCATCGGAGACCACGGAAGATCCGCACGACACGCCGAAGCCATCTACCACCTCTCGCGTGGTAACCATCATTCTGTTCGTGCTGCTGATTGCCGCGGTGGGAGCCGCGGTGGCCGTCGCGATCTTCCACTTTGTCCTGGACCGCGACAAAACGTCCTGAGCAAGCACCGAATCGAAGACGATAAGCAGGGATTCTTCTTTTCGCCGAATGTTGATGGAAGTCGATTTCGGTGGGAAAGCGAGAAGACGCCCGAGTGGACGGAAAGGCTTACAGAAGCCGCCAGTGCGTCGAACGAATTACCGCAATCCAGGTTCCCTTGATAACCTCGTACCAAACGGTCTGAATCGAGCCGTCGGGAAGCTGTACCGAAGCGGGATAACCATAATCATGTCCCATGTTATCGATGTGCCACAACGTGATCGGTTCCGACCAGGTTTGGCCGCTGTCGTCCGAAACCCGCGCCAGTTCGGCATCCCCATCACGGTAACTGTACGTCATGAGGAGCCGGCCGTCTTTGAGGCAAATCAAATGGGAAGGAAACCCCGGAACACCGATAGAATGCGTCTTTGTCCAACTGTGCCCACCATCGTGTGATTCGGTCTGCAAGGTTTCGTTGCAATTCGCCGTGTTATGGTTCCGAATCTGAACGGTAATCGTTCCGTCGGCAGCTTCGACCCCATGAAGTTCGTGATATGCGGCAGGGTCGTCCCCCGAACGGATCGGAATATCACTAAGCCATTTCCAATTTTTACCGTCGTCGGTCGACTGTACCACACGGATATGCACTTTGGGTGAATGGTCACGCCCGGGAAAGAGAATCCGACCGTCTCGCAGTTGGAAAGGCCCATGCGGGCTGCTCACCTGGCAGTCGTATCTCCGGCTCCAGCTCATTCCGTCATCGGTTGAACGGAGCATCCAGCATCGGTTGACTTCCCGTTCCCGCTGTTCGGGCGTCGCGATGCTAGAGGCGGCCAGCCAGCGCTCGTAGCGTTCACCCGTAATTGCGAATTCGCCGGGTTTCGGCGCTACCCCTTTGGCCAAACGTTCCTGCTGAGCCTTGATCAGGTGGGTACCACCGTCTTGCGTAAAAGCCGTAACCAGAAGGGTTCCTTTATTCGTTACCAAAATTCCGGTATCACGGTCGTCGAGCGGCCCATCGTAGACGCATTGAGGCCAAGTCCAGGTCTCCCCCAAATCGTGGGAACGGAAAAGGAACACCCGACCGAACGGATCGACGTGGTCTTCACGCGCCGAAGCCACAACCAGCAGTTCGTTCTCTTTGGTAATGGCAATCGTCGGCCAACCACAAAAAATTCCTTTTTGAGCCGAAACCTGGCCATGAGAAATGATCTCAAAATACGGTGCCGGCGTCGTTTTGACGGCGGCAGCCTTCTGAGCAAAAACAAAAGGATGCAGTCCGGTTGTCAGAGCCCCCAAAGCCATCCCCGCCCCGGCACGCTTAATGAAGTCTCGTCGACTTTCGTGAAATGTCATTACAGCCTCAACTTTCTTATGTAAACCCCCCACCCCCGGAGCCGAGCCGCCGCCCCTTGCGAAATCAGATTTCCTATCAGCTGACATTTCCCATTTGACCTCGCCCGGCTACACCCGCCGGGCCGTGGTCGTCATTGTACAGCGTCCGCCCCCCGTTGCGCCAACCCTGTTTTCGAGTTTCTCCGGTCTTCCAGGCTGACGAAGCACTCTCGTCTGGGTGCCAAGGGGGCCTTTCAGGGTCGTTTCTCGGGTTGGGCGCATGGCACACCCCTGAGGTATCACGACGGGAGCCATTTCGAGGGGCTTGTCGGGTCATCATGAAGGGGCCATGTAGGGCGCAGCACGCAGCCGTTGGATGCGCTCCAGGATGGCGGCAAACAGTTTTCGCGAAACCGCCACTTCGGCCAGTTGGAGCCTCACGCACTTCGCGTGACGCACCACCTTCGCACCGATCTTGATCAACTTCTCCCGCATCGTGGTCAGCGTCCAGCCTGCGTGCATCACCCATTGGATTCTCCGGATTTCAGCGGCTTGAGGTTCATTTGCGCCTGTATTCATTGGGGAAATCGTCCCCTCAGTGGACGTCGCCACAAGTGTCATCTGGGAAATCCGGGATAAGGAAATGGGCGTAACTCGCCGTGCGCGGGCGGAATGACCCATGGCGAGTCCATCGCGTAGCGCAGGACCGTGCGGTCGAAGGCGAATCGTCGCTTCTGTGGTACGAGAAGACGCACAGAAGGCCGCGAGGGTCGCCAAGAAGACACGCACGCCGCATGGGTGTCGATCCTGACTGCCAAACACCCTGGGCAATCGTCGCCAACTGGTGGCCATGGATCCCGAGCAGAGCACACTCTGCAAGCTCTTCCGCTGGTCGGGTGTCCCGATTCGGAACTCAGGAAGACCGCCAACCAGTGGACAACCTCGAACCGTCGAAATATCCTGCCCCCATTCTTCATCGCCGCTTTGACTGAACACGAATTGGGGGACGCATGAGAATACCATGGCGGTTTGTAGGTTGTCTGACGGTAGCCTGGGCGGTTGGTTTCGGCTCAACTGAAGCCTCCGAGCCGAGCGAATCGACGGATGTGGTCACCGTACAGCCAAGCGATACCGGAGCGGCCCTGGTGAACCCCGCCATGGGCTGGGTGCTGTATTTCTACTCGAATGTTCCCAGCAACTACGGCTCCAAGCTCGACCCTTGCGACACGGTGGATGATTATCCCGGCGTCTCGACGGTTTATCTCCGGATACCCTGGGCGTTTCTCGAACCACAGGAGGGCCGGTTCAACTGGTCGCTATTGGATACGCCGGCCCAACGCTGGATCGCCAAGGGCAAACAAATCGCCCTGCGGATCACCTGTTCGGAAAACTGGACCCGTTTTGCCACGCCCGAATGGGTTCGGCAGGCCGGGGCCAAAGGAACGTTCTACAGCTTCGGTTCCGGACCGGCCGAAGACGGCGGAGCCTGGGACCCCGATTACCTCGACCCTGTCTTCCTGGCCAAACTGGATGCGTTTCTCGCCGCGTTGGCCGCCCGTTACGAGGGCAATCCCAACGTCGCCTTCATCGACGTGGGAACGTACGGTCTGTGGGGCGAAGGGCACACCTTCATGTCCAGCCAGGTGCCAGAGGAGCGTGTCCCGGAAATCGTGATCCGTCACGCGGACCTGCATCGCAAGCACTTCACAAAGACCCTGCTGTGTATCAGCGATGATATTGTCGGCCACGATCGGCCTGGCACTCGTTTCGACCTGACCGACGCGATGCTCGCCCGAGATGTCGGGTTTCGTGACGACAGCATCATGGTCCAGCCCCCACCGCGTTCCTGGTATCACGCCGAGTTAGCCCAGTCCTACTGGCCGCGGCTGCCGGTGATTCTGGAGCACGAACACTTCGGCAGTTCAAAAAAACGCGACGCGTGGGGAGACGGCTCGCTGCTGGTCAAAGCGGTCGAGGATCACCATGCCAGTTACTTGTCCATCCACTGGTGGCCACGGGAGTTCCTTCAGGCCAATCGTGCCATTATCGATCGCATCAACCTGCGACTAGGCTATCGGCTGCAAGTGCGCCGGATAGCGTGGCCCGAGGTGGTGACCATCGGCAAGCCCTTCGTCGTTTCCGCCGAGTGGGCCAACGCGGGAGTCGCGCCCTGCTATCCCGGCGGCCATATGGCCCTGACCCTGAAGGATAACCAGGGCGGCATCGTGTCGGTGCTGGTCAACGATCAGTTCAACATGCGCGATCTTGAGGTTGGCTCGCCCGGGCAGGCTCCGACCAAGCAGACAAACGCCGAGTTCATCATCGGCCAGATCGCGCCAGTCACCAAGCCGGGCGATTATCAGGTATTCATTTCCGTCGGGCTCAAAGATGGAACGCCAAGAATCGCTCTGCCTCTGCCCGACGACGACGGCCAGCATCGCTACAAGCTGGGTTCCATCACTCTCCGGGAGAACAAATGATGCATGCTTGTGCCCGCAACATGGCGGTAACTGGTTGTTTGATGGTGGCGGTGGGCTTGATCGGCTGTACGGCTACCACGCCGGTCGCAACGGTCCAGATAGATGCGTCGCGGCAACTGTCGCCGGCCAATGCTCGACAAGACGCCGACAACGGCGTCTGTTGGTACGACGCTCGCGAACTGCTCGTCGAAGGCAAAGGCTGGACGGATACCGAGACATTCTACGACCGCCTGCCCGGTCGGGCCAAGGAGACCGTGACCGAAACAGTGTGGACGCGCAGCCGGCACGCGTCGGGGGTCTGCGTCCGATTCGCGACCGATTCCAGGAGCATCAGAGCGAACTGGACGGTGAC
Organism: Phycisphaerae bacterium; assembly: GCA_012729395.1. GTDB lineage: Bacteria > Planctomycetota > Phycisphaerae > UBA1845 > PWPN01 > JAAYDF01. The sequence goes on from JAAYDF010000104.1 coordinate 20,702, forward strand.
CTCGCCAAGCCTGGCGATGGAGCACATGCCCGCGAGCGGTATGAGCGGGCTGGATCTATACGTTCGGCACAACGGACGATGGCGATGGCTGGCGACCGGCATGCCGACCCAGCAGAGCAACCAAGCGATCCTCGCCAAGGATCTCCCCCCGGGCTCGCGCGAATATGTGCTCTATTTGCCGCTATACAACGGCACCGAGTCACTGGAAATCGGAGTGGATGCTGACGCGCTCCTGGCCAAGCCCGCGCCACGGCCGGCAAACCGGGCCAAGCCGGTCGTCTTCTATGGCACATCCATCACGCATGGGGGGTGCGCCTCCCGACCGGGCATGAGCTATCCGGCTATCCTTGGCCGCTGGCTGGACCTGCCGGTCATTGCTCTGGGCTTCAGCGGCAGCGGCAAGATGGAGCCGGCCATGGCCGACTTGCTCGCCGAGATCGACGCCGCCGCCTACGTCCTCGACTGCCTGCCCAATATGCAGGCCGACATGGTCACCGAACGCGTCGAGCCGTTTGTGCACAAACTGCGGGCCGTGCGACCCGCCTGCCCCATCATCCTGGTCGAGAACATCACCTACCAGAACAGCTTCCTCGTGGCCCACACGTACTCCCGCTCGACCCGATCCAATCAGGCACTCGACGCCGCCTATCAGCGCATGAAGAAGGCCGGTGTCGAGCGACTCTACTACCTACCCGGCGATCGGCTTCTCGGCGACGACGGCGAGGCTACCGTCGATGGAACGCACCCCACGGACCTGGGCTTCCTTCGCATCGCCCAGGCCATCGAGCCGGTCCTGCGCTCGGCACTGGACTGAGTATGGATCATGAAACGGGTGACCTTCTGTCCAAGGCAAGGTCTCACAACTCGGCCAGCTTGCCCCGTGGGGTGATACAAGCCGCGCCTGGCCGAACACGCACATGGGGCTCGAGCCAGTCGGCCACCCGGCGGGCACCCGCGGGCGAGAGGTGAATACCATCCAGAGTCAGCGGCTCGGGCAAGCGGTCGCGGGCGAGCAGCTCCACACTGTACCACAGGCGAAGCCTGCTCTCGGGTACCAGGCTCGCGCCGTGCCGTCGAGCGACGTGACGGTAGACGCCGGCATAACGGTTCCAGATGATGCCGCTGGGCACCTCGACGATCACCAGTCGGCAGCCGGCCGATGCGATCCTGCCCGCAACGGCGTCCAGACGCTCCCGAAACAGGCCGCGCGGCGTGCCGTCAAGGTAGTCGTTGCCACCGATGAACAGCAGTACAGTGGCGGGCTCGTGCGACAACACGTCGCGATCGAGTCGCTTGAGCAGATCACCCGTCTTATCGTTGGCCACGCCGGCGTTGATGACCGGCCCGGGCAGCATAGTCCGCAGATAAGCGACATAGGTTTCGGCGTCCGATCCGGGCTTCAATCCGGAGGTCAGGCTGTCACCGGCGCACACCAGAACCGTACCGGCACCGAGTCCGACCTGGGGGAACGAGAACCCGGACCAGCCGGGCCGCAGCAGAAGCCCAACGGCGAGGATCCACACCACCGGCATGGCACACATGCTCGATCGGCATCCCGGGCCAAACCGCATCCGCCAGACGCCAAGACCGCTCATCACGGCCAGCCAGGGCACCCACCAGCCGGGATCAAGGCCCGTCGGCACCAGCAGGACCAGCATCGACCCGACAACAAGCGTGCCGTCACGACGCAGCAGGTCTCGCCATGACCACCGGCCGGGCAAGACCATCAGCGTCGCCGCCAGACCACAGGGGAACCACAGGTAGCGGTACGGCAGGAGCAGGAATGGGATCAGCAGTCCCGTCCACATCATCGACCGGCTCACCGGTAGCGTGAAGCGAGGCATGATGCACCCTCCGGGTATTGTCGCGGGCTTCACCCCAACGACCCCGCCGAACGCCGAAAAGTTGCGAGCCAACCGCCGTTTTCGGCCGTCTGGACCGGTTGGCGGCCGCTTTTTGGCCAAGATTGCCGCTAACCTCGATAGTTTACATGTGTCAATAGTAACAGAGTCGGTATAATTAACCGGAACCGTGGCCTCAGGATTTTGGGAGGACTCTGACATGACGACGACAATCAGACATCGCCAAATGATTGCGGCGGCAGTAGTTGCGGCCTTGTTGGCGGCTGGACCAGCGGTGGCCCAGGTTCGCGTCGAACGGCGGCCCGGCGGTTTCACCGGCGCCCCCATGACTGGGGCCCGGGCGGCCTCGGCGGACCGGCTGCGGGTCGTGAGTACGCGACCGCCGACCGGGCACCGTCAACTGGCCGCACCGGTCAGACCGCCTCTCCGCCAGATGATGCCCCGACCAGTGCACGACGCTCCGCCCATCGTTCATCGGTCCCCGTCACGTACCACGGTGGCGGTGAGCTTCGGGTTTCATCAGGCGGTGGCGGTGCCCAGCTATCCGATGGTGGCCGCTCCGGTGCTGGTCAGCGAACCCGTCTATGTCGCTCCGCCGCCGGTGATTGTCGAACGAGCCCCGGTGGTGGTGCAGACGGTGGCCCCGGCGGTCGCGGCTCCGCCAGCCGGCACGGTGGTGTTCCAGGGTGTCATCAGCGATCGGGAATCTGTCGCTCCCAAGGGGGTCTTGGCCGCGGACGGCGTAGCGGTGACGGTCAAGGACACGCACCGCAGTCCGCTGACCGCGGACCTGGAGGTGGGCGTGGACGACTACACGAATCGCTACAAGCGGTTGCCGATCGGATCCCGCATCCAAGTCCATGGTCGCAGCGGGCAGCTCTACAGTGTGGACATCACGGACATCAACGACGATCTTGAGGCGGTGACCATCGTGGTAAGCGTCGCGTCTTGAGTGGAGATGGGGATCTGTTGGGGCTGAGCTTCTCGCACGCCAATGGCCGGGGTCGGCTGGAAAGCCGGCCCCGGTCCGGCTGGAGGCAGCGATCCACGGCCGGGCGCCCTGTTGGCTCGCCGTTGAGGTTGCCGTATACTCATCATAGAGGGCTGAGTCCTTAATGGAGTTGCAGGTCGCCACGATCAAAGCATGAACCGCATAGTGGATTACCTTCGCACGCTGATGCAGCCCGAGGTCTACGGGCTGGGTGTGATTGCCGCCGAGCTGATTCTGATCGGCGTGGTGGTTTACACGGTGCTGCGTTTTCTGCATGGAACGCGTGGTGCCCGCCTGCTGCAGAGCATCGGCATTCTGTTGGTTGTGGGTTTCCTGGTGGTGACCGTTCTGGCGGAGAATTTCCATCTGGATCGCATCGCGGTGCTATACCGGCCGTTTGTGTGGACGATTTTTCTGACGGCTCTGATAGTATTCCAGCCGGAGTTGCGGCGAGGGTTGCTGCGACTTAGCGAGGCCCGGTGGCGACGTGATCGGCTCGGTGAGATCGAGCAGGTTGTCCGCCCGATCACGGCCGCCTGCACCCAGTTATCCAAGAACAAAATCGGGGCCCTCATTGCGGTCGAACGCGATATCGGGCTCTCGGGTCTAGCCGAGCAGGGAGTGAAGCTGGATGCCCGGCTAACGACCGAGTTGGTCAACACGATCTTCTGGCCGGGTTCCGCCCTGCACGACCTGGGGGTCATCGTGCAGCGAGGGCGTATTGCCGCGGCCGGGTGTCCGTTTCCCCTTGGCGATGCGGAGGGACTGGATCGCAGCATCGGGAGTCGGCACCGGGCAGCGATCGGCCTGAGCCTGGACTCGGACGCGATCGTGATCGTGGTGAGCGAGGAGACTGGAGCGATTTCGATCGCGGAGAATGGCCGGCTGCATCGGCACATCCCGCCGGAAACGCTGTACGGCACGCTGAAGCGTTACCTGACCCGCAACCAAAGCGTGTCGGGGGAATGGACCGAGGGGCCGGACTCGCCAGCCATCACGACCCTGCCGCGGGGCACGGCCGGGTCAGCCAAACGGGGCGGCCCGGAGGCGACGGGTGCCGAGAATGATCCGGCGGGCGCGAGTCGTCCTTCCGGTGGGTCGGCGGAAAGCGGCGCCGGCAAGCGTTCGGTCGAGGCGGCGCCATGATGAAGACACAGGCCAGATTGATCGCCGCGACGGTGGTCTTGACCGTGATGATCTGGGTCTATGCCGACCTGAGCAGTCATGAGGTCCAGCGGATTCCCCTGAGCGTCGTGCTGACGGTTCAGGCCCAGTCGGATCTGCGGATCGAGTTGGAGGGCATGGCGGCGGGCGGGGATGGCCCGGCTGTCGTGGAACTGCCTGTGAAGATGAGCGGTTCGAAGGCGGCCTTGCGCGAGATTGAGCTGGATCGTCAGCGCAGAGCAAGCCGAAGCCTGCGGATCGAGATTCCGGTGAAAGAAGCGGTTGGGGAAGACACCATCCAACCCGAGGAACTGCGGGATTACGTGAGCGAATGGGCTCGGCAGCACAGTCTGAAGCTGGTGGATCCGATTCGGCAGTCGATCAGTTATCGCGTGGATCGATGGATGCAGGTTTCGGTCGCTATCGAGGTGGACGCGGGGGTGTTCAGCGAGGAGCTCAAGGAGCCGCCGGCGGTGGATCCGCCTCGGGTGATGGTTGAGTTACTTGCCAGCCGGCTTCCTCGGGTGGAGGGCGCCACCCGACGTCTGATCGTTTCGATCGTAGACGAACTCCGCAGGCACCCTGAGGAGGAGGCCTCATTCGACGTTCCGCTGGGGCATCAATGGGAAGGCATCGACGGCGTACGGTTCAGCCCGGAACAGGTGCGAATCACGGTGCGTCGCCAGGAGGGCTCACGGCGGCAGCGGTTGACGGCGATTCCGTTGCACGAGATGTGGCCTTCGAATCGTCCGCCGGGTCAGTATCGCATTGCCTGGCCGGACGACCTCGGGCTTGTGCAGCACATCGACGTGCTCGTGCCGGCCGGCAAACCGCGAGCGCTACTCAATACCGACGTGATCGCGTACGTCACCGTCGATCCTGAGGACTTCCCCGCGGAGCCTTCGACGGGCGCGCCGCAGACGGCACCCGCGGTCGAGCGGAGCGGCATTCCTCGGAATGTTCGTTTTGTCTTTCCGCCCGGCTTTGAAGACGTGCGTGTCCTGCCGCCGACCCCCAAGGTCCGCTTCAACGTGGTGCGTATCGACCCCACCCAGGCGACGAGGTGATGGGGGAAGTCGCCCGCGAGCCAGAGTTGACCGGCTGGCGACGGCGGGGCTCAGCGCCTGTCGGCCCCGGATGAAACCGCCACAGCAGTTCACACAACCGCGTAACGGTGAGTCGTGAGGGGCGTTACTCGTCGATTCCGAGGTCCGCGCGGGTCATGAGGGCGTCGAAGACGAAGCCCGCGCCCTCGATGTTTTCGCGGGCACCCTCTTGGCGATCGATGACGGCGACGATTTTCTCGACCCGAGCACCGGCCTCGGCGATGGTCTTGGCGGCTTCGAGCACCTGCCCGCCGGTGGTGGCGACGTCCTCGACGAGCAGCACCACGTCACCGGCTTCGAGCCGACCCTCGTACATTTTCTGCGTGCCGTAGTCCTTGCGGGCGTTGCGGATGATGGCGAAGGGGAGCCCGCTGGCCATGGCCGCCGAGGCCGCCAGGGCCACACCGCCCAGTTCCGCCCCCGCGATCCGCGATGTGGCTTGGGTCACATGCTTGGCGAAGCGTCGCCCCAGTTCCTGCAGAATGGTCGGCTGGCACTCGAACAGGTACTTATCCAGGTAGTACTTGCTCTTGCGGCCGGAGCGGAGGGTGAAGTCGCCGCGAAGCAACGCTGCCGCACTGACGGCGTCGAACAGTTCCTTGTCGGTCATGCATGCATCCTCTGTGAAAGCGCTTCCACAAAACCGGTGCCCGGCCGCCAACACGACAGTGCCGCTTTGTAGCGGCCGCCGCCTGACTTCGGCGAGCTCGCTTCGTCTGAGCTCAGCGTCGAGCTCAGCCGAGCCGTGGCGGCCGCTGGACAGCGATAGGTCTTCAGGCGCCGGCCGCTACGATCGGTTATCGTGCGGTACCGGTCAAGGGGAACCGCACCGTAACCGCGCCGATGACCACATCGATGGCCTGGGGCCAGACGCGCACATCGGCCACTAGGCCGGCGGCTGGATCCTCCGGCAACTCGACGATTGCCGTATCGGTTACCTGTTGCCCGTCGACTCTATCGTACAGCGTCAGCTCCAATGTGCCGGCACCACGCAGCGGAGCATCCACGCCGCCGACCTGGATTCCGGTTCTGGGGGCTGTGCCGCGCGGACGATACACCACTACGGGTACGAGCCCGTCCACCGCGCGCAGCACATCCGCGTTGAGAAACGGACGGGGTCCGATGTCGGCGATCTGCCACAGGACGGCGTTGTCGCTCAACCGAACGGCGCCCAAGCCCCAACGCTGGCGGGCGAAGTCGGGTCCACGGCCGGTGCCCGAGGTTGGCCCGGCCTCATCGGGTTGCCCCCACGGCCGGACCTGGAACCCGCACGCGTAGAGGATACCGTCCCGCACAACACCGTCGGTAACTCCTTCGGCACAGGCGTTGAGTCGCGTTTCGTGGAGTACTCTGCCGGTTTGGGGGTCGACGATCATCAGCCGGCCTGCGCGGTCGGATAGGGCCAGCCGATCCGGTGCGGGCTTGAAGATCTGGCACAAATCGGCGGGCATGGCCACTCGCCAGCGTTCGATGCCGGGGGTCGCGAGGTCGAAGGCCGCAACCTCGTTGCCGGCGACCGGCCCACAGATGACCTCATCGAAGAGCGTCAGGCTGACTTTGTCGGGCAACTGGCGGAACCGGCAGAAGCCCCGATGCGTGCCGTCTTCAAGTTGGAAGAGATCGACCCGTTCGAGATCCGGGTCGATGGCCACAACCGTCGATCCGCGAATTCGGACCCAATACCACTGTCGTTGGGGATTACTCCGCCGCCACAGAATGCTCTGACCGGCGTCGGCCGGTGCGACCTCCAGCCGACCGCGACGATCGACCGTGGCAACGTAGCCCCCCTCTGCCCAGAGCCAGGCGTCAGAGCCTGCTACCTCCTGGTGAGCCAGGGCGGGCGGCTCGAAGCGTCGCGACCAGAGTCGTCGGCCGGTCACGAGCCCCACGGCGTGCAGGCCTTGTGAGCTGTTGAGGATGAACGTCTGGCCGGCCACCGCTCCACGGGCGGCCACCGTCGGTCCCCGGCGGATGCGGGCGACCGGGGTCTGCAACTCTCGATCGACCTCGGACTGGACGGCCAGCTCGCCGAGGAGGATCAGTTGGGTGGTCCACAACAACCGACCGTCATCCGCGGCACGGGCCTCGATCTGATTGTCGCCGCCGAGCATGAGGTAGCGGTCCACGAAGGGCGGCTGACGTTCGGCGCGTGGCACAATGGGGCGGCAGTCGGGGTAGGCCCAGAGCGTTACCTGGCTCAGGTGAGTTGGGAGCTTCACCGGTTCCATGGCGGCCTGGTGCTGAGCGAGGAGGGCTGGGTCGATGAGTCGGCGGAGTTGTTCCGCTGCCTGCCCTGCGGAGACACGTCCGGTTTCACCCTCCGTCAGGATCTCGCGAGGCAAGTCGCCCGCCGCCAGTTCACCCTCGAGCCGCACAATCAAGCTGATCGCGGGGAGCGGCTGATGCAGCTCACCCGGTTGCAGGCAGGTCATCGCCAGCCTTGCGGCGGCCTCCGCCCGCAGCGTGACATCACCGCGACCTCGCAAGACGCGTGAGAACATGCTTTCCGCCTGCTCGAACCGCGAGCCATGAGCGGCCCAGGCTCCAAGGATCAGGGCGGCTTCATCGCCTGCTTGACCGCAGGCGGTGGTCTGAGCAAGTCGGGCGAGCAGGCGCTCATCTCGTTGCTCGATCGCATCCGCCAGGCGTTCACGGATATGCTCTGCCAGCCGGTCGGCATCGGGTGCCGGCAGGAGTTGAGCCGCGGCCGCCAGTCGCTGCGACGCCGGGATACGAGCCTGACGCTCGAAGCCGGGTTCCTCCGGCAACGGCTCATCACCTTCCTCACTGAGGGTGAGAGTCAGGTACTGTCGACAGGCGTCGAGCACTCTGTCCTGCCGCAGGTAATGCTCGCCAAGGGCGAGTGCACTGGCGATGCCATCCTGGGGCGTGCGAGCGATGGCCTGGGCTTGCTCCAGGAGGCGAGAGGCCTCGTCCACCGCGGTCTGCTCAGAGCCAGCCAGTTCGAGCATGGTTTTGACTCGCAGATGGACGAGATGGTTATAGCGATGAGGGTCATCGGTTTCGTATTGCGGCGGCACATGCGAGAGGGCTTCGAGGGCTTCGCTTGGCCGCTGGCGCAATGACTCGAGCCAGGCCAGCCGGATGGCCGTGTCGCCGTCGGCGGGATTCTCGCGGTGGCGGGCCAGTGCATCGGGGTAGGCGTTCTGCAGGTCGGGGAACTTGCGGACCTGGCCCGCCAACAGGCTGAAGGTGGCATCCGCAACGACGGCGAGGTTGCCCAGCCAGTCGCCATCGGGCGGCTGTGCGACGTCGACTCGCCGGCCGGTGTCCGCCTCCAGGGCCACGAGGCCATTTTCAGTAGGCAGATAGAGCATGTTGCCCGCGAGCATGCCTCGGCCCAGCGGTCGGCCGGCCGGTGCCGCCCACAACTCCTCACCGGTCGCGACCTCCAAGGAGCAGACCCGATCACCCGCCAGCCATACGCGGTCCCCGGTCGCGGCGATCACATAGCGCATGTCGCCGCGCGGCACCTGCCAGCGAATCCGCCCCGTGGTGCGGTCGAAGCAGATCAACTGATCCGCGTCTTCGGGCGCCAGGATCACGCTGTCGGCGAAGGCCAGCGGGGGCAAGGGCAGCCAGGAATCGCCGGCGGTCTTGATCGCGAGGTGGTCGTACCGCGAAGCCCAACGCACGCTGCATTCGGCCAAGTCCACGGCGAGAAGGACGCCACGGCCGGTGGGCAGATAGGCCAACCCGTCGGCCAGGCACGGGATGCGCGGATAGAGGGCGTTGAACGGCCCGCCCCCGGTGCCGCAGAGGTACAGGTGTTTGACCAGCCTGCCGGTCGCCGGTTCGAGCAGCACGGCGTAGAGATCGTCGACGACTCGGCAGATACCGAAAAGATACTCGCCGGTGAAGGCCGGAACCGAAAGAAACTGAACGCCCGCCAAGAGGCCTTCATCACCGGCGGTATCGCTGGCCCAGACCAAGCGTCCAGACGCCAAGTCGTAGGCAGCGAGACGGTTCGGTGATGCGGCAGCCGAGTCATATTGCAGGCCGCGCTGAACCGGTCGCCCGTCGAGGGTCCACAGGGCGACCGGGGCGGGTGGTCCCGCGGGCCACTCGATGGTGAGAGCCAGTCCGGCAGCCATGGCTACCTGCGAGCCGACGCCGTCCATGAACATGCTCACAAAGAGCGGATCGGCGGCCCAATCCCCGGAGTTGCTCCGCTCCGGAGCAATGATCAGCCCGGCACCGGATCGGCGAGTCTGTTCGTCGGCCCCCAGGGCTGCGGCCTTCGCTTGCCATCGTGGCTGGAAGGTCTCGACGTCGATCGCCAACAGGGCGAGACCACTCTTGACCAAGACGACTCGGCCATCGGTCGCGAGTCCGGCGGCCGGCAGGAGCCCGAGTTCCCGGGCATGTCGCTGGAAGGTCGGCAAGCCGTCCGCAGGCCATTCCAAGGGCAGGTCGACTCGCCAATCGAGTTCGGGCGGGAAGTCGATTTGCGCCGGTGGCTTGCGATCCGCGAAGAGATGCCCGGTTATTGGGCCGGCCATCGCCTGCCCCGTCGCAGTCCTGGCCGATGAAAGCCAGCGGCCGATCTCGCCCAGCCGGTCTTCCACACGGCCAGGCTGGCCACCGACGGGCGTGGAGGCGGCCGCCCGGTCGAGCCGGCTTCTCGCCTGCTCCATTTCGCCGGAGTAGCCGAGGCAAATCGCCATGCGGGCGTCCACCAGCCAGCCCGGCAAATCCGAATCCGGGTATACCACCTGCAACCACTTGAGGATGCTCGCCGCCTCGGCCAATCGGCCGTCGTCGATCAACCAGTCGGCCAAGGTAACCGCGGCTTCGTCCCCGACTCCGGTCAGGAGGAACCGATCGACCACGGCACGCAGCAGATCCGCGTCGTATTGAGCCACGGCCTGTTCGAGAAGTGCGGCCGCCTCTTTGTCGTGCACCAACCGGTAGGCGCGCAGGCCGGGTTCAGGCAGGGCCGCGATGCGTCGTTGGGCCACGCGGCCGGCCGACTCATAGACATGCCCGTCACGGGCGAGAATGTGCTCGCCGGGCAGTTCGATCATCCGTTGAAGCGAGTCGATCGCCAGCTTCCAATCCTGCCGCTCGATGCCTTCCTCGGCTCTGCGCAGGAGCGTGCCGGCCTCCTCCGAGGCGTGCAGCACCGCGGCGAACGGGTTGACCGCGGCAGGGCTGGCGACGCCCGGCTCAACCATGATCTCGCCTTGCTCTGCCCTGATTTCCTGGCCCGCCGCCCGTGGCACGAAAGAAGCAAACCCGGCGGCAAGCCACAGTAGACATCGCATCGCCCACACCGCAGAACGGTCGACACGAGACGGTGAAGCTATCGCGGAGGCAATCGGGAGAATCGCACCGAAGCGGAATCGCAAGCCCATAACGGCAGCCCTCAGCGAGCCGGGGCGCTCTCGACGGCAGCCGGCCCGGACGCCGGGGCGGCACTGCCGGCGACGATCTCCGGCATCGGCAGCGGCAGCGTCTGGGCCAGTGGACGCAACAGAGGATAGGTTACATCGACATCCATGGTCCACGTGCCCGCCAAAAACGTGCCACGGACTGGTTCCACCCGCGTGTTGCGGTCCAGGTCAGTCTGCGGGGCCGCCAGAGCCTGTTCATATCGTTGGTGGGCCGCGATCGCGGATGTGGCGTCCGCATACTGGACAACCCAGAGCATATTGGGAACGTCGTCGGACAGGACAGGGGAAGCCGCCAGGCCGGTCGTCCCCGATTCACTCTCCTGCGACTCGGCGGCCGAGAGGGGGGCGACTCGCGGCGGACGCACCGCTGCGATCCACAACCATGCGTCTCCGGTGAGCCCGAGCCGGCTGTCCAGGTCCGACGTGCTCACTTGAGCCATTTTCACATCGGGTACCACCCGCAGAGCAGCCGTGCTGCGGACTGCCCATACCTTGGCATCCGCAAGGCGATCCTGGGGAATCACGTGCATGATCAAAGGGGCATCGGCGGAAGGAACGCCAAAGACGATCCGATTGCACAACTGGCCGACGGCGTTCATGGCCGGCGTCGTCACCGAGCCCGGAAACCGCAGGAGCAGGCAGGTCTTGCCTTGCCAGGCGAGCATTTTCCAAGCGTCGGTGCCGGCCTCGATAACGCGGATGGTACCGTCCACCGGTCTGACCTGATGCCCGCCTCGCTGGGTCAATAAGGAGAAAATGCCGAACGCATCGGTGGGCGTGCCTGCCTCGAAGAAAAGCACGTCCGCGGTCGCCCCCGGCCACTCGTAGCCGCATACAGATAGCTGCTCGATCTGAAAGGTCCGCAGTGCCTTGACCAATCGCTCGTCGCTCAGGAACTTCTCAAGCTCGGCGGGCCCGGCGACCTGGATGGGTTTGACTTTCACCCAACCGGGCAATTCGTTCGTTCTGGGCAAAACCCGCGGGGCTTTCGGGTGATCCTGGGAATCGACACCAGGGCTGCGGGTTTCGCGAGAGGTGGACGGCTGATCGGGCGATTCGGCCCCAGTCTGCGACGGGTCAGGTTGCTCGTTGGCCGTGAAGTAACCCGACTCATCCTGCTCGGAGCGATCACACGCCGACAACAGGCCTCCAGCCACCCACGCGGCGGCCAGAATCGACAGCCATCTTCGTGTATATGGTTTTCTTCTCATGTCACAATCGACCTTGAACAGCAATGCCGGGCACGATAGTACCCCACCGGGCCGCCGACGTCGAGATGCCGTCGCCGGGACCACGGCAACTTGTTCCTGTTCGTCCGTCGCGTCTGGACACGTCCATCCGCGAGTTGAGTCGGTCCTGGGAACGAAGCCCGCCGGTTCTGCCTCTCCCCCGGCGACCGCGATCATTGCAGTATCTTCGCCGGGGGTTAACATCCCCGATCATGACATGGGGTTTTACCGACAAGGTCACGCGCACCCTCGAAGATCCGCAGCTCCGGCAACTCGGCCGGCTGCTGGCCATCTGCGCGCTGGTGGGACTGGTAGCCGGGCTGGGCGCCGCCGCCTTCTACGTGATGCTCGACGCCAGCCGGGCAGCGTGCCTGGGATACCTCGCCAATTATGATCCGGCGATGCCGGGTTTCGAGAAACCGCTGTTCGACTTCGGTTCGTGGCGGAGTGGCGGCAGCATCGTGCGTTGGGCCTTGTTGCTTCTGCCGGCGGCAGGGGGATTACTGAGCGGCATCATTGTGTTCACGTTGGCCCCTGAGGCGGAGGGGCACGGCACGGATTCAGCCATTGAGGCGTACCACTTCAAGGATGGGTTCATCCGCGCCCGCGTGCCGGTGGTCAAGGCCATCACCTCGATGCTGACCATCGGGTCCGGCGGGTCGGCCGGCAACGAGGGACCGATCTCGCAAATCGGGTCGGGCTTCGGGTCGGTCTTGGGGCAATGGCTGAAGGTTCCACCGCACGAACGCCGGCTCCTAATGGCCGCTGGTATGGGCGCGGGTATCGGGGCAATCTTCCACGCCCCGCTGGCCGGGGCGATCTTTGCCGCCGAGGTAATGTACCGTGGTCCGGACTTCGAGCATGAGGCCTTGGTCCCCGCCTTCATTGCCTCCATCGTCGCGTATAGCGTCTACGGCTGGATTTTCGGGTTCCACCCGATGTTCGACACTCCGCAGTACAGCTTTCACCAGCCGGCCTCGCTGCTGGCGTACCTGATCCTTGCGGTGATCGTGTCCCTCGGGGCGCTGCTGTTCGTCAAGACGCTCTACGGGATGCGGCGAATCACCTTTGTGCGACTGCAGCGTTGGCCCAACCACATCAAGCCCGCGATCGGCGGGCTGCTGGTGGGCATCATTGGCTTCTTCCTTCCTGAGGCCCTGGGCACTGGTTACGGCACCGTGCAGATGTGCTTCAACTCGGATGCCGGTCGCGAGCCCGCGCTCATGGCCCTGCCAACCGCTCAGGCCGTGGTCGCCCTGCTCGGATGGCGGATCAGCCCGGTGGCGTTGGGTGCCGGACTGCTGGCGGCCATCGGACTGGGCAAAATCCTCACCACGTCGCTGACCGTCGGCAGCGGCGGCAGTGGCGGGGCCTTTGGGCCGGCGGTGGTCATCGGAGCCGCCCTGGGCGGGGCGACCGGGCTGGTCTGCATGCACCTGTTCCCCTACCTCGACATCCAGCCGGGAGCTTTTGCCCTGGTCGGCATGGCCGGCTTCTTCGCCGGAGCCGCCCACACGCCGGTGTCCACCATCATCATGGTCAGCGAGATCACCGGGAATTACGACTTGCTCGTCCCCTCGATGCTGGTCTGCATTACCTCGTTTGTCCTCTGCCGCCGATTCACCCTGTACGAGAAGCAACTGCTCTCGCGGCTCGAAGCGCCCACCAAACTCGGCAACATGGCCAGCGCGATCCTCCGCCGGCTGACGGTGCGTGAGGCCCTGGCTACCCGGCGCGATACCCCGGTCCTTGTCGCCCGGAGCACCAGCCTCAGCGAGTTGATGAAACGGTTCGCCCAATCCACGCATGCCGCGTTCCCGGTGGTTGATGAGAAGCAGCAACTGGTCGGCGTGGTTGACGCCGGCGATATCCGCCGCGTGGTGACCGAGGCCGGCGTCGGCGATCTCATCATCGCCGGTGATATCGAGAAAACCGCCGTCACCATCACGCCGGACGACTCGCTGCTCTCGGCCATCAACTCGATGGTGCAGGCAGGGAGCCTCGATCTCGTCGTGGTCGAGTCGCCGGGCTCACGGCAAGTGGTGGGCACACTCAACCGGGCGGATATCTTCACCGCCTACAACCGAGCCATGATTGAGCAGACCGTCCCCATCCTCTGAACGTGTCACGAAACAAGCCGCGACCGCAAAAGAGCGTCATGCAACGCTGTCGGCTCCCTTGCGGTCGTGGCCCAGCGGTTGCGGCGAGGACTCCTCCCAGACGCCTGGAATCGCCGTTCCACACCCCGGGCAGCAGCCCGCCCGCAACCGGTTCTCCTCGATGTGAAATCCGCGGCGGCGGATCAACACCTCGCCGCACGCGGGGCAGACGGTGTGCTCTCGGTCGCCCGTCCGGCCCGGCGAGTTCCCGGTGTAGACGAACCGCAGCCCGGCCGCCTTGCCCGCGTCGTACGCCCGGATCAGCGTCTCCGGCGGAGTGGGCGGCGAATCGGTCATTCTGTAATCGGGGTGAAAGGCGGTCACATGCCAGGGGATGTCCGGCGACACACCCGCCAGAAAGCGAGCGATGCCGGCAAGTTCCTCATCACCGTCGTTGAAACCCGGAACCACCAACGTGACCACCTCGACCCAGAAGGCCATCTCCTTGAGTCGGGTGATCGTATCGAGGACGTTGGCCAGCGTGCCGCCCAGGCTACGGTAGTGGCGATCGTCAAAGCACTTGAGGTCCACCTTGTAGAGGTCGACGTAGGGGCGAATGAACGCCAGAACCTCGGGCGTGGCGTTGCCGTTGGAGACGAATCCGCAGAGGATGCCGCGTGGCCGAGCCAGCTTGAACACCTCGACCGCCCAGTCGGCGGTGATGAGCGGCTCGTTGTAGGTGCTGACCATGACCGGCGCGCGGTGCTCGACGGCCAGCTCGACAAGACGGTCGGCGACAATCGTCCGCGGAGCGACCACCGCCTCGGCGTCGCGTAGCGTCTGGCTCGAGATCCAATTCTGGCAGTACCCGCAGTGAAAATCGCACCCCAACATGCCGAACGACAGTGCGCCGCGGCCGGGGCAAACATGATAAAAGGGCTTCTTCTCGATGGGATCCACGGCCAAGCCGGCCACGTAACCGGCCGGCACCCGCAGCCGCCCACCTTCGATGAACCGCACCCGGCAAACGCCCGATTTGCCCTCGCCAATCCGGCAGCGGTGTCCGCACGCAACGCAACGCAGCGCGCTATCTTCCTGCCGCACCAACTCGGGCGCGGACGCCATCGTGTGCCCCGCCAACAGCTCTTTCAGCGCCATCGCCATGCACGCTCTCCCGTCTGCGAGATCCGCATCCGAGGTGCCTCACCACGATTGTAGGCGCCCCCTTCGCGTGCAACACCCGCGACGTGCTTGCCTCTTGGCGACGATGGACGATCTCCAACGACGAAGCCCGACGCAACCGCCGTGCGCTCACCACCGCCCGGACTTGGCCACCTTGGGCTTGGGCAGATCCTTCAGCGCCAACAGCGACTTATTCAGCAGTTCCTCCGGCAGTGGGTAATCCTGCAACCTGCCAGCGAAGAACTTCTCGTAGCCCACCAGGTCCATCAGTCCGTGCCCGCTGAAGTTGAAGAGGATGACCTTCTCCTTGCCTTCCTCTTTGGCCTTGTTGGCCTCCTGGATGGCCGCCGCGATGGCATGGCTGGTTTCGGGTGCGGGGATGACGCCCTCGGTACGAGCGAACAGCACGGCCGCTTCGTAACACTCGGTCTGGTGAACGGCCCGCGGGGTGGCCAAGCCCTCGATGATCGACTGGCTGACCAGCGGGGCAATGCCGTGGTATCGCAACCCACCGGCATGGATCGGCGGCGGCACGAAGGTGTGCCCGAGCGAGTACATCGGCAGCAGCGGGGTCATGCCTGCCGTGTCGCCGAAATCATAAGCGAACGGTCCACGGGTCATCGTCGGACAGCTTGTTGGCTCGGTCGGGATGATGGTGATGTCTGCCCCGGCGATCTTGTCCGCCATGAAGGGGAACGACAGACCCGCGTAGTTGCTCCCGCCACCCGCACACCCGATGACAATATCCACCTTCTTCTCGCCGATCTTGGCGAGCTGCTTCTTGGCTTCCAGCCCGATGATCGTCTGGTGCAGCATGACGTGGTTGAGCACGCTGCCCAGCGAGTAGCGAGTCTGCTTGGTCTCGTCGGTGACCGCGTCCTCGACAGCTTCGCTGATGGCGATGCCCAGGCTGCCCGGCGTGTCCGGATCCTGCTCAAGGATGGCCCGCCCGGCATTGGTTTCGGTGCTCGGGCTGGGTATGCACTTGCCGCCCCAGGTCTCCATCATGAGCCGGCGGAACGGCTTCTGATCGAAGCTGATGCGAACCATGTAAACTTTGCATTCGAGCCCCAGGAGGCAGCAGGCGAAGCTCAGGGCGCTGCCCCACTGGCCCGCCCCGGTCTCCGTGGTGATCCGCTTGATGCCGAACTGCTTGTTGTACCAAGCCTGAGCGACCGCGGTGTTGGGCTTGTGGCTGCCCGGCGGGCTGACGCTCTCGTCCTTGTAGTAGATGCGGGCCGGGGTACCCAGGGCCTTCTCCAGGAAAAAGGCCCGACGCAAGGGCGTCGGCCGCCAGCGGTACAGGATCTCGAGAATCTCCTCCGGGATGTTGATCCAGCGTTCCTGGCTGACTTCTTGCTCGATGATGTTCATGGGGAAGACCGGAGCGAGCATCTCGGGCGAGATGGGTTTGCCGTCCGGCCCCAGCGGGGGCTGCATCGGGGTGGGCAGATCCGCGGCCAAATTGTACCACTGACGCGGAATCTCACTCTCTTCCAGCAGAATCTTCACACTCATGGTGTCTCTCCTGCAAATCATTGACGAAGAAGCGCGGGCCGCCGGCCCCTGCCAGGAAACCTGAAGTGCCGCCCGGAAATTGGGATTGTACCGAAGACACCGGGCGATGTCGATACGCTCGTGCCGGGCGCCGCCGCGGCAGCAGGGACCGCGACAGCATTTTACCGAAAAGTGTCAACTGACCTGTTGCATTTCCGGTCACCGGTCGGCAGAATATCCGCCGGTAAGCCCGCGGCGCGGCGGGCCTGAGCCGACCCTATCTGGGTTCCCGAATACCCGTCCGTCTCACGACGGACAATAACAGGAGGCAACGCCATGACTTTCGCGAGAGTCCTCGGATTCGTCCTGCTCTGTCTGTTCGTCCCGATCGCCGTCGCCCAGCAAGCGACCGCTCCAGCGGAGGAAGAGGCGCAGGCGGCAGCCCCGGCAACCACCTTCCAGGGTGCCGACTGGCTGAGCTGGAAGAAAATGACCGGTGACTGGGGCGGCGTGAGGCCGGCCCTCGCCGACTCAGGCATCACCTTCGACATCGACGTCACCCAGGTGCTCCAGGGTAACGCCCACGGTGGGGCCAGCACCCGGAACGGGCTCCGCTACTCCGGCTCCGCCGACCTCACCCTCACCCTGGACCTCGGGGCGATGGGGCTGATCCCCGGCGGGCGGATCACCTTGGCCGGTGAGCCCAAGTGGGGCGACGGCATCAATCCCAAGGTCGGATCCCTCATCCCCGTCAACCTCGACGCCTTCAAGCCCGGAGCGGGCGAGGGATGCACCTTCACCCTCTCCGAGTATTTCTACGAGCAGGTCCTCTTCGACGGGAAGTTGATCCTCCTGGCGGGCAAACTTGACGGCTCCCGGGCCTTTGAGACCAACGCCTTCGCCAACAACGAGAAAACGCAGTTCATGAACACCGCCCTGCGGAACAACCCGATGATCCCCTCTTTCCTGCCCTACACCGTGTTGGGCGTCGGGGCGATCGTCAACCCGACCGACTGGTTGTCGATCCTGACTGCGGTAACCGACTCCGAGGGTCGCAACAAGACCACCGGGTTCGAGACCGCCTTCCATGGAGCGGTGAATACGACGGTGATCCACGAGTGGGATTTCAAAATCAAGCCGTTCGACATGCCCGGCACCCAACGCGTCGGGTTCGCCTGGTCCTCGATGGACACCAACAAGCTCTACCCGGTCAGCCCCTTCCGCGAGACCGGCCCGCTGCTCATGAAGTACGCCCCGGCGATGCTCGAGTTTCTCCAGCCCTATCTGCCGTACGACCAGAACCCCGACAACGTGATGCTCTACTACAACTTCGACCAGTACCTCTACACCGAGGCTGAGGATCCCACCCAGGGCGTGGGTATCTTCGGGCGGTTTGGCTGGGCCCGGGAGAATGCCAACCCGGTCAACTACTTCTACAGCTTCGGCGTCGGCGGGAAGGGCATCATCCCCGATCGCGACAACGATACCTTCGGTGTCGGCTACTACTTCATCGACCTGAGCAACGACCTGCCGCCGGCCTTCCACTCGGAACAGGGCGTCGAGCTGTTCTACAACGTCGAGATCACCCCCTGGCTGCACCTGACGCCGGACTTCCAGATCATCATGAACCCCGGCGGGACCGACGCTCACGACGTGTCCCTGGTTTACGGCCTGCGCCTCCAGATGAACCTGTAGCCGCCGGCTTCGGAGAGCCCGCAAAAAAGACGAGTCACGTTGGCTTTTCCGGGTCGCGGCAGTGCCAAGTGCCACAGCCCAGAAAGACCAACGTGACTCTTTTTGTGGTCGCAGCCCGCCGCCCTCGAAGAGGATGACCCGCCCAAGACGCAGTGTCGTCCCGGCGACCTCTTGCCGAGGCGTCACCCAAGGCGTCAAGACGAGCATCGGCCGAACCTTATACTCGGCGCCTCTCGCTCTTCCCGGTGGAACCGACACGGTTCGCGTGCGGATCGCCGCCGGTTCAACGACCGGCAGCTCATGTTTCACAACGAGTACTGCGGGATCTTCATGGTCTCGCCGTCTTTCATCGCGGAAAGATGGGCATAGTAGCCGGGGACGGTCATATTGAGTGCGTCGATGACATCGACGGCCGGCTTGCGCCCCCGCAGAATGGAGTCGATGAAGTCGTCCGACAGGTAGCCATGCGAGCCGCCGTGCCCGCCCGGTTCCACGCCGGGAGGAAGCGCATACTTCTTGGTTTGCAGGCCCTTCTCGATCGCGTCTTTGAGTCGTTGCTGGCCCACGGCATCGCCCACGAAACCGTCGGCCTTTCCGTTATGCCAATCGTATCCTGCGTATTCCCCTCGAAGCCGGCCGGCTTCGAGGTACTCACCCTGGGAACCGCAAACGATGATGCGAGAGATGCCTCCCTCGCGGGTTCGGAACAGGCCGACCTCGGAATTGAAGATATTACCGATGCCATTCGGGACGCGCTTGCTCTCGTCAAACGGGGCCGTCCCCTGGCAACTGACCTCCACGAAGCTGCCGTGCGTGACCGTGATGTAGTACGCGGTCGCGTGCGTGGGGTACCACATGGGCGCCCCGTTCTTGCGCCAATCCTTGTAGGAACCGATGGAAGGTGCGCCCAATGAATGCGGATGACAATACTCGCCTTCGCTGTAGACGATATGGCCGAAGACGTCGGCCGCGTACAGCTTCTCCATGGCGTACAAATCGTCGTGGAAAACGGAGGTTTCAAACATCGCGTAGACCAGGCCGCGATTCTTCTTGACGCATTCCAACAGGCGTTCCGCATCGTCGATATCGCCGCGGAAGACGGGGACCGCCGTGCAGACGTGCTTGCCGTGATTGAGGACCTCGATGCAGTGCTTGGCGTGCGAGGGAGCGTCAGTGGCCACGAAGATGGCTTCGATGCCGTCGTCCTTCACCATCTCCTCCAGCGACGGGTAGGTCTTCTCGCACTTGACACGTCGAGCCAAGGCGGCGCAGCGGTCGGGGAACAAATCGCTGACCGCAGCAATCTCGACGTTGGGATGATCTTGAAAACCGAACGCGGCGGAGAATTGACACACGCCATACCCGACCAGCCCGACTTTGATCTTGCGATCGCTGACGGGTTTCCATGTTTTCGTCTTGTCGTAATCGGTTTGTGTCTGGTCAAAGCCGGGAATGGTCTCTGCCGCGTTGGCGCTGTTCAGTGCCGAGTGGGCGGCGGCGATAGCAGTCGCGGTACTTCCCAGGAATGAACGTCGGGTGAGCTTGGCGGGCATTGTCTGTACTCCTTTTCTCCATGCTGCTTGGATTGTGGTCCTCAGCCGATCACTGTAAACGGCGAGGTGGCCGTGGGCAAGCAGGTACGCTGTGGCATGCTTTGTCCGAATTTGCGGCGGCCTTTGGCTCTTGATCTCATGCCTTTGGAGCGAATCCTCGATGCCCATATACACCGCTGGTTCAATTACGATCCAGGTGGCGTGATGCGTGAATAATGATGCACCGAAAGTGTCGCGTGGCCGCATTTTTGTCATTGACACGGCCGGACGCGTTTTCGACAATACCATTCCTGAGAATCTAATGCTGCTCGGGGCACGGACCACAAGTCGTGCCGGCCACAGCCACACCGTTGGGGCTTTTTTCGAGACGGAGGCGTACCGATGATCGCTGCGACATATACACAAGGTGGAGCATTCGCTATTGCCGAGGTTCCCGTGCCGTCGATCGGCGAGGGCGAGCTTCTGGTGAAGGTTGAGGCGACCTCGCTGTGCGGGACGGACGTGAAGATCACGCGGCACGGCCACCGACGGCTGAAACCCGGCCAGACCATTATTCTCGGTCACGAGTTTGTGGGCACCATCACGAAGGCCGGGTCGAAGGTCACGAATTTCGCGGTCGGGGAACGCGTCGGCGTGGTGCCGAACATCGGCTGCGGATTCTGTGAGATGTGTGGCCGTGGTCTCATGAACATGTGCCCGGACTACTCGGCGTTCGGGATCAACATGGATGGGTCGCACACCGAGTACGTGCGTATCACCGAGGCGACCATGGCCCAGGGTAACGTGATCAAGCTGTCGAAAACGGTGTCCTTCATCGCCGCGGCGCTGGCGGAGCCGCTGTCGTGCGCGGTGAATGGCATACGAGTCGCCGGGGTGGAGCAAGGGGACTTCGTGCTGATCTACGGTGCGGGGCCGATGGGTCTGTTGAATCTGATGCTGGCGTTGCTGTCGGGCGCCTCGGAAGTGTTCGTCGTGGACATGAACGATGAACGGCTGGAGAAGGCGCGATCGCTGGGTGCCAGCAGGACTTTCAACCCCAAACTCGGCTCAGTGGCCGACTGGGTGATGAATGAGTCGGGCAAGCGAGGGGTCAACGTGGTGATCACCGCGGCTCCGTCCCCGGAGATCCAGGCGGAAGCCCTGAAGCTGTTGGCCCCGTTTGGTCGCCTGTGCCTGTTTGCCGGCTTGCCGACGGGCTCGCCTCCCACGGCGATCGACACCAACGCGATCCACTACAAGAACCTGATCGTCACGGGGATGACGGGAGGAGCACCGCAGGATTATCGGACAGCCCTTCGCTTGATCGAGGCGGGCCGCGTCGATCTTTCGCAGGTGATCTCGCACGTGCTTCCGATCAGCGAGGTGGCCAAGGCTTACGACTTGGCCTTGGCGGGGCAGGGCATGAAGATCGTCCTGGCATCGCGGGAAGCGATGGCGTAAACTGGGGCCATCCCGCGTTCGCACGATGCCCCAGGAGAAGGTATGAACCGCCCCGAACACTCAGCGACCTTCGACTCCGAAGCCACGGGGGGCAGGTGGGCTGTTTCGGTCGGTGGTGGGATGTCGGTGTGCCCGGGGCGGCTCGGCCGCTACCGGGTGAAAACTCCGGAAGTCTACACAGACGAACAGCTCCGCGTCGTGGCCCACCTGTACTATCGGGAGCAACTGGACCAGCGACGGCTGGGCGGCCTGCTGAACCTGTCGCAGGCCAAAGTCTCGCGCATGCTCACGATCGCCCGACAGCGAGGGATTGTGCGATTCTTCGTCGCCGAGTGCGAGCCCCGGGACCGGGATCTCGAGCGGCGCATCGAGCGGAAATTCGATCTGGAATCTGTGGCGGTGGTCCGGACGCCCGACGGCATGACGCCGGAGAACAAGCGCCAGTATGTCGCCTACTTCAGTGCGTCGTTTATTACCTCACTCATCTCGCCGCAGACCAAGGTGGTCGTCGCGGGAGGGCGGTCGATTGGTGCCCTGATTCCGCGACTGCCGGAGGATCGCCATCGGGGCGTGACGGTTCTGCCGGCGTTGGGTGTGGTGGATTCGGTCGTAGCCCAAGTGGACGCTCCCGAACTGGGGCGTGTGCTGGCCCGGCGTTGGGGTGGCCGGTTCATGGCTTTGGACACACCGGCGATCGCCCCTGACCGGCAGACGCGAGACTCGGTCCTGCGTCACAGCAAAGCCCGCCTGGTCTGGCGGCGGCTGGGGCAAGCCGACGCGGCAATTGTCGCGGTTGGCACACCGACGAATTCGGTGTTCGCCAATCGCTATGTGGTGAGTGACGCCGACCACGAGACTCTGGTGGGATGCGGAGCGATCGGCGAGATGTGCGGACGCTTCTTCGACCGGCGTGGTTGCGAGTGCGATTCGCCCTGGCGAGAGCAGGTGATCAGCGTTGAGCTGGAGCATCTGAAAGCGTTTCCGCAGGTGATTGCTCTCGTGGTTGGGGGCGACCGGTCCGCCGCCCTGACCGCGGCCATACGCGGCGGGCTCTTGAAGTCACTGGCTATCGACGTGGAAGGCGCTCGAGCGCTGCTTGAATACGAACCCGTGAAGAAACCTCGTACCGTTGGAAGAAAATGAAGCAAACGATCATCGCCCTGTTGGTGGGTGTGGCGCTCTACGGATGTGCCGCCCAAGACTCCTCTTTCTCCACGTCGCCTTTGGCGATCGACCCACATGGCACGTCACCATGGACCGTCCGCGGCCATATCCCGCTCAACGAGTTCGTCATTCACAGCCACCGGGGCGCGGGTGACCTGGTCCCGGAGAACACCTTGACGGCTTTCGAGATGGGCTGGAAGCTCGGCACCGTGCCGGAAGCGGACATGCGCACCACCAAGGACGGCATCCTGGTCGCGTTTCACGACGCGAACTTCAAGCGCACCGTCCACACCAACGACGCCGAGCTGAAGAAGAAAAGCGTAGGCGATCTGACCTTCGCGGAGCTGTCCCAGCTTGACGTCGGCGGCTGGAAAGGGCCGGCATTCGAAGGCCTGCGAGTCCCGAAGCTCTCGGAGGTGTTCCAGGCGATGCGCGGGCATCCGGAGCGTCAGCTCTGCCTGGACTTCAAGCATGTCGACTTGAGACAGCTCGCCGCCGAGGTGCACACATACGGCGTGTCGCGGCAAATCGTCTTCGCCACCACGAACTACAAGATCCTGCGCGAATGGAAGGCGCTGCTGCCCGACTCGGAAACGCTGCTCTGGCTGGCCGGCTCCGACGACAAGGTCGAGCCCCGTCTGGCAGAGCTGCGAGCTTCCGGCTTCGCGGATATCACGCACTTGCAGCTACACCCCAAGGCGAACCCCAAGAGCGACTCGGCTGAACCATTCACCATCTCGCGGGCCCTGATCCGATCTCTCGGCGACGAAATGCGATCGCACCGAATCCTCTTCATGGCCTTTCCGAGGGAGATCACCGACCCGAAACTGTACTGGCAACTACTCGACCTGGGTGTCGCCTCCTTCTCGACAGATGATCCGGAGTTCGCATTGAAGGCGGTGCGGGAGTACTATGAGCAACCTTGAACCAAACGCCGTACGCAGAATAAGAACCTCATGACTCCAGCATCGCCATCCGACGACACGTCCGTACGCGGCTCGCACCGCTTCTCCCGGCTGTTGCGCGTATTCGAGCCCGCGCCGGCCGCCGAGACGATTCTGCAGGATCCCGAGGAGATCAAGGCCCAGTACAAGTACTGGCAGCGCCGGATCCTGTTCTCCACGATCGTCGGTTACGCCATGTTCTACTTCGTTCGCAAGAATCTCAGTCTTGCGATGCCGGGCATTCAGCACGACTTGGGGATCAGCAAAGCCGATCTCGGCCTTTTCCTCACGCTGCACGGACTACTGTACGGCGTCTCCAAGTTCGCCAACGGGTTTCTGGGGGACCGCACCAACGCCCGGACGTTCATGACCCTGGGCTTGATCCTCTCCGCGACGGTCAACATCTTCTTCGGCTTCAGCTCCGCCGTCTGGACCATGGGGCTGCTATGGATGCTCAACGGTTGGGTCCAGGGCATGGGGTTTCCGCCTTGCGCTCGGCTGATGGCCCACTGGTTCTCGCCCAAGGAACTGGCGACCAAGTTCTCCATCTGGAACACGTCCCATTCGATCGGAGCGGGGCTGGTCGTCATACTCTGCGGTTACCTGGCTACTTATGACTGGCGGCTGTGCTTCTTCGTACCTGCGGGCCTGGCGTTTCTGTGCGCCATTTTCCTGCTCGTGTCTCTACGAGACACTCCTCCTTCGTTGGGGCTCCCGGAGGTGGAGGGCACGACACAGGCCCCGCCTCGGGAGGGCTTCTCGGCCGACCTGCTCAAGCAAGTGTTCGCCAACAAGTACATCTGGGCGCTCGGCATGGCGAGCTTCTGCCTTTACACGGTGCGCGCGACAGTGCTGGATTGGGGCCCCACATTCCTGACCGAGATGAAAGGCATGCATCTCGCACACACGGGTTGGATGGTCGCGGCGTTTGAGGCGTCAGGGGTGGCGGGCATGTTGGTCAGCGGCTGGCTGACGGACCGCATCTTCGGCGGACGCGGCGCTCGGCTGTGCGTCATCTCCATGACCTTGGTCGGGGTGTTCGTGCTGCTCTTCTGGAGACTATCGACCAGTTCGGTCTACGTGAATACCATGCTGCTGTGCCTGACGGGATTCTTTCTGTATGGTCCGCAAGCTCTGGTAGGTATCGTCGTCGCCAATCTCGCTACGAAGAGGCTCGCGGCGACGGCCATCGGCTTCACCAGCTTGTTCTCCTACGCGAGCACGCTGCTTTCCGGCTGGGGCCTCGGCAGTCTCGTGGATCATCGCGGCTGGGATGCCGGTTTCGCCTGCTTGCTGGTCTTCTGCGTGAGCGGCATCATCTTGTTCGCGTTGTGTTGGCGGGCCAAAGCGCACGGCTACGCGGTTGACGAAAGGACTTGACGCCCATGCAACAGAGGCCGGCAAGTAAGCCCATCCATGCCGTCACGGTCACGCTCAACCCGGCCATCGACCAGACACTGCAGATTCCTCGGTTCGCGGCGGGCAGAGTCAACCGCGTCCAACGCGTCAGCGAACACCCCGGCGGCAAAGGGGTCAACGTCGCGGCGGCGTTGTCGGACTTCGGCGTCGGGGTCGCGGTGACCGGCTTCCTTGGTCGCGAGAACGCGGGAAGCTTCGAAGCGATGTTTGCCGATCGCGGGCTCAAAGATCGTTTCATCCGCATTCCGGGCCAAACCCGAACGGGCATCAAGATCACGGATTCCGTCGGCCGCCAGACAACGGACATCAACTTTCCCGGATTGGCCCCTCGCCGGTCGGATGTTGTTGCGCTCACTCGCATACTGCACGGCCTGGCGTCGCCCGGCCGATGGTTTGTCCTGTCCGGCAGTCTGCCCCCGGGCCTGGATACCCGCACCTATGCCCGACTTGTGGCGGTGCTGAAGAAGGGAGGCGCCCGGGTTGTTCTCGACACCAGCGGCGAACCTCTGCGTGCGGCCGTCCAGGAGAGGCCGGACATCATCAAGCCCAACCGCGAGGAACTCGAGGCCCTGGTCGGGCGCAAGCTGAGCGGAACGGCGGACATCGTTCGTGCGGTACGGCCGCTCTTGGCGATGGGCATCGAAGTGGCCGTCGTCTCCCTGGGAGAACAAGGAGCCTGTTTCGTGACGCCGGAGCGATCTGTGATTGCCCGCCCGCCCAAGGTGGAGGTCGCGAGCACGGTGGGGGCAGGTGACGCCATGGTGGCTGGTCTGGTTGTGGCTCAACTGAAAGGCAAGTCGCTGGAAGATACGGCCCGCATGGCCACGGCGTTTTCGCTCGAAGTGGTGACGCGGGGGCAATCCGGTTTGGGTTCGAGAGCGGCCATCGGGCGTTGGGCTCAGCGGGTAACTTGCACGAACACAATGCATCGGACCAAGAGGTGATCTTCCAGGATGGGTGACAATGCCCCCATGCCCCCGTGGCGAAGTGGGCGATTATTGAGTAGCAGCAGAGAATCTATCATGCAGAATCACTTCAAGAGCCTGGCGGTGTCGGTGGTTTGCCTGTTTCCGCTCTTCGCGACGGTCGGTTGCGCGACGTCGGACGTGATCGAGCACGCGGGACGTTCGCACGAGGAGAGGGAAGAACTCATCAGGCCGGGCGACCTCGGCGGTGCTGCCGACAACCGACGATGGTTGTTTGATTTCTGGAACAAGCAGGTGGTCCGCGAAGATGTGCTCGTGGGCACCGTGTTCATGGGCGACTCGATCACCGAGTTCTGGAACCTGCCGGTGTATTTCACCGCGACCAACGGGATCATGCAGAACCGCGGCATCGGCGGCGACGTGGCCTCGGTGATGGCGAAGCGTTTCCAGGCGGATGTGGTCCAACTCCTGCCCCGCAACGTCGTCATCCTGGCCGGCTCGAACGACGTGACCATCATGCTCACGCAGAAGAAGGATGAAGCGGATATCGTCCGCGAGGTGAGCGCATCGATCGTGGCCATGATGGACCAGGCGCGTGCGGCCGGGATCAATACGCTGGTCTGCTCGATCCTGCCGACGCGCAGCGGCCACATCACGCACGCGGCAGGCAAACCGATCATCGCGGCCATCAACGAGCACATCAAGACCGCTTCTGCGGCCAAAGGCTGCATCTACGTAGACTACGCCGCCCAGATGAGCGACGAAGCGGGCGACCTCCGCAAGGAGTTGGCCTACGATAGCGTGCATCCCAACTATGCCGGCTACGAGGTCATGACCCGAATGCTCAGGGACGCCGCCGCCCGGCACGGCCTGCGGCTCTAGTGGTCTGTGCCAGATATCGTGTGACACAGCTGTGGCCAGGGCGAGACGCCCTGGGCCCCGCCAAGAGCTTCGTGGGACAAGGCCCCGGCTTCGGCAATGCCAAATGCTGGACCCAATGCGCTGGCGGGCGGTAGACTAGGGCACACGCAGTGGCGAGGAGCAAGCTCCAACCGCCCGCGCGGCCAACGAGCCCCAAGCGCGAGCGCGGGGTTTCGCGCGGAACGCCGACGTCCGGGAGCGAACACGCGCGCGGCCAACGAGCCCCAGGCGCGAGCGCGGGCTTTCGCGTGGAACGCCGACGTCCGGGAGCGAACACACGCGCGCGGCCAACGAGCCCCAAGCGCGAGCGCGGGGTTTCGCGTGGAGTGCCGGCGGCCATCAATGAGCACCCCATACCTGCCAACGGGTAACGCTGGGCGCGCGGGGTGTACGTCGCTGACGCTCCACATCCCGTCGCTCGCGCTCCGGGCTCGTTGATGGACCGCGTCGGTTGCGCTCCGGGCTCATCGGGGATTGTCCCCGCTTGCGCTCCGGGCTCGTTGGTGAGCCTGCACGCGAAGCACTGCTCACAGAGCCCTGGCGCACGAATGTGTGTACGCGGTTAGCGCTGCTCATGGAGAAGTGGTGTACAGTGCGGCAACCGGATTCTGACGCTGGCCAGAACGAGGTACGGCTGATGGATTTCCGCGATTTGACGGAACAATATCGCACGACGTTGCTGGAGGATGTGATCCCGTTCTGGACGCGACACGCGATCGACGCCAACGGCGGGATCAACACCTGCATCGCCGACGACGGCCGGGTGGTCAGCCGCGACCGCTGGAACTGGTCGCAGTGGCGGGCGGTGTGGGTCTTCAGCAAGCTGTACAACGCCATCGAGCGGCGGAGCGACTGGTTGGACATCGCTCGCGGCATCTACAACTTCGTAACCACCCATGGCCCGCTGCCCGACGGGCATTGGCCGCTGCTGCTCGACGGCGATGGGTGCCTGCAACGCGGCTACGAGAGCATCTACGTCGACGGCTTCGCCATCTACGGGTTGGTCGAGCTGTGGCGAGCGACGGGCGACCCCGCGGTTCTGGACTTGGCCATGCGAACGTTCGAGGCAGCGGAGCATTCGCTGCACAACGACGACCCGCTGCCGGCTTGGCCGTACCCCATCCCCTCGGGCCAACTCAACCACGGCGTAAGCATGCTCTCGTCGTTGGTCTATCACGAGTTGGCGGAGGCCACCGGCGACGCGCGTGTTCGCGACGCGGCAAACAGTCATCACCGCCGGGTAATGAACACGTTCCTGCGGTCCGGCCGGGGCCTGCTGCTGGAGTGGTCGCACCGCGACGGCCGCGAGGTGGGCCCACCGGAGGGCACGGTCGTCCTGCCGGGACACGCGATCGAGTCGATGTGGTTCCAGATGCACATCGCGAGGGCCGCCGCCGACCGGGCCACGCAGGATCGGGCGGTGCAGGCCATTCGTCGCCATCTGGAGATCGGCTGGGATGCCGAACATGGCGGGCTGTTTCTGGCGGTGGACGCCGACGGCCGGGCGGAGGTTGCCTGGCCGTTTCATGATACCAAGCTCTGGTGGCCGCACACCGAGGCCCTTTACGCGACGCTGCTGGCCTACGAGCACAGTGGCGAGCGGTGGTGCCTCGACTGGCATGAGCGTGTGCGGGAGTACAGTTACGCGCACTACCCGGTGCCCGCGCACGGTGAGTGGACGCAGAAGCTCGACCGCCTCGGCCGACCGATCACCACGGTGGTCGCCCTGCCGGTCAAGGATCCGTTTCACCTGCCGCGGGCGTTGCTGTACTGCATCGAGGCACTCGAAAGGTGTCAGGAACCTTTTCCGTGAGCAAGGCGGCAGCTCAGCCGCCCCACGCACCATCCAGGGTACCGGCACCGCTTGGGCCAAGCACTGAAGGATGGACACAACATGAACCAGCGACACACCTGGGAACGCATGGGTATCATCGTGACGTGGGTGACCGCGAGCGTCGCGGGCCAGGCACTCCGAGAACCCGACCGCGGCGAGCCGGGGGATGTCATGATCCAGGAGTACATGCGACACGAGGCGGAGCGCATCGACGGGGCTTTTCTGGAGGGCATCGCGACGGCGAAGGATTGGCGGGACGCCCGCCCGGCGCTGCTCGAAGAGTACCTCTACATGCTGGGCCTATGGCCATTGCCGGCAAAGACCGACCTGCACGTCCAGGTGACCGGCACGCTGGATCGCGGCGACTTCCTCGTCGACAAGCTGCACTACCAGAGCCGCCCCGGCCTGTACGTGACCGCGAACCTCTACCGCCCCAAACACGCCGAGCCCGGCAAGCGCCTGCCCGCCATCCTGTACGTCTGCGGGCATAGCAACATGGGGCGCGACGGCAACAAAACCAACTACCAGGCCCACGGCATCTGGTTCGCCCGGCACGGGTACATATGCCT
The DNA here is from genome assembly GCA_012729395.1 of Phycisphaerae bacterium. Lineage (GTDB taxonomy): Bacteria > Planctomycetota > Phycisphaerae > UBA1845 > PWPN01 > JAAYDF01. The sequence goes on from JAAYDF010000104.1 coordinate 49,714, forward strand.
GACCGTCGACACCCTGCAATTGGGCGAGATCGCGTCGATCCACCACGGCACCTACCGCGAGAAACGCTGGTGGTGGCATTCGCGGGGCTATACCCCTGCCGGCGTCGAATGCTGGAACGGCATCCGCGGCATCGACTACCTCATCAGCCGGCCCGATGTCGATCCGGAACGCATCGGCGTCACCGGCATCAGCGGAGGTGGGGCCGCCACCTTCTGGGTCGCCGCCGCCGATGAGCGCGTCAAGGTCGCCGTCCCCGTCAGCGGCATGGCCGACCTGGTCTCCTATGTGCCTCATCGTGTTATCAACGGCCACTGCGACTGCATGTTCATGCACAACGCGTTCAGTTGGCCTTGGACCCAGATCGCCGCCCTGGTCGCCCCGCGTCCGCTGCTCTTCGTCAACAGCGACCAAGACCGCATCTTCCCCATGGACGCCAACGAGCGCGTCATCAACCGGCTCGAGCGACTCTACAGCCTCTTCGGGGCCGGCCATCACCTCGAGGCCATGGTCAGCATCGGCGGGCACGCCTATCGCGAGGATATTCGCAAGGGCGCGTACCGCTTCCTCAACATCTACCTCAAAGGCGACCCGTCTGAAGTGACCGACAGCGAGATCGACCTGGTCTTTGAAGATGACGACGGCAAGGACTTCCCAATCCCGCGCGAGGAGCTGCGGGTCTTCCCCGCCGACAGCGACCTGCCGACCGATGCACTCAATGCCGAGATCGATCGGCACTTCGTGCCCATGGCCAGCGTGGCCGTGCCGGCCGCCGGCGAGTTTGACTCCTGGAAGCAGGGGCTGCTGGCCGAGCTGCGTCGGGTGACCTTCCGCCGATTGCCCGAGCGCATGGCCCCGGCACAACCGGTCGGCGAGCCGGACGGCCCCGACCAGCGGCTCACCGCCGAGGAAGGTGCCGAGTATCTGCTGACCGTTCTGCGCGCCGAGGGCAAGCGAAGCTGGCTGGTGGTACTGGGCGAAGACGATCAGCCCGGCACATCGCCCGCATGGATGGAGGGCCTCGCTCAGGCCGACGATCGAATCTACCTGTGTGAGCCACGGGGCATCGGCCGAACCCGATGGACACGCAAGAACCCGCCGAACTACGTCGAACGCTGCCACGCGCTGCTGGGCTGGACGGTGGACACCGGCCGTGTGTGGGACATCGCCGCCGCGGCGCGATTCATTCGACAACGTCACAGCAGCGAGAATATCCAAGTGGTAGGACGGGGCCCGGGCGGCGTGCTCGGCGCGTACGCGGCCTTGTTCGAGCCGGAGATCACCGGCGCCGTCGTGCTGGCGCCCCCCACAGGCCACATGGAAGCCCAAGCCCCGCAGTTTCTGAACGTGCTGCGAGTCTGCGACCTACCCGAGGTACTCGGAATGCTCGCCCCGCGCCCCTTGATCCTGCGACAGGCGCCGCAAGCCTTGGCGGCCAAGGCGAGGGCGATTTACAACGCAGCCGGCGTCAAGAGCAAGTGTACAACCGAATGATGCCCCGGTTGCCTGGCGTCTGGTGGCGCCAATCACCCGGCCGGCCCAGGACGAAAGCTTTCTCAGGAGACGATGGCAATGATCAAACCCGCACTGCACCACGTGTCGAGGCGTTCCTTTGTGAAGGCCGGGGGAGCTCTGGCGGCAGCCGCTCTGCTGGGTGTGCCGCGAAAAGCCAAGGCGGCACCCGCCGCCAACGTGCTCTCAACCACCGTGATCAGCCACAAAGCCCACAACTACCACGGCTGGCCCACCATCGCCAGAACACGAGCGGGCAGACTACTTGTGGCTTGGTCGGGTGGACGCGAAGGACACGTCTGCCCCTTCGGGCGCGTCGATTACATGACCTCTGACGACGGCGGCGAATCGTGGGCCTGGCCGCGAACTCTGCTCGACAGCGCCATCGACGACCGCGACGCCGGCGTCGTCGAGACCGCCCAGGGCAGCATCCTCGTCACCACCTTTACATCACTTGCCTACGAGCACGTGCTGGCGACCGGCGAGAAAAAAGCCCCAGGCGAGCAAGGCGCCTGGTCGGCCGGGCGGCTCCAATCCTGGCGAGCGGCACAGCGCCGCTTCACCGCCGAGCAACGCAAGGCAGACCTCGGCGAGTGGATGATTCGCTCCACCGACGGCGGCCTCACTTGGTCGGCTCGCTATCCGTCCATCGTCAATAGCCCGCATGGCCCCATTCAGCTCGCGGACGGCCGGCTGCTTTATGCGGGCAGGCAACTCTGGTCGAAGCCCAATCGCGTCGGCGTATGCGAATCGACCGACGACGGCCAGTCATGGCACTGGCTTGCGGAGATCCCCGCCCGGCCCGGCGATGACGCCGAGAGCTATCATGAGCTGCACGCCACCGAGGCCGCCGACGGCCGAATCGTCGTCCACATCCGCAATCACAACAAAACCAACAACGACGAAACCATCCAAACCGAGTCCACCGACGGCGGCAAGACTTGGGCGGTGCCGCGACCCATCGGCGTCTGGGGGCTGCCCTCCGCCCTGACCAGGCTTCGCAACGGGAACCTGCTGATGACCTACGGCCATCGGCGAGCACCGCTGGGCAACCAAGCCAGGGTCAGCACCGATCACGGCAAAACATGGTCCGAGCCGCTGATGATCTCCACCGACGGAACCTCCGGCGACCTCGGCTACCCCAGCACCGTCCAGCTCGACGACGGCACTTTAGTGACTGTCTGGTACGAGGCCATGAAGGGAGATTGGCGGGCCGTCCTCCGCCAAGCCCGCTGGAAGCTCAACATGTGACGCGCCCCACCCTCAGTGGCACACCCCCAGGGGGGAGCCTTATCCCACCCCGAAGGGGCGCCGGGCTGTGGCCGCGTGTGCAATGAGCGGAAGGCAGATGAAACCCGTGGACAACGAGCCCTCGCCCACCGCGAACTGACACCCCTTCCCAAGCCCCGGTAGGGGCGAAGGGCTGTAGCCACGGGTGCAGTGAGCCCAAGGCGAACGAAACCCGTGGGCAACGAGCCCGCACCGTATATTCCACCCCGGAGGGGTGGAGGATGGAGGCGACAGATCAGCCGGTCCGCGGATGGGCCAACACGAAGTCAACACCGTGCACACTCCCCTCCTTCGCCCCTGCCGGGGCGAGCGGAAATGACAACACACGCTCGGTATCCACGGGTTGCGCGTCGGGCGGCTACGCCGCCGCGCCGCTCCACCCGTGGCTACAGCCCTTGACCCCTCCGGGGTCGACTCCCCCGAAGCTACACCCCTCCCGGGCCCTAACGCTACAACCCTTCGCTTGCCCTGCAGTTACCCCCCTTCCCTCGACCCGAAGTCACACCCATTCCCCCCGCCCCGGCAGGGGCGAAGGGCTGTAGCCACGGGTGCAGTAAGCCGAAGGCGAACGAAACCCGTGGACCACGACCCCACACCCTATCTCCCCACCCCGGAGGGGTGGAGGATGGAGAGCATGATTTGCTTCGCACATCAGTCAAATAGATAACGAGCGTCATACTCGACACCATGGGCCCGCAGCAACGCAACAAGTTCCGCCTTGGAATCCCGTGTTTTGTGATGTTCGAGCTGGCTTTCGATGTACCCTTTGACCTTGGACTCGGCCGACTTGCTGACCGCAAACACGGCGTAGCCCTCCTGCCAGGCAAAGGCGGCCTGATCCGCGAAGGTCTCGTGCACCCATCGCGACGATCGGGCCTTGACGATCCGCATCAACTCCGCGACCGTGCCGTCTGTCCGCCATCGCAGCAGCAGGTGAACGTGGTCGGGTGTCCCGCCGACGGCGTAGAGCGTGCCCTTCTCCGCCCGCACGACGCCCCCGATGTAGTCGTGCAGCCGAGGGCGCACTGCCGGCTTGATCAGTGCCGCTCGCCCCTTCGTCGAAAAGACGATGTGCAGCAGGATCTGCGAGTAGGTGCCTGGCATAAGGCCCTCCTTCGCCCCTGCCGGGGCGAGCGGAAATGACAACACACGCTCGGTATCCACGGGTTGCGCGTCGGGCGGCTGCGCCGCCGCGCCGCTCCACCCGTGGCTACAACCCTTGACCCCTTCGGGGTCAGCCTCGGCCTCACCTCCGAAAGGGTCAGCCGCCCGTCGCCTCTTCCACGATGCGGATCTCGTCGGCCGCCAGGTCATACAACGCGTACACGAGTTGGTCAATCATACGCCCGGCGCTGGCGAGGAATGGCGATCAACCGGCTTCGCCCGGGCCGTGGCACAATTGCCCGGATCGCACCCGCCACGGCAGGGGCGAAGGGCTGTAGCCACGGGTGCAGTGAGCCGAAGGCGAACGAAACCCGTGGACCACGAGCCCACGCCCACCGCGAACTGACGCCCCCTTCCCAAGCCCCGGCAGGGGCGAAGGGCTGTAGCCACGGGTGCAGTAAGCCGAAGGCGAACGAAACCCGTGGACCACGAGCCCGCACCGTATATTCCACCCCGGAGGGGTGGAGGATGGGGGCGACAGATCAGCCGGTCCGCGGATGGGCCAACACGAAGTCAACACCGTGCACACTCCCCTCCTTCGCCCCTGCCGGGGCGAGCGGAAATAGCAACACACGCTCGGTATCCACGGGTTGCGCGTCGGGCGGCTGCGCCGCCGCGCCGCTCCACCCGTGGCTACAACCCTTGACCCCTTCGGGGTCAGCCTCGACATCCCTCCCCCCCCATACGTCATCTCCTCCACCTCGCCTCCACAAAAGTCAGCCGCCCGTCGCCTCCTCCACGATGCGGATCTCGAGCAGCGGGGATAAGCCCAGTGACCTGGTCATCTCCATGATCCTGCCGTACCTCACTCGCCGACCTTCCCGATTCGGCGGAGCACGACCGGCGTGTCGATCTGGAATTGGCGACCGACCTGCTCGGGGTCAACGAACGCGTCAAGCCTGTCCTTGTCAGCGGTGAGCTCCACTGCAGTGGAGTGTTTGTGCTTTGTGACTGTCCCGGACAGCCTCCTCTCGTTTACCGCCTCGGCAAAGGCCGCGGCCTGGGGCGGATAGACTACGAGGTCATCGCCGGTCGTGGGGGCCAACCGGGCGAGCAAGTACTTGGGTTTTTCCTTGTCCGATTCCGGATCTACCAGGTTCACGTACCGCACATCCTGCTCGATGGTTAGATAGGCGGCCAACTCACTCAGTTGGAAACGCCCGTCTTTCCACTCGACGCCGGCGATTCGCAGCTCGCCATCGTTGACGTGCTTGATGTACAAAACCTGGCCGTCACCACCGAGCCAGACGCCGTCCAGCGACTTGTTTACCGCGGCGTCCTGTGAAGGTGTGCCCAAGGGCACGGTCGAGATCACTGAATCGCAGCTTGCCAGCAAAAGAGGCACAAGCAGCAACAAGGACCACCGGCCTGGAGCGAGCGTGTTCACCATGGCACCTCCGAAATTCGTGAAAGGGTCTACGAAAAGCCGACTGCGGATGCGAGTCGGTCGATGCAGGTTCTCCCGCTTCTGGAACGGACTGCCTTACGGCTCGGATGGCTTAAGCGTGGCAGCCGCTCTTCTCTTCCACCAGAACATATCGAGCAATGTGATCGTCATGCCGCCGGCGGCAACTATCATGACAAGCAAGGTCCGTGTCCGGTGGTTCTCGACCCAGATCAGGCTGGCACACAAGAAGACCCCAAGAGGCAATAATGCGATCAGGCCGCCCAGCCAGATGCGCCGGCGGCGCCCTTGCGGCCGATCGACTTCCGCCGAGTCTGGCAGCGAACAGACAGGTGATGACTGCTGACTGCTGTCGGGCGATGCGTCGGGTTCGCTCATGGGCGTAGACTCTCCGAGAACGTGGCTTGGCGGGGCCACCAATAAGAGAGGATTGTCGATCCTTCTGAAGGGGCGGTCAAGGCGGCGTAGCCGTTCACGAGTTGAAGCACACAAGCACCAAGGCACCAAGGCACAAAGGCAGAGGCAGAGAGGCATAAGGCACAGAGGCACGAAGGCAGAAGGGGTAGAACGCATACAGGCGGAAGGGGCATGGGGGCGTACACGCTATACGCCGGTCGCCGCGGCTCGGCTGTCTTCGACGCTGAGCTCGCCGAAGTCGGGGGGCGACTGTTGCGGATTGCGTGAGGGCTATACGCCGGTCGCCACGGGGGGCGACCGCTACGTTATTGGGTGAAGAGGAGACTGTTACGGATTGCGTGAGGGCTATACGCCGGTCACCACGGGGGGCGACCGCTACGTTATTGGGTGAACGGCTTAGCGGCAGGTCGAGATTGCTTGCTTACTCGGCGACGTAAGGGTACATGAAACGGCCGTCGGGGGCGGCATCGCCGTTGACCCAGAACTCCATGATGTCGCCGGGCTGCTGGATATTGTCCGCCCACTTGAAGTTGAGGGCGACGGCGGTGGTTTTTTCGGGCAAGCCGAGTGCCGCCCGCGGAATGGACAGGGCCAACTCGCAACCCTCGGCGCGGAAGCTGACCTGGGCGATCTTCTCCCATTTCCAGTTGCCTGCGTGTTTCTCGAGCCAGGTGGTTGTTGCGTTGTGGACCTGACGATTGACGATGAAATCGTAGCCTTGCCAGCCGGTGGCGGGGTTCTGGTCGATATCGAGCAAGAGCCACATCCAGGCTTGGTCAGTATGCGGGGTGATCGGTTGGCGCGTGCGGATGTGGAAGCTGATGGTTGTCGCATCACGAGCGACCTTGGAGGCGAGGAGGTCGTTGCGGCCGGTGCGATTGACGTAGTGCAGGCCGCCCGCGCCGCCGAAGTCGCGCGGCAGGGTATCTTTGGCGTGGTCGCGGAACTCGGGTCGGACCTGTCGCCACTGCTCGAATCCATCCTGGAGGCGGATGGTGATCGGTGGTGATGCGGGGGGCAGTGCGGGTGCGCCCTTGTATCGCCGGATGTTGGCGACAAGCTGCCAGTAGTAGTTGTCGCCGTGCCCGCCCTTCATCGGTTCGATGTCGCGGCTATGTTCCTGGTTGTATTGGTCCACGAAAACGATGGGCTGGTTAGGTCGTTGCCATCGGCCGGCGATCCACTCGTTCCATCCGGTGACCATGGTGAAGGGGGCCTGGAGGGCCAGGGCTCGCTTCCATTGTTCCTGGGCGTTATGTCCGTGGAGGACGGCGTCGGGCGCGGTATCTATCTTGCCGTCGCGGAAGCTGCGGCCTCGGGCGTTGCCGTCGCTCATGTTGGTGACCTTGCCGTCGCTGATGCGGAGATTCTGGGCCACGGAGACGTTGACCTGTTCGGGCTTATTGGGGTCGTCGGTGTAGCCGTAGGCCTGCGGGTAGGTAGCCTCCCAGTGCCACGCGTAAGGGGTGTTGATTTGTTCGAAAGGCCAGTGGGCGCGGCGGAGGGTGAAGAATCGGCGGAGTTCGTCGTTGGCCTGCTCGGGGTCGCAGATCATGAGCGGCTTGCCCTGCCAGCGGAACCAGAGCTCGGGGTGGAGGCCGGGCTTGTAGAGCTCGTCATAGATGCGTTGGGCGGTCTCGCCCGCGTGGGTGTTGACCATGAAGGCGATCTGCGGGGTTGTGCCGCCGTCGGCGCGCACCTCGCGGAAGACGCGGCACAGCTCCATGTAGACATCGCGGTAGGTGACGGCGTTGGTGGTGTCGAAGATCAGGGTGTCGATGCCCGCGTCGGCGAGTTGGTGGGCATGACGGCGCAGGACCCAGGGATCGCTGCTAAGGTAATAGCCGTAGAGGGGCTCGCCCCAGTAGTGTGACCGGCCGACCGGTCCCCAGAGGGTGGAGTCGGCTTTCTTGAGGGCGTCGGGATCCATGGCGAGGATGCGGGCCACGTCGTAGGGTCCTTCGTGATGTGGGCTGCGGTTGTCTTTTTCGTTGAGCCACAGGAAGTAGAAGATCCCGACGAAGCGGCCTTCTTTCGGTGCCCCGACCTCGTCATGGAGGGGCAGTCGGCGGTTCAGGGCATCCGTGGCCGGCCAGGGGGTGCCTGCCAGTGGGGCCGTCGCCTGATCTGCGGCCTGGGCTGTCGCCCAACCGCACAAAACCGCCACGCAACACGCCCAACGCAATCTGCACATGCTCATTCTCCCAGCGGCGATGGTGACCGGCCGAGCATCTCCCAAACGTCCGGGTTCGGCCGACCGGTCGCATTCTCCCCTTGTTTCGCCGGTGTGGCAAGCTTGTGGGCGTGTTTCGTCGGGACCAGGGCGGAATCAGCGGGGTGAGTTGCCGGGACCAATGCAGCTTGTTGCGGTTCGTTGCCTGCTTGGGGACGGTCTATCGGCACGTTGCCTCGGTTCACAGAGGATGGGCAACCCGCCGATTCACGGATTGCTCAGGTGGCGGTTGGGCTGTTGAGTTGCCAGAGTTCGGCGTTGCTGGTGCTGATGGCTCGGCAACCGCTGGCGATGATGCGTCGGGCGGTGTCGGCGGTGCGAATGAGGCCGCCGGCGATGCGGGGGATGGTGACGCGGGTGAACCGATCGGCGGTCTCCATGGCGGCCACGCCGGGGATGAGTTCGATGACGTCGGGTCGAGCTTGCTCGATGAGGTGCAGCCCGCGTTCGACGGATCGGCCGTCCTGGAGGAAAAGTCGGAGGATGGCGGCCATACCCAGGCGGCGGGCGGCGGTGACGAGGTGAGAGCGTACGGTGATGATGCCTTGGAGTCTGTTCATACCGGCCAGGTATCGCAGGCCGGCCTCATCGCTTGACAGCCCGGCCAGCAGGTCAATGTGTAGCAAGACGGGCACGGCGGCACAGGGCCCGCTCTTGAGCCAATCGAGTGTCGTGCCCAGGTCGCTGATTTCTCCCCCCTGCAAAAAGATCAGGCTGGCCCGGCCGAGCAGCTCGCGATCGCCGCTCACCTGGGCGACCACGGGGATGATCGGCTGGCTGAGCCAGTCGCTGACGTGGGGATGTGCGGGGTTTTTCTTCATGCCGATCCATTGGGCCGGTTGACACGCGGCACCGGTTTCGGGTAGTCTATCGCATGCGGATCGGCGTGACCAATCGCCGGGCGCACGGTGGGCCAGAGTTATAGAGAAAGGCCCCCGCGTGATGTCGCGGGGGCCTTTTTGCGCGCGCCGAGCGGCATGGAAGGGTGCCGTGTCGCCGCTCACGGCTTCGCGGGTAGTTGAGAAGGCCGGCCGCTCGCCGGTGCGTAGAAGGATGCTTATGCAACAATCATCATCATCGGGACAGGGATCACCGTCGACAGCGATATCGCTCGCGGCTCGGCTTGCGCGGGTTCGCCACCTGGCCTTGGACATGGACGGTACGCTATACCGAGGCGGCACGCTGTTTGATTTCACGCTGCCGTTCCTGGCTCGGTTGGACAGGCTGGGTATCGGGTACACCTTTCTGACGAACAACTGCTCTCGCAGTGTGCGCGATTACATGGCCCATCTGGATCGGCTGGGCATTGCCGCCAAGGCGGACCAGATCTACACGTCGAGCCTGGCGACACTGGCCTACTTGAGGAGCGGCCATCCGGATGTTCGGCGAGTGTACCTGGTGGGCACGCCGAGCTTGCAGCGGGAGTTCGAGGAAGCGGGCTATGAAGTGACGGATGGCGCGGAACCTGATGCCGTCGTGGTGGGTTTTGATACGGCGCTGACCTTCGAGCGACTGTGTCGGGCGGCCTGGTGGATCAAACAAGGCAAGCTGTTTGTCGCCACGCATCCGGATCTGGTCTGCCCGACGGACAAGCCGACCGTCTTGGTGGATTGCGGTTCGGTTTGTGCTTGTCTGGAGCGAGCCAGCGGGCAATCGCCGATTGCGGTGCTGGGCAAGCCGCACCCGCTCATGTTGGCCGGGATTCTGGCTCGCCATGGGCTGGAGCCGACCGAGTTGGCCATGGTCGGGGACCGGCTGTACACGGACATGGCCATGGCCCGCGCGGCCGGGGCGATCGGCGTACTCGTACTCACCGGCGAGTCCCGCCGCGAGGATCTGCACGGCTCCGCCTTTCAGCCGGACGTGGTGGTGGAGTCGGTGAAGGAACTGGGCGAGAGCCTGGAGCGAGCGCGAAGTGAGAGGCGATCTCGGGAGTAGCGATGGTGACCAGAGCCGCGACGGTGAGAGAGCGGTTCTTCACGGACGGAGGGAACCGCTTTTTTACGGGCGCGGTTCTGCTGGTGGCGCGGTTCTGTTTGCGGGGCGGTTTGAGACAATGTGGTGACAGACTCCTTGAGGGAGGTTGAGGGATGATCGGATCGGGCAATACTGGGCGGGCGGTGTTGTTGCGGGATTGGAGCACAGAGCCGCTGGATGTGTTGGTGGCCGGTGGGGGTATCGTGGGTGCGGGGATTGTGCGCGACGCGGCTATGCGTGGGCTGCGGGTCGGGCTGGTCGAGCAGCACGACTTCGCGTTCGGCACGAGCAGCCGGTCGAGCCGGTTGTTGCATGGTGGGCTGCGGTACCTGGCCCAGGGGCGGGTTGGCCTGGTGCGTGAGGCCAGCATTGAGAAGCGCGTGCTGCACGGCATCGCCCCGCACGTGAGTGCCCCGCTGGCGTTTGTTTTTCCCACGTATCGCTGTGCTCCTTGGGCTCAATGGGCGTTGTGGAAGCTGCGGATCGGCGTGCGGTTGTACGATTTGCTCTGCGGCGGACGAAACCTGGGGCGGTCGAGTTCGCTGAACGCGGCAGGTCTGACCGCTCACGTTCCGGGGATACGCTCGGAGAGGCTGACCGGTGCCGTGCGTTACTTCGACGGGCTGACCAGCGATGCCCGATTGGTGATGGACACGTTGCGGTCGGCGGCGTCGGGGGGCGGCATGATGGTGAACTACTGCCGGCTCGAGCACGCCGAGGCGACCGCCGGCCGATGGCAGTGCACGCTGAATGACGTGCTGACCGGTGAGCAGATGAGCGTCGCCGCCAAGTGCGTGGTCAACGCCACCGGGCCCTGGGCTCAGCAGTTCAAGCAGAGCGGCGTCCAATTGCGATTGACCAAGGGTGTGCATCTGGTTATCGAGCGTGAGCGATTGCCGGTGCCCGACGCGGTGGTGATGACTGAAGGGGCCAGGATTCTCTTCGCGATTCCCTGGGGCGAGCGGGTGATCCTTGGAACCACGGACACCGACTATGATGGCCCGATCGAGGACGTGCGGACGGATCGGGACGACGTGCGGTACATCCTGGGCGTGGTGAACGAGGCGTTTCCTGGTGCGGGCCTCATGGAGGCGGACGTGATCAGCGCCTGGGCGGGCCTGCGACCTCTGCTGGCGGATCCCAACGGCCGGCCGTCGGATATCTCCCGTTCGCACGAGATCCGCAGTCCGCAACCCGGGTGGTGGGACGTGGCCGGCGGGAAGCTGACCACCTATCGCTTGATGGCTGAGCAGACGGTCGATCAACTGGAGCGCTATCTCGGGCGTGGCCCCTCCGAGTGCATGACCGCGACGCACTTGCTGCTTCCCCCGGACGAGGTCCGAGACGTTAGCGGCATCATCCCGCCGGACGTGACCCGGGCGGCGGTTGAGCACTACTGCACGCGGGAGTGGGCTTGGCACCTGGATGATGTTATGGTTCGCCGAACGTCCTGGCATTACTACCACCGCGAGGCGCCGGCCATTGCGGAACGGGTGGCGGATTGGATGTCCACGCTGCTCGGCTGGGACGCCGGGCAACGAGCCGAGGAATTGGCCCGGTATCAACGCGTGACGGCCTTGTCGGCCGGACGATCACCGCAGCACGCCCCCGTGGCGGCATGCGCGAAGGGGTCAGCATGATTGGATCAGCACTACGCTCTCTTTTCGCTCCCGCCCCGCACATTCCCCGTTTGCCGGACGACGAGGTCCGGCGGCTCTACCCGTGGTATCGCTGGCGGATCATGGAGTCGACCTTCCTCGGGTACGCGTCGTTTTACCTGGTGCGCAACAACCTGGCGGTGGTGGCCAAAGACATCGAGGGCGCACTGGAATACGACAAGGCGATGGTGGGCAGCATCCTGGCGGTGACGGCCATCAGCTACGGGGTGGGCAAGTTCGTGATGGGGGCGTTGTCGGATCGGAGCAACGCGCGGGTGTTCATGGCCTGCGGCCTGCTGATGACGGCGCTGTGCAACTTCGCGTTCGGTGCGGTGGCGAGCTTTCATGTCCATCTGGCCTTATGGACGCTCAACGGGCTCTTCCAGGGCATGGGCTGGCCGCCCTGCGGTCGCTGCATGGGCCACTGGTTCAGCGAGCGGGAGCGAGGTCTGACGTTCAGCATCTGGAACACGGCTCATAACGTGGGCGGCGGCGTCGCGGGGCTGATCGCCGCTTGGGCGGTAGGACGCTACGGGGGTTGGCAATACGCCTTTTACTTCCCGGGGGCTCTCGCGTTGGTAGGGTCGGCGTACCTTTTCTGGCGGTTGCGTGATACCCCACAATCAGTCGGGTTGCCGCCGATTGAGGAGTACCGCGGCGACTACCCGGAAGGGCTGAAGGCCGGCACGACGCACGAGCGTGAGCTGACCACCTCGGAGCTGCTGTTCGGATACGTGCTGACCAACAAGTACATCTGGCTGCTGGCCTTCGCGAATTTCTTCGCCTACATCGCCCGGTACAGCATGTTGGATTGGGGGCCGACCTACCTCAGGGAAGTCAAGGACGCGACCTTAGGGGAGGGCGGTCTCGCCACCCTGGCCATCGAGTTCGGCGGTATCCCCTCGACGATTCTTCTGGGCTGGGCTTCGGATCGGGTCCGTGGGCGGCGAGGTATGGTGGCCGTCTTGTGTTTGGCTCCCGTGATGTTGGCTTTCACCACAATCATGTTGACTCCGCCGGGCTACAAGTGGCTGGATATGGCCATGTTGGCGCTGGTGGGCTTCCTGATCTACCCGGTGATCAACTTCATCGTGATCATGGCCCTGGACCTCACGTCCAAGAAGGCGATCGGCACGGCGGCGGGGTTCATCGGTCTGTTCGGGTACCTGGGGCGAATGGCGGAGAGCCAGGGCTTCGGTTCGCTGCTCAAGTACTGCGAGCCCATCTACGGTCACGAGGCTGCCTGGAAGCTGGTGCTGGTGTTGGTCGTGGCTTGCAGCGGCATGGCCACCCTGCTGATGGCCTTTACCTGGCGACTCAAGCCCCGGGCCTGACCCGCGGACGGTCCGTCGCCTGCGGGAAGTCGTGCAGCAGGTGGCGGAGGCAGCTTCGCAGCGCGGCGGTGTGGTGCTCGGGATCGAGCACTTTGTAGACGTGCATATTCGCGTTGTCGGCGAACTCCGCCCACTGGGTGATGCCCTGATCGTCAACGGTTACCCGGGCGGGCACAAAGGTAAACACATCCGCGAGTTCGATACCGGGCGGAGATGAAGCCACATCCGCGGGCGAGGTCGCGGGCGCGGGGTGAGATAGCGCCTCGGCGGAGGCGATCCAATCATCGCCGATACGCCAGACGTGCCGCCCGGCGGCGTGGAGCAGCGGGCCCGTGCACCACATCTGACGCTCCATCGGCAAGAGTAGATGCCGCCAGGGACGCAGGTCGCCGCGCAGGGCGGCCATTGGATCGATCTCGTCGGGCGGCACGCGCTGAAGGGCGTAGACGAAGAAGTTCAGCAGCGGCAGGGGCATGCCGTCGAACAGGTCGTCGTGCCGAAACTTCCAGTGCGTGCTGCGATTCTCATTCATCGGCAGGCAAGGGCACCAGTAGATCGGCAGCCCGGTACGCATGATGCCCACGTATGCGTGCCGATCCAGACGCACGTTCCACTCTTCCTGGCTGGCGTCCAGGTTGCCGATGTTGATGTAGAGCCGGGCGATCTTCTCACGCAGCAGGTCCGGCTCGCGGTTGAACGCTGCGCACACATCCCGCACACTGCCCGCGGTGACCACGACCACGGGGCGAGGCGAAGCCCGCAACGTGGCGAGCAGCAGCTCGATGGCTCGCTGGCTCTCGGCCGGCTGATCCAACCCCGCGTCAGCAGGCGATCGCAACGGCTCGTCGAGGCCGACCGCGTAGGGCGCTCGCCGGCCGGTCAGGGTGAACATCTGCTCGACAGGCACCCGCCCTGGGCGTTCCTGTTGTCGTTCGCCCAGGTCCAGCAGGATCGCCCGCACGTCGAACTCCGGCAAGGCGAAGACCGTGGCCAGATCGAAGTGATCGTCCGGATCGTCGTGCGGATGGAACAGATCCGTGCCATAGATCAACGGCACGCGCTCGGCCGGTGCGTCCCGGACGGCAGGGCCCACGGACGAGACGCCACACCCCATGCCGAGCATGCACCATGCCGCCAGATGGATCCCCGTGCCGAGATACGCAGGGCGGGTCACTTCGTGCGCGTCCAGTTGAGGCTGACTCGCGTCAGCTTGTCTTCGGAATTGCGCTCGATTACCGCAACGCCCTGCGTCTCGTCGGATTGTCCCGACAGGATGACCTCGTTCCTGTCTTCACCTTGAGTCGCGACTCGTTGGACGGTCAATCCCTTGCTCTTAAGTTCCTTCTCGTAGAACGCGGCCGCGTCCGCGACGGAAGCGGCGACGGTCGTCTCCAGGTGGAACGCCTCGGGCTGATCCGCGGGGCTGATGTGTGTACTCTGCTGGATGACCGACTTGGGCATCAGGGCCAGCGGGAAGCCTTTGGGCACTTCGGTCTCGCTTGCGGTGATGGTGCCCGTGCTGCCGTCGGCGCCGGTGATCGTGGTGCGCCCGCCACCCTGTTCCACCGTGACGGTGCCCTCTTCGGTTTGGATCGTCATTTTCTCGCTGGTGCCCTTGCTGTCGGTACCGGCGGCTTGGCCTGTCGCGGTTTCCTCCGTCTTGCGGCAGCCAACCAGCAGGGTTATGACCACGAGGACTGTTACTGCCCATCGCATCTCGCACCGCCTTGTCGTATTCCCCCCGGGTTGCGAGAGCCGCCCGGTGCAACGTGCCCGGGGGCCGGCCCCTCGCCACTCTGAGAGTACGCTTGGCGATGCCCTTCGCCAAGTGCGAGAGCCCGGTCTGTCGCTTTGCCGGTCACCAACCCGAGTTCCCGTGGTCTCCCGGCGACGGATTGCCCGATAATGGGGGAAAGGCTACGATAACTGTCGTTGACGACCGGTTTGCCGACGACCGGTCACCAGCGAGGACAACCTGCGTGATCCAACAGCAGTGTAGTATGAGAGCGGTATTCTGTGATGGTCGCCGCCTCGCCACGGCGAGTCTCGCGCTGATGGCCGCCGCGACGCTTGTGGTGCTCAGCGGCTGCAACAGCACGCGTGGCCTGAAGACCTCGTCCCGCCTGGAGCGGGGCTACGTCGTGGTCCTTCCGGGCGTCGAGGGCAAGAGCCATCTAACGACCAGCGTTGCCCGCGGGCTGGCGGACGGCGGTGTCCCATCGGCGGTCGAGGTCTACGACTGGACGGTCGGGTTGCCCTGGGTTACCCCGGTCCTGAACCTCCGGGCGGCGAGTCACAATCGCAACGAGGCCCGCAAGGTCGCCCACAAAATCGTGGACTACCAGAATCGTTTCCCCGGCCGGCCGGTCCACCTCATCGGGCATTCCGGGGGCGGCGGGGTCGCGGTGTGGGTTCTCGAGGCTCTTCCGCCTGGGCATGAGATCACCTGCGCGATCCTGCTGGCGCCGGCCATCTCGCCGGAGTACAACTTGGCCCCGGCCCTCAGACGCACACGCATGGGTTTGTACAACTTCTACTCACAGTACGACGTCGGCTTTCTCAATGTCGGGACGACGGTGGCTGGGACGATCGACGGTCGCCATGGGCGGGCCGCTGGGGCCGTCGGGTTCTCCATGCCGTGGGGGCTTTCGTCCGAGGATCGCCAGCTCTACAGCTCCCGACTGCATCAACAGCGCTACACCTCCAAGATGGCCGAGAGCGGACACCTCGGAAACCACTTCGGTTGGGCTAACCGCCGGTTCGTCGCCGAGTGGCTGGCGGTCCTGGTCAATACCCAGATGGACGCACAGGCTCACTATGCGGTGGACGAGCCGCTGAGTAACCGACCGGCCGGCAGCCCAGGGGAGCCGTCCGCTCCGGCAGCCCGATAAAATGCTTCGATTCGGCCGGTAAATCGCGCCAACCAGGTGCCGAGCGAGCCACAACTCTGCCTCGGGAACTTGCTCGTTGGCCTGATGGGGCTGAACCTGCGGATCAATAGGCCCGAAAGTTGGCGTGTGGTCGCGGGTCTGTTAACATGGGAAGGCTAGAATCGAGAGAGCGGGGGTGATGATGAGTCAAGTGAGTACGACACCGCAAACCATTTTGGTACTGGAGTCGGCGGCGACACAGTGTCCCGAGTTGGTTGAATTGCTCAGGCAGCACGGCGAGGTGCGCGTCGCGCCCACCATGGCCATTGCCTTGGGCGAGCTGGATAAGGGTACCGTTTCGCATTTTCTGGCCACGCCGCAGGATCTGCATATCGCCGCCCAACACATTGCCGGGAATGAACTCGCCGACGTCCTGGACACCATTGCTCAGGGCGTTTGCCTGATGGACGAGCAGGGACAGATCCTCTGGTCGAATACCAAGTTTGGACAACTTCCGTCCGAGGTCGTGGACCGGGTGCAGCGGCATTGCGCCGAGACGCACGCCCACCGAGAGGATCGTTCGTCCTTCGGTCGTACTCGCTCGCTGAGTCTGATCACCGACGGCGATCAGTACTTCGAGGCCCGGATCACGCCGATCCTGGACCAGCGCGGGGTGACTCGATTGGTCGCTTCGCTGACCGACGTGACGCGAGCGCGACGACTGCAGAAGAAGATGGACGCGATCGACAACGCCGGCCGTGAGCTGGTCCGCGTTGACACCGAGCAGACGGACAAGATGCATACCGCACAGCGGCTCGACCTGCTCGAACAGAAGATCATCCGCTACACCCGCGAGCTGCTCAACTTCGACAACTTCGCCATCCGCCTGCTGAACAAGGAGACCAACCGGCTGGAGCTGGTGCTGTGTGCCGGGTTGCCGTCTGAGGCCCAGCAGGTCGACATCTTCGCGTCGCCCGAGGGCAGCGGCATCAGCGGATACGTGGCCGCCACCGGTCGCAGCTACATTTGCCCTGACGTCAGCCAGGACAGCCGGTACCTGCTGGGTATCGACAACGCCCGTAGTTCGCTCACTGTGCCGCTGCGGCTGCACGATCAGGTCATCGGGATTTTCAACATCGAGAGTGATCGGCTGGCGGTCTTCAGTGAAGAGGACCGGCAGTTTGCGGAGATTTTCGGCCGGTACATCGCCATTGCCCTGCACATCCTGGACTTGTTGGTCGTCGAACGGCACGCCACGACCGGGCGACTCGCCGACGACGTCTCCGCCGAGATTGCCGGCCCGCTGAGCGACATCCTGGTCGACTCGACGATGCTGATGGAGGATTACATCGGGCACGACGACCTGCGGCACCGGCTGCAGGCGATCGCGGACAACGTGGCCCGGATTCGCGAGTGCATCAAGCACGTAGCCAAGCCGGTCGGTGGACTGTTGGGCTGCAAGAACCTCGAGCCGACCACTGATCCGGCTATCGAGGGGCGGACCGTGCTGGTTGTGGACGATGAGGAGATCATCCGGACGACGGTGCGCGACGTGCTCGCCAAGCACGGTGCCGAGGTGGATGTCGCCCGCGAGGGCAACGAGGCAGTGGCCATGGTCAAGCAGCGGGCCTACGACTTGGTCATCAGCGACATTCGCATGCCCGGCCTGAACGGCTACGAGATCTTCCGGGCCATCAAGGAGCTTCGCCCCGAGTGCCCGGTGATGTTCATGACCGGTTTCGGCTACGACCCCAACCACACCATCATCCGGGCCCAACCGGAGGGCCTGGCCGCGGTGCTTTACAAGCCGTTCAAGGTCGATGAGCTGCTCGCCGAGGTCCGCACCGCCCTCGTGCCCCGCGGCGTCGAGTGACGGCGGTCAACCCCTGCCCCACGCTTTGATTCACTCCGCGGCACTGCCCGCGTGTTCGGTCACGCCTTGAGGCCCTTGAGATCCGGTTCGAGCCGCTCGTTGGCCTTGATCATCTCATCCCAAGTCAGCATGCCGTGGCGATACGCGGCGTCGCGGCCGAGAACGCAGGTGAGATTACTGCGTACCGACGGCTCGACCGTCTCGTTGGCGTAGTGGCCCTCGGTGATGAACTTGTAGAAGTTGCGGACGTTGTTCTCCGCTCCGCTGAGGAAGAGGTTCGCGATCGGATCGCCTTCGTACTTGGTTTCGCCGCGAACCCACACGCGACCGTAGTAGTCGGAGTCGGCCACGCCCTTGGAGCCGTACACGCGGCAGCCGATCAGGTCGGGCACGCCGGGCGAGCACTGGTTGCCCATGAAGCTCAGCACCACGTCGTTGGGGAACCAGAAGATCACGTTGAAGTGATCGTAGATATCGCCATACTTGCGCAGCCCTTTGCTGCCGCCGGTGCCGTACGCCCGGATGGGGGCGGCATTGAGGAACCAAGTGGCCACGTCGAGGGCGTGGATGTTCTGCTCGACGATGAAGTCACCGGACAGGGCCTTGGTGCAGTACCAGTAGCGGAGGCGCTCCTCTGGTGTGGCCGGTGCGGGCATGGCTCCGCCGGCCCAGGGATAGCGGGCTTCGCCGCAGACGAGCTTGCCGAGGGCTCCGCCGTGTACCAGCCGGGCCGCCTCCTGGTAGGTCGGATCCGCCCGCGTCTGGAAGTCGACCAGGAAGACGAGCTTCTTGGTCGTGGCCTTCTTGCCGGACTCGCCGATGGACAGGCAGCCGGGCGCGTCCACGGCGATGGGCTTGGCGACGAAGACATGCTTGCCGGCCTCGACCGCATCGGCGGACTGCTCGGGATGGCAGTAGGTCGGCGTCTCGATAACCACGCCGTCCAGCTTCTGCTCCAGCAGGCGCTTGTAGCCCAAAAGCCCCGTGAATCGCCGGTCCGCGGGGATTTCGGTTTTCTCGCCGAAGGGATCCACGCGATCCTGGTAGTAGTCGGCACAGGCGACGAACCGATACTTACCCTGCCGGCCGAACAGGGGCACCAGCCAGTTGCCCCGACCGCCGCAGCCGATCATGCCCAGGGTCACGGTCGAGTTCGCCTCCGTGCCCCGCACCAGGGAGGGCTTGACGATGGTAAACGCCGCCGCCGCCGCCGTCCCGGCCAGAAAACTCCGACGCCCCAGTTGACCCGCTTGTGTCCGCTTCACCATGAGTCCAGTCTCCGTTTTTCAGGGCGGCCTTGGCCGTGACTGAAGTCACCGGGCGAGCTGATCGCGCAGCCAGGCGAGCCCCTGTTCCACCTTGCCCGGGGCGGCCTCGCATTCGATCGAGATCACGCCGTCCCAGTTCATCTTCTTGAGGATCTCAAGGCAACCGGCGATGTTGTCGGCGTTGACGCCTTCGCCGATGGCCACCACGGATGTCGCGATGCCCGTCTCCGCCCCGCGCACCGCCGCGGCCAGCGACTCGCTCACGTCCTTGATGTGGCAATGCGAGACCTTGTGTCGGAAACGGTTGAGGAAGGCCACTGGATCCTGACCCGCGATAAACGTGTTGCCGGTGTCGAAGTTCATTCGCAGCCAGGGCGAATCGAACATCGACAAGATGCGTTCCATGGTGTCCGGGTTGGTCGTGTAGGGCCCGTGCGGCTCGACGTTGATGATGATCTCGTGGCTCTCGGCCCATTCGAGGACGACGCGGTAGTATTGCCGGATGAGACCGAGGACCTCTTCGTCGCTGTACCCGGTGGGCCGGGTCGCCCCGTCGGTGGTATCCACGCAGGGGCAGCCCAGGGTCCGGGCGAATTGGATGGCCTTGATGGTGTAGGGGATGCCGCGGAACTGGCCGTCCGGCCCGGACATCGGGTAGGCCGCGTCGATCTGCGAGACCTTCAGCCCCATCGAATCGAGGTAGGCCTTGAGCCGCAGGGGGTCGATGTGCAGCGGAATGTGCGGGTTGTACCCCAGCCCCTGCACGAAGTAGTCGCCGTGGATGCTTCCGAACTCGACGAACTCCATGCCGTGGTCGCGGGCGAAAGTACAGGGGGCGTGGTAGGTTGTGTCCTGGTGCCGCCAGTTGTCGACATGCATACCCAGCTTGATCATGCGGCTGCTCCTTGGAGCGACGGGACGGCCGGCCAAGACGCGATGGGGGGCAGGAGGCCCGCTGGTCGGCCTGATACCGCTGGTAGCATCTTACGCCAGGACCGATTCGGGTCAAGCGACCGATATTGGCTGCAATCTTTGGCGTTGCAGATGCGTTTATATAGATAGGGCAATATGCGTGACCGGTGCGCCCAGAGGTTCGCGGCGTGGGGGGGGGCGCAGTCAAGGGCCAGAAGATGACGGAACTCGTCCTCGTGCCTTGGCCGACCCTGGCCAGTGGGTTATGATGAGCCCGACAGATCAACGGGAGGTACGTTTTTAGTGATCCTGGTGCAATGCCCACACTGTGAACGCCGTTACCGCACCAAGACCGAGGTGATGGGTCGGCCTGCGGTCTGCTCCCGCTGCCGCAAGCCCTTCAAGATTGGTGACGCCCGCCCGCCATTCAACTGGAACGAGGCCCGCACCTCCCTCGATTCCTGGATCGGCGTCGAGCCGCCCGAGGAGAAGGAGGAGCTCAAGCACTGCATCATGTGTGACGCCCCCTTGCCGCCGGGCGATTTCCGTTGCCCCGAATGCGGCGTCAACCAGTTGACCGGCCTTGTCCAGAAGGGCCGGTACACGCCCAGCGAGGTTGGCAAGCCCTCCCTTTGGGCACACATACCGCTCAACTGGGTTCTTGGCGTTGCCGTGGCCCTGGTTGTCTGTCTCGGCATCTACTGGTTCTTCGGCATGATTACCGGGGCGGCGTCGAAGGCGGCCGGAGATCTCGCCAACCAGGCGTTGGTCGCGCCGGGTATCAGGTTCTTGCGTGACGGGGGGGATGATATCGACTTCCTCCAACAGTTCGGCGGGCAGATCAACGACGGTAACTTGGACCGCGTGTTGCCCTTGCTCGACTCGCCGGATGCCGTGATCGTCCGAGCGGCCATGCTTCTCATCGGGTATGGCCTGATCACCGACGTCCAGCCGCTGGTGGAAATGGCCGAGACCGAGGGCACGTCCAGTCTGGCCATGCGCGTGCTGCGCACCATCGGGCCGAGACGCCTGGCCGAGCTGAGCGTCGATTCCTCGCCCGCCATCCGTCGGTCGGCGGCCTTGGCCCTCTGCATGGTCGTCGAGCTGGAACGCGATAGTGAGACGCTCCGCATTCTTGCCGAGCCCGTACCCCTGCCCGATCGCATCCGCTTCCTCAATGAGCGCTGTCGCCCCCGGCCCAACGCCGTCGGCCGGTTCGCCGTCGTCGTCGCCCGAAGACGGGCCCCCCTCATCGGCGAGATCGAACAGGTCGGCAACGTGTTCTACATGCGGCTCGGCAACGCCGAGTTCCGCACCTCCGTCACCCGGCAACGAACCTTCGAGATCCCCATCGAGCACTGGTGCGCCGCGACCGGTTCCGGTGTCGACGCCACCGCCGTCCGCCCGTTGCTGGCAGGCACCGTCGTTCTCCAAAGCCCCCTGGGCGTCGGCTGGCAGGGCAGCATCAACCTCACTGCCAAGCAACAGATCACCGACCGCCTCCCCGGCTTTCTCCCCATCCCCCCGCCCGAACCCGGCCGCACGATGGAAATCGAGGTCGCCCTGGAACGCTGACCCAGGGAGGGAACCAATCCGAGCCCTTCGCCGGACGCAACCGCCAGCCCTCTATGTCGCGCAGCGATCTCGAGGGCAAGGAAGCGGCTCTTTGTTGCCCATGCCACCGCTTCCTCACGGTCGCGGCTCCTCTTGGCCGCCTGGTAAGCGTTCACCGGCCTCCGTGTGTCGTGGTAACTCAACCTCGCTGCCGACCGGCGAAATCGCGAATGACGTGAACCACCAAGACACGAAGACACCAAGGGAGATGATCAGCGAGAATCGAGCGCACAACTGCTCTGACCAACCTGCATTCTTCGTGCCTGTGTGCCTTGGTGCCTTTGCGCCTCTGTACCTGTGTGCCTGTGTGCCTTATGCCTCTGCCCCTTCCGCATTCCCCCCTTCCCTCCCGCAGCCCCCGGCGTGATGGGCGACTGTTAAAATTCCCTGCCAGCGACAATTAGACCTCCCTGTCAATTGGCTTTGGACCCGCTTTCTACCCCCTTTGGCTGCCAACCATCCTATCGAAAGGCGATGGATCGCAAGATCGTCGCTGCTGGATTCTTTGAGCCTAGAATTGCCTCAAGTTCGACTTTGCGGCCCTGATCTAGAATCAGAGCACATTGCGTTCCCAGTACCTCCTTAACACCAGGATAGACGTCATTCAGAAAGGCCAGAGTCTTCTGTTCTGAGATGGTACACGGGATGGACACAGACTCGGCTGATCGCATCCCGAGCAAATCAAGGAGGGTGTCCTTGAGGCCAAGATAGGTGATGCACTTTGAGGGTAGGCTCTCGCGACACCAGAGGAAGACCATGAAATCAACCGGGTCCATATCGCCGAGGAATAGCAGACCATGCATCCGGCTTAGGTTGGTTAACCATGGGATGTCGGCTACATTCGGAAGTCCATATCTGCCAACGACGCCAAGCTCGACATCAATTCCTGCGTGGTCAATAGCAGCCAAGATAACCCTTGGTTTCGTCGTGAAAATCAGTCGCCCTGTATTGTGTACGGGAGGAATCACCCAGTAGGGAACGGACCGCGCAGGACGAGCAAACTCCCCATCGCAGTCACAGTTCGCAAACCATCCTTCAATTTTCTCCACAAGTTCCTGTCCCATAATACCTCCCGCACACGCCTAGTACTCCAGGGTCCAGGGGCAGTCAGGATCCCAGTTTCCTGGGCCGCAAGGTATCGGATGTTGCTCAACGCCCCCTGGCTCACAGTGGTACGTACATCGTTTAAGCCCGTTCTTCTTGTTGCAGCCGCCTGATCCTATAAGTGTGCATTCCTTACACTTTGAAGGTGGCTCATTCCAAGGCCAAGGCGGTAATTCAATATCTCGTAGATGATGAGGGATTTCTGCATCTCCCATCGGCGTAGCCGGAATGCAGAGGAAGGCCGTTCCAACTGCGCAG
>JAAYDF010000105.1 GCA_012729395.1 Phycisphaerae bacterium
CACAGCAGTTCCTTGCCGTCCTCCACTTCGTGGATCGGGTCGGCGGCGTACGAAATGCGGATGGTATCCCCGATACCCTCGGCGAGCAGCGTGGCCAAGGCGGCGATCGATCGCACCCGCCCGGTCTCCGGCGGACCGGCGTGCGTGACTCCCAGGTGCAGCGGGTAATCAAACCGTTGACTGATCGCCCGGTAA
The DNA here is from genome assembly GCA_012729395.1 of Phycisphaerae bacterium. GTDB lineage: Bacteria > Planctomycetota > Phycisphaerae > UBA1845 > PWPN01 > JAAYDF01. The sequence goes on from JAAYDF010000105.1 coordinate 196, forward strand.
GCCTCGATCACGACGACCGGGTCGGGGCTCTTGGCGGCGAGCACTACGTCGGCAAAATCGTTCTCTTCGAAGATCCGGATGTACTCCTCCAACTTGCGGATCATGAGCTGGACGAGGTTATGGTCACGGCCCCTCGCCAGTTGCTCCTGTTCTGACGCCCGCACCGCGCGGTCCTGTCGCTCGACCACGCTGCCTTCGTTGACGCCCACGCGGATGGGGATGCCCGCGTCGCGGCACGCTCGGATCACCTCGTTCACCTGCCGGCGGTCCTTGATGTTACCCGGGTTCAATCGGATCTTGTGTGCCCCCGCGGCCACCGCCTCCAGGGCCCGCTGGTAGCGAAAATGCACGTCCGCAATGACCGGGATTGGGCTTTGTCGGATGATCTCCGGGAGCGCTGCCGTGTCCTTGCGGTCCGGTACCGCCACCCGTACCACGTCACATCCCGCGGCCGCCAATCGGGTGATCTGAGCCACTGTCGCGTCGATGTCGTGAGTGTAGGTGCTGGTCATGGACTGCAAGCACACCGGCGACTCACCTCCCACCGGCACTTTGCCAATGCGGACTTCTCGTGTTTGCCGTCGCTTGCGGGCGAAGTTCTCGTGTTCGACTGTCATGACGTATGCGTCCTCATTTGCGCACAAGAAAAGCCTGGCCGCGCAGGGACAGACAAGGGGGGGATTGTCCATCCGTGTGGGTGCGACCAGGCTTATCCGTGAACGGGCAACCGGTGCTGCCCGTGATACACTTGTCCCGCGTCGCCCACGATGTGCTTCGCCATCGGGGTTTCCGCGGCGGTTGTCCTACGCTGCCTGCCCAGCGGTGATTCCGTTTTGTCCAATAGGACGCGGTCCTCACGCCGTGACCGCCCCATCTTGATCGCCAAGCAGTGGGCATGCGCTGACCGTGATGCGATCGTCCCCTCGGTCCTCGGCTTGCCCAGTACAGGCGACCGATAAACCGAATCCATTATCTCGAGTGGCCGTCGCCTGTCAAGTCCAGGCCAACACCTTCCATGCTGACCGCAACCGCCGGCCCCGGTCCGACGCCCCCCGGCGTGCCTGATCCTGCCCTGTGACGCCGCATTCCCGCACGCCGGTGGCTTCGGGCCGCTCGCGAAGGCCGCTTGAGCTTGCCGTTTGCCCTAAAGCAAACCGGCGAACAGCTTGTGCTGCTCGCCGGTTTGGGTTGTGTCCGCCGTTCGCCTCAAGCGCCCACGGGCGCCGAACACCCACGGGCTGTTCAGCCTTACGGGTAAATCACAGAGTCCGTCTGTGCGAACGGAGTGTGCTTTGCGCCCTGTGCCATGACGGTTCCGCGTTCCTTGGTGCCCACACCGGTGCCGGGCCGCGTTGTCCAGCGAGTGTAGATGTTGTCGTAAGCCAAGCCCGCGATGGGGCGACCCTGCCAGCCGGCGGAGCCGTCGGCGTAGAAGATGTTCTGGCCTTCGCCCTCGCGCACACCGCCGTGGTTCGGCGAGTTGAACTGCTTCCAGTCATCCGGACTGGATTGGACGGTCAGCCTGTTGAGATCACCCGACACGGGTTCAGTTTTGCCACCGTCGATGAATGCTCCCCAGGGCCCCTTGTCCGCAGCCAGCGGCATCTGCTGGTCGCGGTCACGCGAAGGCCGTCCCGTATCGCCGTAAGGCACTTGGTAGCCGTAGCTGACCATATTCCAAGCACCCTGTACCCCGCCCCCATCCGAGTTGTTGTCACCCTTGCCGAAGTCCCAATAGGACTGCGGGCTGTCCTCGTCCGCCGCCGCGTCTTCGCTCGACGGGCAGATAAACGATTTGGCGGTCGAGACATTGGTTCTCACCAACGTGTACATGCAACGCGTGGTCGACAGTTTGTTGGAGAGCGACGTTCTTGGCGGAACACCCGGATCGCCGGCAGTGAGGTCGTCTACATCACCCCGGCCAGGCGTGTCCGAACCGATTGCCTGAGTGTAGTCCACCTCACCAAGGCCGGTACCGGCGTTCGTCGGCTTCACATGCGGCGGGATCGGGAAGTCGTCCGCGTTTTCGTTCGCGTAGGTATGGAAGCCGGTGCCCATGCCCTTCAAGTTCGCCTGGCACACAGCTCGCCGTGACAATTCACGTGCCCGGGCCAGCGACGGCAGCAAGATCGAGATCAGAAGGGCGATGATCGCGACCACCACCAGCAGTTCAATCAGCGTGAACGCCGGCCGTCTCCGACCTGATTCCAGTTTACTTAACATGATTACTTGACCTCCGGTGCGTATCGCACCCATGCGCAGGCAACATGCCAGCCCAATGGTGCGGCAAGACCAAACAACCCAGGCGACGCGGGAACAGAGGAATGCTATGAGGACTGGCCTGCAAGGCTTATCGCCCATCGCGACCGTCTTGTCGCCCAGGAGCTCGGAACTCCCCGCACCTCCCGACGGACATTGCCGCCTGCAAACCCACCTATGGCACCTTGCCACCAGTGGGGCCGAGAAGAACACTGCGGTCGATGTCGGCGCCATTCGCCGGCGAACCGCGGACTACCTGCTCAGCTATCGGACGCTCGAAACCTTCACGAGCCAATCAACTTATCCGGTTTTCAGGCCGGATCAAGCGCCCTTGAAAGCTTCTTTGCGCAATGTGAGGACGGAAGACCATTCGTATCGGCGGGTGACTTATCGTCGAGGCAACCGAGTACAGGCTCGGACGTATAGAACAAAGGCAATGATTGCTGGGCTTTCGCCGCATGGGTCACTGAGCGACCCGAATAACACAGCGCCTCTCGGTCAAGCCTCCCGCTGGACACGGAGTCTACACACTCCCACATCGTCCCATTCAATTAAACCTCCCTCAGGCCAAGATGTCAACACGAAACCGGCAAAACTACCGGAGAAGGTCCGAAATCCGCAGCGGCGGCAGGCGATCGGTGTTCGGCGGATGATTCGATCGCCAGGACGAGAATCCGTCCCCGGGTGCTCTGAGCGGCCCTCGAAATTCAGATTTGGGCCAATAATTGAATCGCTGGTTGTCGTTGCGGTCTTCTTCCCCGCCCGTGCCGCCGGATCTCGCAGACCGATGCCGGTGGTTGCAGCAAGAATGTAATGGGGTGACTTGAACTTTGGATCTGTCATCGCCTATAGTCCTTGCAGAGGATGGGCGCCCCGTACTCCGGAAGCGGGGTGTCAGTGAAGGACTGGGATCGCTGACAGGCTCATAGCCTGTGGCGTGCGTTCTTTCCCTTGGGCCGCACTTCTCACCAGGCACCGGCCGCTCGGGCCTTGAGCTTCGTGTGTGAGGCTGTGTCCAGGTATGAAGAGGTAGCGTGGAGCGCGACATCGCCGCTTTGTGGCTCCCGCGGCGGCGGCGGTCGCTACGGAGCAACATGGATATCGCAATCGGGCATAGGAGATGGCACCATGACCAAGCCGACACCGTCGAGTCACTCTGTGGCCATAGGTGCGGTTTCTCGCTACGACTCAGCCTGGCAGAGCCAGCCGATTGATTTCGGTCGAGTCGTGGCCCGGCCGGGGATCGACCAGTTGCTTTGGCTTCAGCCCGCTAGCGGTGATGAACGCCGACAATGTACCCGGCGGGCCTTACGATGTCCCGTGCTGCTCTTGGAGAGCGGGGAAGACGATGTTCGCCCGCGAGGCGTGCCCGGCGAGTGCCTCAACGCGGGCGACGGTGGGCTGTATGTCGTGGTGCCGATCGGCCACGGCATTGCCGCCGGGCAACGATACACCTTTCAACTGACCATCGGCGAACGTGGCCCCGAGCCGGGTTTGGAGCAGATCGTCACTCAGCAGGGCGCCATCCTTCGCACTGAGCTGCTTATCGACTCGGCCGGTAGAGGAGACCGCGTTGGCATCGCCGTCCGGCTGGTAGGTCCACGAGTCGGCGTGATCCCGATGCCATAGGGCTCTCAGCGCGATCCCGTTGTCGCACGGCCTGCGGGGCGATTCGGATGTCGTGGAGTCTCCGAACGCCCGCCATCGTCGCATCTGCATGGTCTCGCTGGATAGTGTTCTTCGGTAGCGGCCGTTTCCCCACGGCGGCCGTCCCCCCGCGGCGGCGAAGCCCCGTAGCGGCCGTCCCCCCGTGGCGGCCGGACCCCGAAGCGCCATCATTGCCCAGTGTTCGCAGGAGTTGTGCGATTCACAAGTCAGCGTTTTGGGGCTGCAGTACTTCACGCAATGGCGTAGCGGCCGCCGCCTTTGGTGGCTGGCGAACCTGTAAAGAATGCGCCGGTCGCCACGGGGGGCAACCGCTACGATGAGTTGTGAAGCGTGCTAGAAGCCCATTGCCCGGCCGACCTGATAAACCAGGAGTGACGCCGTGTATGCCAAGCCGGTCATGTAGGCGATCAGGAATATCGGCCATCGCCAGCTGTTGGTCTCTTGTCGTACCACCGCTACCGTGCTGAGGCATTGGCAGGCCAGGACGTAGAACACCATGAGGCTTACGGCCACCAATGGGGTGTAAAGCAACCGGCCGTCGGGCCACCTGGCCGCCCGCATCTGCTCTATCAACGGGGTCGAGACCTCATCAGTATCGCCCACGCTATAGACAATGCCCATGGTGCTGACAAACATCTCACGAGCGGCGAAACTCCCAATCAGGCCGATGCCGATCTCCCAGTTGAAGCCCAGCGGACGGATGGCGGGTTCCATCAGGAGGCCCAGGCGGCCGG
>JAAYDF010000106.1 GCA_012729395.1 Phycisphaerae bacterium
ATCCGCCGTTCAGTGGCAAGTTGCCAAAGGCGAAGTATCGAGGGTGGCATGGGTCGGTACTCCGACCCGTGGCCAAATGCGGACAGCCACTGGTCTGGGTACAGACCAGTGCCACCCAGTGCCCCTGACATTCGGATGCCCCCCTCGAAATCGGTCCGTGACGCAAGCGGAAGGACTCCCATCGCGGTTGAAGCAGTCCAAAGGCATGTTCCAGCCATGGACTCCACTACCAGCGCGGGTCGAATGGGCGTGTTTGACGCTCGCCGACCGTGTGCTTGGCTCCCCCCACTTGCGGAACGGTACCGAACGCGTGCGTGGACCGTCCGATAGGCATCGCTGACCGGGCCCAGGCAGGAACCACCGGCCCACCCCCGACGCACGCGCTTGAGTTCGGTCACCAACTCGGGCGCGGCCAAGCCACTGCGTCTGCGCTCCGACGCCCCACCAACTCAAGTCGCCTGTCTCCCCATCTCTCGCCCCACTGGGCAGGTGCCGGCGGCGTCTTCTGATCTCGGTGGGTCCACCCGATGACGACAACCGCAAGGCGAAGACCACGGCATCAAGCAGTTGGCCCGATACACTCCCACTTTAACATTGACGAACTGTCACGCCTGCGGGTAAGATACTTTCTTATCCAAATTGTGGCGTATGTCGCCGTGTTGTGGGCGGCAGGGTGCTCAAGCCGCATCCGCCCCGCAACACGGGGAGGTGAAGAGGACAACCTGGGGGCCACGTCGGCCATTCCGCAAAGGAGACAAAGATGAGCTTCAAGAAGACTCTGGTTGGCGCGCTCATGGCGGCGTGCATCTGCATCCCAGCCACCGCGACGGACATGTCCATGCATCTCTGGGTGAACGGCCAGCCCATGGTGACCGCGGCCCCCGGAGACACCTTGAACGTGAATGTGATGCTCTTGCCAACCGCTCCCATTCGCCACATCGAATTTGACCTCGTCGACGAACCAGTATCTTCAGGCGCCTTCATCGCGACCAGCATGGCTTGCCATGCCACGGATTGCATGCCGGTCAACCACACGCCAATTGTGCTGCCAACCTACAACGGTGATTTTGGAGGGGCGACTTTGGGATCATCCGGATCATCCTTCCCTTCACTGCCCGACCCAGCGTTCACCATCACGCTACAGATCGCCTCGTACTCTGGTCCGGGCATGTATCGCGTCATGCCATCGAATGTCGTGGCGCATGACTCATCGTTCTCGCCGGTCAACGTCACCTTCATTGAACCACTGCTCGTGCAAATTGGCTCCTCCACGCCGCCGCCCCAGTTAGGCCATTTCAACTGGGAGATCGCCCCGGTGGCAGCTTCATACTACTCATACTACGCCGATCACTCGCTGGCGTTCCTGCCCTCGGGCCAGCCGGCGGTTGCCTTCGTCTCGGGATACTATGGCGGTCGAAAGCTGTCTTACGCGTGGCACGATGGCACATCCTGGTGTGTTGAGGACATCGCAGCCTTCTATGCCAGTTACTGCAGCATGAAGATCCTTCCCAACGGCCGCCCGGCAATCAGTGTATACGATGAGAACTCCTCAAGCGGACTGCTTCTACGATACTTCTGGCATGACGGTACCACTTGGCAGGGCCAGGTTGTCGACAGCGGGCCGCACGTCGGCGCATGCAACAGCATGGCGATTCTGCCCAACGGCCAACCGGCGATCAGCTACTACGACGCCGGTAATGGCGCTCTCAAGTACGCTCAGTTCGACGGCGCAAGCTGGCAGGTCGAAGTCGTGGACGCCACCGGCATTGTCGGGCTATACACCAGCCTGGTGATTCTGCCCGACGGTACGCCGGCGATCAGCTACTACGACTCTTCCTCGGCCGATCTGAAGTATGCGTGGCATGACGGCACTGGCTGGCAGACCACAATCGTAGACAGTCTGGGGAACGTCGGAACCTACACCAGCCTGGCGGTGCTCCCCAACGGGCATCCCGCGATCAGCTACGCGGATTACACCAACCAGGCCCTCAAATACGCATGGTTTGACGGGACCGACTGGCAAAGACAAAACGCCGGAGGCTCCCAAACCCCTGTCGGCGGAACCAGTCTGGCCATGTTGCCCAACGGACAACCTGCGATCGCCTTCAGGTCATATGCGAACTCTACGAGCGATCTACATTACACTGTCTGGAACGGATCCGAGTGGAAAACGACATACGTCGACGTGATGGGCGACACCGGGCACAACCCCTGCCTGGCGATCGCCCCGGATGGACAGCCGGCCATAAGCTTCCTGGATGACAACCAGTACAGGATCTGCCTGGCCAAGTACGTTCCGAGGCCAGCCTCGCCAGTCCAGATGGACTCGAACTATGCCGCCTACGCCGAGACGGAGTGGAGTGCCCCGGTAACCAACACCAATAGCCCAGCGCACTCGGAAGGCACGGGCTGGGCCGTGGAGCCACAGGGAACGGCGGCCACCAGCGAACTGGTGACCGTTCCCGAAGGCCATCTTCGTACCAACATCATCCTCCAGGGCCAGGAGGGAGCCGACCAGATTTGGGACTGCATCATGTGGGACCCAGAAACCATGGAATGCATGGAGTGGGGCTTCATGACCATGCCGCAATCTCCAGGGCGTGCGGAAGGTAGTGTTGTGGGCACGCTGAGCATCGGTGTTTCGACCATGTACCCGGACGGAACACCCCTTGAGTTAACCTGCCAAGCACCAGTGCGTGGCCCAACATCGGCCCTGGAAGCATACGAGTTGAAGGTGACTCGGGGCGACAACACAATCGCGCTAATCGACGCGGCGAATCCGCAAGCTCAGACCGTGACCGTAACCGCGGGCGAGCAACTCGGCTTCTCCGTCGCGGGCGCGGCCACTTGGTGGTACAGTTACGAGATCCACGTGGACGGCCGCTTCATTCTCTCCGCCACATCAGGGGCGACACCACCACAGGTCACGGCCGCGGTCTCACGCCGCACCCACAACGGCAATCCGTTTGATATTTCCGTCTGGTCGGCCAACAACCCCGTTGAGTGCCGGGTGGGCGGACCGCAACAGATCGTGGTCAGCTTCGACCAGCCGGTCGCCCGGGTCACCGGAACCGACGATGACGTGCTGCTGTCCAGCGGTGCGCTGGACGCCACGGACGGCCTGGTCGTCGACGGCGACACGCTAACCGTCAACCTGTCCGGAGCAACCAATGGAGCGAATCTGCTCATCGAGTTCCCCGGCATCGCGGCCACCGGTGATCCGACCGCGACCGCCGAGGACACGCTCTGTCTGGGCGTGCTGGCCGGGGATGCCAACGGCGACCTTGCGGTGAACATCTTTGACCTGGTACTGGTCCGCAACCAGTTGAACCAGCCGGTGGCTGCGGCCAGCTTCCGTGCCGACGTCAACGCCGACGGGTCCATCAACATCTTCGATCTGGTCGGCGTGCGGAACAGCCTGAATACCAGCATCGCGACCGCGTGTCCATGACGCGACGAGGGAGGTGTTCTACGTCGCGGTACGCCGGGGACCGTGCACATTCGTGGGAAGCGTTCCCGCGGGGATCTAGTCCTCCGCGGTCGGGCCGAATGTGAGCGGTTGTCATCACAGGAGATACATCCTATAGTGGCGGGCCTTGAGCGGACCCGCGGGTCTGGCGATGGAGAGCCGGCGGTGGTCCGAGGTTTGGGGTCTGCACAAAGCATCCGTGGCTAAACGTATCGCCATCATGGGCTCGACGGGGTCAATCGGCACCAGCACGCTGGAGGTGGTGCGCGCCCTGGGCGACACCTACCAGGTGGTCGGGCTGGCTGGCAAACAGCGGTGGCGGCAACTGGCGGAGCAATGCGCGGCGTTTAGGCCGCAGGCGGTGGCCGTCGCGGACCAAGCCAACGCCCAATCGCTGGCCGGGCTGCTCAACGGAGCGACGGAACTGCTGGTCGGCCCAACCGGGCTGGTCGAGTTGGCTGCCCGGGAGGACAGCGACTTCGTGGTGGCCGCGATTGTGGGCTCGGCGGGGCTGGAATCGACGATCGCCGCAGTGCGGGCGGGCAAACAGGTCGGCCTGGCGAACAAGGAGGCCCTGGTGGTGGCCGGCTCCATCATCGTGCCCCTGGCCCGGCAGACCGGTGCCCGGTTGCTGCCGATCGACAGCGAGCACTCGGCTATCTTCCAGTCCTTGGCGGCAGGACGGGCGGAGGAGGTTCGGCGGATCTACCTGACCGCCAGCGGCGGCCCGTTCCGGACTTGGTCGGCGGACCAGATGGCCAACGCCACGCTCGCCGACGCCCTACGCCACCCCACCTGGAATATGGGCCAGAAAATCACCATCGACTCCGCCACCATGATGAACAAGGCCCTGGAGATCATCGAGGCCTGCTGGCTTTTCGACTTGGCCCCGGATTCGATTGAAGTCCTCGTGCACCCCGAGTCGATCATCCACTCCATGGTCGAGTTCCACGACGGGTCGATCATCGCCCAGCTCGGGGCACCGGACATGAAGACCCCGATCCAGTATGCTCTGACGTATCCCGACCGCGTTCCGGGCATCGCCCGGCGGCTGGACTTCACCACCGTGCGTCGCCTCAACTTCGAGCCGCCGGACCTGGACCGGTTCCCGGCTCTGCGGATGGGTTATGAGGTCGCGAGACTGGGCGGGACGGCTGGTGCGGTCTTTAATGGGGCGAACGAAGAAGCGGTCGAGGCATTCAGCCAGGGTCGAATTCCTTTCGGCCGAATCGTCGAGCTGATCCGGCAGGTGCTGGATCGCCATACAATCGAGCAGAACTGCGACCTGGACAGACTACTCGCAGCCGACGCCTGGGCACGGCAGGAAGTGCAAAGATGTCTGCACGGATGAAATCGAGGGCACTGATGCCGACCCGAATCCAGGACTCACCCTCGGCAAGGAAAGCGTGACCATGAACACCTGTACACGATGCGGCTCGACAATCCCAGACGGCGACCAGCGGTCGTTTTTCGACGAGAAAAGCGGCAAGTTGGTGGAAGGCCTTTGCCCTGCGTGCGCTGAGCAGCTTGCCAATCCCGAAGGCAGCGAAGCGTCCGGCCCTGCGAACACAAGCGGCGAGGATCGCCCGTCCGCGTTCGCGGTCGTGCTCGTTGTCGTGGGCATCTGCGCGAGCATCGTCTATATCCCCAGCTACTTCCTGATCTTCGCGGGCTTCTCGCTGGTCATCTTCTTCCACGAGCTGGGACACTTCACCGCGGCGAAGCTGTGCGGTGTGCGAGTGGACAAGTTCGCGGTAGGTTTCTTGAAGGAGCTTTTCGGATTCCGCATCGGCGAGACACGCTATTCGTTCAACCTGCTCCCGTTGGGCGGGTACGTGAAGATGCTCGGCCAGGAGGACTTCGCGGTTGACAAGTCGGGGGAACTCAAGGTCAAGGCGAATCCGCGGGCGTTCACCAATAAATCCGTGGGCAAGCGGATGATCATCGTGTCTTCGGGCGTGATCATGAACCTGGTGTTCGCGGCCATCGTGTTCATGATCACGTTCATGATCGGGCTGGAGTCCCTGCCCGCCGAGGTGGGTTGGATCCAACCCGGGAGCCCGGCGGAGCGGGTCGGCGTCCAGGTCGGCGACAAAATCACCAAGGTCAACGGCGGCGCGATATCCGACCACATGGATCTCCGATCGGCGGTCGTGCTGGCCGATCCGGACGAACCTCTCGAACTGACCATCGAGCGGCGTGACCCGGCCAGCGGGGAAGTCGGCACACACACGAAGACCATCCATCCGGAGAAAGGCCTGGAGCAGAACATCCTGCAGATCGGCGTTGCCCCCCCGATGGGGGCCACCGTCGCGGCGATAGCCAAGGATCCCGCCCTGCCGGACGACGAGCAGCTTCAAATCGACGACGAGATCCTGGACGTTGCCGGCCGACCCATTGCCAATTTCTGGGACCTGCAACTGGCGTTGAAGAGTCTTCGCGGTGCTTTTGCGGACGTCAGGATTCGGCGGCCACTGGCCAAGAACACTACGGCGGACAAGCAGCCCACAACGTATGAAGAGCGAACCGTCAAATGGCGAGCCCGGATGACCCTTGAGCCGGACGGCCGGGCGGGCGAGACTACCGGGCATCTCCTCGGCCTGCTGCCCCGCATCCGTGCCGCCGAGGTCTTCCCTGGGCAGCGGGCGGAACAAGCCGGCCTTCAAACGGGTGACGTCGTCATCCGGTGGGGCAACCAGATCGCACCACGCATCGACGAAGTCATGGCCAGCATCGAACAAAACCCCGAAGTCGACATCCCGGTCGTCGTGCTGCGATACGAAGGAGGGCAAGCCCGCACCGAAACGTTGAAGGTACGTCCCAAACGGACCGGCTGGTTCAAGCGCGGCAAACCCACCATCGGCGTGGCATGGGTCGGCCACGAGACCAACCGAGTCGTGGTCGCCGACGTCGTCACCGAAATGACCAAGGACTACGGCGCGACGCCAGCCGCCAAACTCAAGGCCGTCCTCCCGCGAGGCGCCATGATCACCCATGTGAACGAGCGCCCAATCCAGGATTGGAGCGATCTGGCCCAGCAATTCATCGAGTTGGCCGGCACGGAAGTGCGTTTGGCCTGGTCCGACGAAGGGGCTTCCCCTGACAGCCCGCCCAAGGGAACCGCCAGCTTCCACGTCCCCCACACCCTGGGCACAACCTTCACACTCCCCGGGGCAAGCCAGATCTGGGCCATCAACGGCATGAGTACCATCGACGTCGAGACCAACGGCAAATACCGCCCAGCATCCGTGGATCACTGGACCGGCGCTCGCGAAATCCTGCGGCAAAACGTCGGCAAGACGATCACTGTCGAGTACTGGGATCACATCGAACGCACGCGGCACGCGCAGGAGATCACCATCACGGAAGAAATGGTCGATCCCTGGCTCCTGCGAATCCAGTACCAGGCCAACGACGTCATCACCAACCTCGAGCGGATACTGATCCGCGAAACCAACCCGGCCAAAGCGATGATGATCGGTCTGCGGAAGACCTACCACTTCATCTGCCAGGTCTACCTGACCATGCAGCGGATGATCTTCACCCGATCGATGGACCTCGACCAGATGTCCGGGCCCGTCGGAATCATCAAGACCGGCAGCGACATCGCCGCCGCTGGAATCCCCGAACTACTCTTCTTCCTTGCTCTGATCTCCGCCAACCTCGCGGTGATCAACTTCCTCCCCTTGCCGATCTTCGACGGCGGACTCTTTGTCTTCCTCATCATCGAGAAGATCAAAGGCAGCCCCATCAGCCTGCAGGTGCAGGTGGCCACTCAGGTGATCGGCTTGGCCCTGATCATCGGCATCTTCCTCGTCGTCACCCTCCAAGACATCGCCAAACTCGTGGGATGGGGTTGAGCGAGTGACCAGGCAGACGTGCCGGGGGTGACAACCCCCGGTTCATGCGTGAGCAAGCAGGACGCAAGCGAGCAACTCCGCCGCGTGGCACTGCTCTGTGAGCAGAGCGTTTGCCGGCATGCCCCAGCTCCAAGAACGCGATGCCCCACTCTCGAGCAGCCTACCGATCGGCGTCCACCGGTGCCCGGTGCCATTCACGCCAACGCCCGATCGCCTCCGAACGATCCTGGTCACGTTCTGCGTTTGGATCGCCGCCCGATATGCCGGTGATCCACGCCAACGCCCGCTCCGCGACACCCGCAACCGTGCATGGCGCCACGGATGCCGAGCGCAGAGCTGCCGGATCGAGACCCTGTGCGGGTAGCTGAGATTCCAGGCTCTGGATCGCCTGATTGGCCCAGCGGTAGGACGCCGGCGGATGCGAGATCGCCCGTTGATCAGCCAAGCAGTCGATCAACGCGGGCACCGCGGATCGGCTGCCCATCAACCCCAGAGCATCGATGATCTGTGCCCGCAGGTCGGGATCGCTCGTCCGCCGAAGCAGACCCAGCAGGAAATCCTCGGCCTCCGGCTCACCCAGCCGCTGCAAGCCGACCACCGCCTTGCGGGCGATTGCCGGCGACGAACTGGATGCCTGAGCCTCCAACTCCCCCACCGCCTCTCGCCGATCACTACGCAAGGCCAGCTCCAACGCCGCCCGGTCCGAGACACGGTCGTCTCGGTCGGCGATCGCCACGACAAGGATCCCGCGGGCCGCCGGGGCCGGGCAATGATGCAGAATCTGAAGCGCCGCCAGCCGTACCTCCGGCCGAGGGTGATCGAGCAATCGACGCGTCGCGGAGAGCGAACTACTCCCGGTAGCCGCCAAGCAGGCGGTGTAGTAGCGCCGGGCTGCCGGGTCGCCCGTCTGCCCAAGACGGTACGCCCACCAGCGAGTTCGGATATCCGTGCGAAAAAGCATCGCCGCCAGCCACAGCAGGACCAGCGCGACAAGCCCGACTCGCCAAGACCACCGCCGGCGGCGTCCCGCCGACGGCAACTCGGAAAGCGACGAATGCGATGGCTCACCAGGCATGAAGCCGAACACCTCGTGGCCGCGATGCGGGTTGGCGGCCAACGAGCGATTCTACCGCAACAGCGCAGACTCCGATACTGGATGATGACCGACTGGGGATGGCGAACAGAACCACAACAGCGAAAAGCCGAAGGCGACGTCTCGTTCACGCCGTCAACGCAGATCAAGCCCGGAACTCGACAGTGAAGAAATCACCGTCGCGGGGTCAGACTGAAGATCTCCGAATCGCAGCGACGACCTCGGCACTCACGCGATCCCGCGACGTGAACATCCCGCACGCAGTATCCCGCGGGATCAAATCGTGCCGCCCACCGCCTCAGCGATCATCGTGTAGAGAACGCGGAACTTGCTGCCGATGGAGCCGATAACCCCCATGCTGCCCAAGACAATCAGCGCCAGCATGATGGCATACTCAGTGGCCGTCGCTCCCTCCGCAAGGTGAAGTCTGCGTCGCAGCCGCAGGATCAAGCGTCGCAGCGCGTGTGCACTCATGACAACCCCCATCGGCGGCCAGAAACCGCCCCACAGACAATGAGACTTCAGCCTTCGTACTCACAATCGAGGCAAAACGCGGGCCGGAACCAAGCGTACGATATGATCCGGCCGGCCGGCAACTACGGTTGACTGCGATAACCGGCACACAAAACGGACCTCACGCAGTCGCAGCGTGACGCAGCGCTTGGCCAACCTTCTTTCGCCAAGGGTAGAGCAAAGGCGTGCGTACCTGTCCAATCAACACGCACGCCAAGACAGCCACTTCCGCAACAGTGGTGCCGGTGGACGCTCACGACTCGAATCATCGGTCAGAATATGACGTTGACGCGAAGGCCTCCGACAAACGCATCTCGGGCGTCTGATCTTCCGCCAGGATTCGTGATGACTTGAATATCCGGCGCGATCTTGAACCACGGGGTGACCTCAATCTCGTAGTACATCTCGTACACACTCTCGCAATCCGCCAACGCGTCAATCGCGTCACGGTATTGGCTGGATGTGACTGCTTGAGCAAAGCCCAATGCAAGCAAGTCGTTGTCACGAGTCGGAATAAGGCCCTGGTAGACAAGACCCAGCGACCAGAAATGACTGTATCGGTTCACATCACCATGTGCGTAAGAGTATCGCATGAAGCCTGCAAGTCCCTGCGTGTCATCGGGCTTATCGTTCTCCTTCCACAGCACCTGGTCCATGTTGAAGTAGAAGCCTACGTCGTTCCATCGACTCTCGCTGGCCAGCATGCCGTCGAGGGTATCTTTGAATATCTCCGACTCTCCGGGGCGCATCCACCAGCCTACCCGATAGTGCCCGGGGAGAATTCCGGCATCCTTGACCAACTCCGCAGGGAGAAAACCCAATTCCCAGCTTGCCACGAAGTGAGCCGGCCCGTGGAAGGCGGTATCAAAGCCGGTTTTGGTGTCGACATTGTCCGGGTCCACCGCCATAGCGACAAAATACAGCCAATCGGTCGGCCATATGGTCATGACCGCTCCAAGACCGCGCTCACCAGGGACATTCGGAGCGTTCTCGAGAAACGTATTGCTGAACTGGGTAAAGGAACTGTTCGCATACTCGTTGGTGTCTATGTAATCAGTGGCATCGATCTTGCCAAGCCGAATCTCCAACCGGTCATCGAACAGTCGCTGCCGATAATGCCACTTGTGAACGATAATACAGTTTGGATCACCATAGAAGTTATCTCCGAATGTCGGATAGGGCTCGGAATCCGAGCCGACGTCATCGACAATGCTGTTCTCCCACTGCTGCCGCAAGCGAAAGAAGAACGTCGCGCCGGGCAGCTTCACCATCTTGTTCAAATCAAGTTCAAAGTTGTAATCAAACCGACCGGGAATCTCATGAGCGCCGGCCGTGTTCTCGCCCCCGGAGAAGTTGCCTTGATAGTTGGTATAGAGGCGCGGCGAGAATGTGAATCCGATATCCTCGAGATCGGTTCGCAGGCCAAACCAGTCGCCGGTCATTCGTTTCGCCGTCAGCAGATTAAACGGCTCAGGCGCAGCGGCCGAGGGCGATTCCTCCGCAGGCTGCGTGCTCGAAGCGGTCACTGACTCCGCCTCGGAAGCCCCATCTTGTGCGGACTCGGAAACCCCATCTTGCGCGGACAACGGTGCCCAACAGAACAGCATACACCCTGCCACCGCAACTATGCAGAGAGATTTGTTCATGTCACCACTCCTTTGGCATCATTGGCTCAGGTGACGCATCGCGGCGCCCTCCCCACCACCAGGAAGAGCAACGCAAGGTGCGCCAACACCGTTCTCGAACTGGTCAACGAATCTCGTCCCGGCAAGCTCCAAACCGCCAAAGACTACCGAGAACATCCCATCCGTCCCAACAGCCTTCATCGGATAGCTGGCGTTCCACACCTGAATGCATATACGGCCACCCCCTCCCCATGCAATACCCCTCCTGTAACGACCAAGTCCCAAGCTCGCCGGCACGGGCATAACGCGAACAGGTGAACATCCAACAAAACGCGACCGTCGAGGCCTCCGATTCGCGCAATATATTGCCAATACAAGAGTTCCGTCACTCCGCAATGGATAGCCTTCATTCGGTGAGCAAGCCTGGATCGAAGTAGCCGAACACATACAACACGTGACGGATATCCGTCCCGCAACTCCTTCGGTGCGGAACGATACGAGGGCAACCAAGCCGAAACCGTACATCTGCCCGATGCTCCACAACCGCCAAACACTCACCAGAACTGCCAGCGACACGGACCCGACCGCAAGAGAATCCCAATCTGAGCGCACGGCGAAAAAGCGGCTTGGCGTGGCCAGCCTAGGACACAACGCAAGTTGCCCATCATCACCGCCTCGCTGAAATGCAGAACGATCCGCGGCAACCTGCCCACCCATTGACCGCCGCACAGATGACCGCTCCCTGACAGTCGCGGCTCTGATCGGCGCCGCCCATAGCGGTCGCCCCCTGCGGCGACCGGCATGTAGATCCCACGTCAACATGCCCCTTCCGCCTTTGTGCCTATGTGCCTTCTGCCTATATGCCTTCCGCCTCTGTGCCTTCTACTGACTCCGTGGTGCCCCCGCCAACGCCAGCCAGCGGTCCACCTCGCATCCGCATTCATCCGCGTTCATCCGCGTTTACTCGTCTCGACGTAGCAAGGCGGAGCCGGATCTGTGGTTCCCAACTCTTCCAAGACTCGCTTCCAGGCGTCGTTCGACCCAGAGGCTCTCGACGGGCAGGCGACGCTCTCCTGGGCGGGCTCAGTCCACCCCTGACTCGCCGCCGCAAGCGAAGCTCGCTCGGAATCTCCCGCTGCGAGATGCGGCGTGTCAAGGGTCCACAGGGCCTCAATGAAAGGTTTCAGTGACTCAGCTCATTCACATCCCCCTTTCCCAGGTTGCTTGGCGCAATCCCGTTTTCCCGTCCAGACCCCTATTCTGGTCTGGGTGAGCAATCACCCAGGGCCACCCAGCCTTTTTATCCTCCCTTTTTATCCTCTGGCAATCTTCTCTGTCCCCTCTGGTGAAACTCGATGTCCTCGTCTATCCATCGCTCCAACACACGGTTTCCATCATCAAGCTTAAGCAGGATTCCCCCGGTATCAGAGCATGCGTAATCGTGCGCGTCGCGAGTACCTCTCACAAGAACACGTTCTACAAAAGCCCGGGTACCAGCCAAAGTAACGATATCACCTTCTTGCACAGATTGGCCTGTTGGGTAGTAAAACGCCGCCATGGTAAACTAGGGCTCGAGCCCTCCTCCTTGAGCTTCTGTTATCGGTGGACCCCACACGCCAGGCAGAGGATCTTTAGAGGCCTTGCTCCAGAAACACTGACATGTCGACGGCGGGCTCTGATGCATTGTATACGGGTGAGAGTGTGGCGTTGGAATGTCTTTGCCAGTTACACTGTGTCTATGAGGCGGTGATGGAGGATAATCCACCCGGTATGCGAGTGTCCCAACTGCAGGAATGCACGGGTTGCATTTCTTACACTTTGAAGGTGGCTCATTCCAAGGCCAAGGCGGTAATTCAATATCTCGTAGATGATGAGGGATTTCTGCATCTCCCATCGGCGTAGCCGGAATGCAGAGGAAGGCCGTTCCAACTGCGCAG
>JAAYDF010000107.1 GCA_012729395.1 Phycisphaerae bacterium
AGATCCTCGCGGAGATCAAAGAAAGCGCGAAAGGCAAAGGCACAGCCCCGCAAGAGGTGGACGCCATGATCGCCCGGATCAAGACGGCGGTCGCCGCCGCCTTGACCGCCACCCAGCCCGCCGGGTAATGTTGCCATGATGCCACTTCACGTTTCCGCAGCGGCCTCGGTTTGCGGAGCGGCCGTTCCCGCCCGCAACATGCCCCCAAGCGTGGTGAGGGTTGGGGCGATGATCATGCACTACGATTCGGTTGCGGGCTCCTAATCCCAGAGTAAGCGAAGGCGGATGGGATTTCGAGCGTTGGCGTGGCAAAAGCGGTTCGATGGACGACGCGACGAGCGGATGGTGTGCCAGTTCATCGGCGTAGAGGGGCTGTCACGCAACACAGCGAGGACATAGCGCACCACAAGCACCGGCCTATTGTGGATGAGTACTCAGTGCTTAAGTGGGCATTTGTGCGGAGCATCTTCAATTTCGGCCTTGCGATGGCCGGAACCAGGGGGTATACTGCGCGAACATGATCCGTGGATGGTCCACGAGCGGTCGCCCAGGCGACCTGACTCCGCGAAATGGGTGCAAAGCGTCTGACCACCGGCGGGAACGGACAACCTCGATGGCTGGCAGGTTTCGCCAAACGACCCGCCCCCCCCCCCACCCCCGGGGCCACGCCACTGGCCCTCGCGGAATTACATTTTCTATCAGATTAAGCATGCACGCACTGACGTTCAATCTCGTCCTCTGTGCATGCGGTGTCGCTGCTGGGGATGTCCTGCCGGCTCCGACCGTGGGCGCGATCCGCTGGGACGCATGGACCGGCGGACCTGCTACCGAGCAGGTCGAACGGACCCTTGGCCCAAGCCAATACCACGATCGTCTGCCGTGGTTTGCGGAAGTCCTCGATGACAACCGGGTGCGGATCAAAGGCGGCCGACAGGAGGTGATGGACCGCGAAATCCGGTTCGCCGCCAACGCGGGGCTGGAATACTGGGCATTTCTTCTTTATCCGCGATCGAACTCCATGAGCACGGCCCTTGCACAATACCTGAGCAGCCCGGACCGGAGGCACATCAGGTTCTGCGTTATTCTGCACAACACTCTCAACGCAAGCCCTGAGCAATGGCCCCAGGAACGCGAGCGCGCGGTCGCCCTTCTTCGAAGGCCGGAATACCAAACCGTACTGAACCACCGTCCTCTGGTCTACGCTTTTATGGGTCACCTTTTTCCTTTTGAGCGGTTTGCCGAGTTTCTAACCGCCGCGCACGACGCCGGGTTAAACCCCTACTGTGTCTTCATGGGCTGGGATCCCAAAGCGGACTTCGCCCAGGTTTCCGCGCGGGAGTTCGATGCGGTCTCGGCCTATGCCCGAGGCGGCTCGGAAGCGTGTTTTGCAGACCTGGCCAAGTCAGTGGAAGAGCACTACTGGCGAGCCGCTGCGGGTGCGCAGGTTCCCTACGTGCCCCTAGTCACGACGGGCTGGGATAAACGGCCCCGCAAGGACAATCCCGTTTCCTGGGAACAGCACGCCGCCTATCACCAGCAGGATCAGTTCCCGTCCCGAGCCGCACCCGGAGAGATCGCGGCGCACCTGCAACGCGCCCTCGGCTTCGTCAGGTCACATCCCGACATTTGCATCGCCAACACCGTCATCATCTATGCCTGGAACGAGTACGATGAAGGCGGCTGGCTGGCTCCGACCAGAGGCGCGGATGGAGACCCGGACACTTCTCGGCTCGATGCTGTTCAGCGCGTGCTCACATACCAGCGCACGACTACCCAGCCCGCGGATACCCGAGGCCAACCATAGTGCGCGGCAGCAATATCAGCGATGGGCTACCGAGTGCATCGATTTGCGAATCCTTCCCCCCCCCCGCCGCCGCAAATACCGGTGACCCCGTGGGCGGTCAGCGTTTTCACGCTCAGTGCGGTAACGGCACCGTTCCGACAGAACCCGGACGACTCCCACACAAACCCTGCGGGGGCACGGACAAGGGTCCGCCCCGCAGCACCTGCTTGGTCGCCATCTGCTTCAGGCCCCCGATCACATAAACCACCTCGCCGCGCAACAACCGCAGGAGCCGATCGGTCACGAAGGCTTTGGCTTGGTCGCTGCCTTCCGGGTGAAAGCAATGCGCCGCCTGCCACAGCCGCTCCAGCACGTGAAACTGGTCCAGAATGCACATGATCCCAGGGGCCAGGGCAAGTAGCTTGTTCCACAGCGCCCGCTCCCCGTCCATCACACAGGCCACCGGCTTGCGGTCCCGCGGATTGCGAAGTTTCACCTGCTCGGCGAGCCAGGCGAAGATTCGCTCCTTAGCGTTCACCTCTACGCCGTCGATTGGACGGGTCAACTCGGCCCGCAACTGCTTGTGGCAAGGCTTGGGCCGATCCGGCTTGCGGGCATCGCGTAACACCTCCTCCACCACGTCCTCCGGCGTCCGCACGAACGGATCGATGGTCTACACCCTGCCACGCAAGCTATCCGCTTCTTGTTAGCCTTCTCGCCTTTCTTCCGCCGACCGCCAATCACGGGCGGGTCTTGTCCGACATCCCGACGCATGGGCACACCCTTGCCGTCCGCGGTCAGCACCAGGATCGATCCCTCTTCGCCCGCCGGCTGCTTCGGGGCAGAGTCCTGAAAAGCCGACACGCTCTCGGCCATCGACACACTCATTTGCTCCAGGCGGCGGACCGACTGGCCGATGCCCAGAATCTTGTCCACCTTCCGCCGTGACTCCTCGTAGGAGTCTTCCACGCAGAACGACTGATCCCATTCCTGCAACAGATACGAGAACTCGCCATCGGGCAAACACAGCAGCGCGTCCGTCGGAACGACTTCATGCTTCTGGGTCTCCCGCGTGCCGTACAGGTAGCAGGAGATGGACAGCTCCCCGAATACGGATACGTACCGGCGATCGTGTGGCAACTCCAACCGCCGTAACTCCCGCCCTTCACAACTTGGCGTGTCGCCCACATCCCCTGGGCCTACGCCTTCCACGTAACCGGCCAGCAGCGTCTGTCCCAGTTGGAGACGCGATGACCACAACTCTCGCTCCACCTCGTCAATCGGCCGGCCGTCCCGCGAGCACCGCCGAACAAACGTGGTCATCTCTTCCAACCGGGCCTGCCTCTTGAGAATCAACCGTTCCTGTGCCATGATCATGCCTGGGTCTCCTTACCAGGAGGGCCGAACATCCTCCTTGACCGGTAATGTTCCACCTCTGGAGACCCTTTATATGCGCAACCACACGCATGTAAAGGCTTGTGTTATAGGATGTTACGATCACGGGCTTTGCGAGTTACACCCACATGTTCAATCCACAAAACACAATGAAACAGCTCATCCTGTTGTTGTTATCCACAGGCATCCTGGTCGGCTCGAGTGCGGGAGTGAAGGCGGACCAGGCGGGGGATATCATCCTTGAGAATGATCAGATGACACTGGTCATCGCCGCCGATGGAAGTGCCACAAGCCTGATCCACAAACCCACCAGGACGGAGTGCTTAATCCAGGGCAGAAAGGTTCCGATCAGCACCATCACAGAACCACGCCCGTACCAGAACGAGGTCAAGCTGGCCTATCCCAACAAGAAGACCACGTTCAAATCCAATGCGATCCGGAGACAGGGCGACAAGCTGGTCATCGGCTATGAGTTGATCCCCTGGGAAGCCACGGTCGGAGTCAGGATTACTCCGCATTACATCGCCTTTACCCTGGAAGGCTTCACCCTGACCGAGGATTACGGCATTTCGATGACCGAACCGCCGATATCGGAGATGTGGTTCCTGCGTTTGCCCGTGCGCCATCTGGGGCATTGGGGCGACTGGCTGAACGTGATCTGGAATGAGGAGGTGGCGGTCAATGTGCTGGCCGCGGAGCCCTCTGCCAATGCGGATTCGGAAGAGGGCGAGGGATGCCGGATCCTGCAAGCCGGTGTAGATGAGAAGGTTAAGCTGACCGGGGTTACGGCCGCGCTGATCACCTGCGCCAAGGACCAGTTGCTGGATACCATTGCCGTGGTTGAGGAGGATTATCATTTGCCCCACGGCGTGGCCAGCCGGAGGCACGATCTGTACAATGCATCCTACTATTGGACGTACACGGTCGATCCGTCCAATGTCGAGGAGCAGATCAAATACGCGAAGATGGGCGGCTTCCGGCTCATGAACATCTACTATCCGGCCTTTCTGGAAAGCCGGGGCTACCGTCTGATCGGCAATTATGACGTTTTCAAAGCCCAGTACCCCAACGGCAAGGCGGATCTCAAGGCCATGCTGGCCCGGATCAAGGCGGCGGGGATCACCCCGGGTTGCCACTTCCTCCACAGCCATATCGGCCGGGACAGCAAGTATGTCACCCCCATCCCCGATCACCGGCTCAACCTGACCCGGGTTTTCACCCTGGCCAGGCCCCTGGGGAACAACGACATCGAGATTTTTGTGGAGCAGAATCCGGTCCATAGCACGATGGCCCAGGGCCGCAAGGTGTTGAAGCTTGGGACCGAGTTGATTGCCTACACGGGCTATACCACCACGCCGCCCTACAAGTTCCATGGATGCAAGCGCGCCATCGATGGAACCACGCTCAACGCCCAGCCCGCCGGGTACATGTTCGGCTTGCTCGATGTGAGCGAATTTGGCGCCACCAGCGTTTACCTGGACCAGTACTCAGACCTGCAGGATGAGGTGGCGGAGGGCATCGCGAATCTGTGGGATGCCGGGTTCGAGTTTATCTACTTCGACGGATCGGAAGGGGTCAACCCACCCTTCTGGTATCATGTGTCGGGTGCGCAGTACCGGGTGTTCAAGAGACTCAAACCCGAGCCCATTTTCGCTGAGGGCGCCGCCAAAACTCATTTCAGCTGGCACATGCTCACCGGAGGCAATGCGTTCGATGTGTTCAGCCCTGAATCACTCAAGGAACAAACCGTCAAGCACCCCCTCAGGGAAGCCCCCCGAATGCGCGATAATTTCACCCGCCTGAATTTTGGATGGCTGGGTTACCGATTGCCCGATGCCAACACCATCGGAACCCAGCCCGACCAGCTGGAGTTTGTCACCAGCAAGGCGGCCGCCTGGGATTGTCCGGTGTCCATCCATGCCGATCCGCAAACCATGGCCAAACATCCGAGAACCGCGGACAACCTCGAGGTGTTGCGGCGATGGGAGGAGGTCAGGGCCAGGCGGTGGCTGACAGAGGAACAGAAGCAAGCCCTGCGCAATCCTGATCGGGAGTTCATCCTGTTGCTGAACGAACAGAATGAACTGGAACTGGTTCCCTACGATCCAATCGTGAATGTGGCCGGGGGCAGCAAGGAGGTGTTGGCGTTTACCTTCGAGCACAACCACGATCCGTATGTCGTTTACTGGCACATTTCAGGCGACAAGGAGCTGGAACTGCCCATGAAACCAGGAGCCCTGACATTGATGAGCAGCATCGGCAGTGAGCTTCAGGTCCAGCCCGGCGCGGATGGCAACTCGACTATCCTGCCGGTGGGCAACCGCAGGTATGTCAAAGCCCACCAAGCATCGAAGGATGAGCTGATCGCCGCATTCAAAAACGCACGAATCGTTGAGAAGGCGGCTCACCCCGACAAGGTGAAGTAGGCGTCCCAGGGCTTCGAAACGCACCATGCGGCCCCAGGTGCGATGATCATCGAACCCGAACGACACAGGCGGGCACAGTCCACGGCAAGCACGGTCCGGACATGGGTTGGTACAACACAAGGGACTGTGTACAATGTCAACCGCGTTCTGACGCCATCGTCAGACAAAACGATTGGGATTACCGGATTACGCCTCTCACATTGAGGGAGAACCACTGATGCACAGCTTCACCACGCGACGGTCCTTTCTGCAAGCCATGGGCGCCAGCGCTGCTTTCGGGTTGACGGCTTCGGCTCGATCCGAGGAGAAGGACATTCAGGGATTCGAGCGGGCTCCCGCTAATCCGAATGCCTCCAAAGATTGGAAGCCCATCTCCGACCGCAAGATCCGCGTGGGGATCGTTGGATATGGCGCTTGCCAGTTCGGGGCAGAGTTCGGCTTTCAGGACCACCCGAATGTTCAAGTCGTAGCCGTGAGCGATCTTATTCCTGATCGATGTGCGGGCCTGGCCAAGGCGTGCCGGTGTGAGAAAACGTATCCCTCGCTGGAAGAAATGCTCAAGGATGACACGATCGAGGCCATATTCACCGCTACCGACGCTCCGAACCACGCCCGGCACTGCATCGAGGTACTCAAGCATGGTAAGCATGTGGCCACCGCCGTGCCTGCGGTCCTTGGCTCACTCGAAGATGCCGACAAGCTGCTCGAAACGGTAAAGACCTGCGGCCGAAAGTACATGATGTTCGAGACGTCGTATTTTCATGAAGAACTTTATGCGATGCGGCAAATCTACAACGCGGGCGGATTCGGCAAGCTCGTGTACGCTGAAGGAGAATACTACCACTACGGGCAGCAACCCACGCCGTCGTATAAAAATTGGCGTATGGGCTTGCCCCCGCAGTGGTATCCCACGCACTCGAATGCGTACTACGTCGGCGTCACCGGTGGAAGTTTTACCGAAGTCTCCTGCATGGGCATGCCCAGTATCATGGAACGGTTCAAGCCGGCCAACAGCCCCCATAAAAACCCGTTCGGCACCGAAGTCGCGCTGTTCCGCACCAGCGAAGGCGGCATGGCACGCATGGTCGTCAGTTGGGATACGCCCGGACCTGGTGGGGAAATGGGCCGTATTCGCGGACAAAAGGGCTCGTTCTATGACAAATACGAGGGGTTGGAGACGAATCTCCCGGACACGACCCGCCCCCCACTCCCGCCCGGCGTGGAAGCCGGCGGCCACGGCGGTTCGCACGGCTATCTCATGAATGAATTCGTCACGGCAATCCTCGAAGACCGCAAACCCCTGGTGGATGTGGCCCAAGCGTTGAACATGACCGTCGGCGGCATCATCGCCCACGCCTCGGCCATGAAAGATGGCGAACTCATGAAGATCCCACAGTACAAACTGTAACCGTCGGATGCGGAGAGTCCAAGATCAAGACTCATCGTCTCCACGCGCCTGTTGCAGACCACTGGTCGCTGCCATGCACACGAGCACAAGCACTGTTCTCGGCATACGCTTCATGATGTCCTCCTGAGTGATGTCCTCATCCGATAAGCTCACAGCCGTGCAGAGCAATCATGAATCTCGGTTGAACCTATGTGGGTTCGGAAGGGCCGATGCCAGCAGAACCGCCATAGAGATCAGCCCAATGCTTGCAGGCTCTGGAACCCCAAGGTATTCCATGCGAAGGATGGTGAGGAGACCGTCGGAGGAAGGCTGCACCTGCTCGACGACCAGTTGAGCTCCGGTAATCTGGAGTGGCGCAAGATCCGGATACTGCCCCAACCATATCCAGCCTTCCCAATACTCTATGTTCCAGCCATGTCCGTGCTGATCGTTGAGGCTGGCAACCATCCAGTCCATAGTTCCGTTGGTCGCGCGATCCAGGAATCCCGGCAGGTGGGGATCGTTGGACAGGTCGTACAAGCCGGCACCGTCAAACCAAGCGCCGATGGCAGCAGTGGGGTCGATCCCACCCCCATTCGGGGTCAGATAGGCCAGGGAAAACCGAAGCCATGGCCCTTCTCCATCAGGGAGCCCCAGATGAACCGTCTCGCCCTTGGACACAACAACATCGGCGACAGCGCCGCTGTACGCGACCAGGCTGATGACAAGGGTCAGTAGTACTCGATTCATTGCACCTGCTCCTTTAAGAGAGAAACTCTCCTCGCTTCTCGACGGACTGGGCCAAGCTTCAGCAACGCCGCCGCGGCACAAAGCAGGGCGATGCTCGCAGGTTCAGGCACTCGCAAAACGAAGATGGTATCGCGGGTGAGATCGGAGACGTAGAGCAGCCCGTGGTCCCAAGCCAATCCAATCGCCACGCCACCCGGCACGTCGAAATCGCCGAGAACGTCCCCCGTCAGCGGATCGATCTGTAAAATATGCTCCCGCCACCCCATGCCCAGCCCCAGCCAATCTGAAGCCCCCATCCACAGGCTCATTCCATCCCAGGCGAGATCTCGCGGAGACTGTACCGGCAAGATGAGCTCTCTGACAGGCTGCATGGTTAGCGGGTCGAGGGCGACAATTCTGCTATCATCAAAAGTATTCCCGGACACCCACAGGTATTGGCCGTCATACGTGATCCCCTCAGGGTTCCTGATGGGTACGTCGTAGTAGCTGATGACGGAGCCGTCGATGGGGCTGAACTTGGCCATGAAGGGGGGATACTCGCTGTCTCCTGAGGCGCCCCATACGAAGGTACCGTCATAGGCCAAGCCGGTAGCTCCGCCCGTGGGTGGCGACGGGTAACTGGCCTTGACCGCTCCCGTGTCCGGGGCGACGACATAGAAACCGGGCAAATCAATGTCCCAGATCCAGAGGTCCGCTCCGACAAAAGTCATCCCCTCAGCCCAGTCCCCCGGTGCGGGGAACTGGCGCTCGATGGGCAGCGTGGCCGCGGCGCTCATGCCGTTGAACAGCAGGATGATGCCCAGAATGTGCGTCCAGCGTACCCGCCTGCGGGTCGTCCGTGGTTCCATGTGCGTCCTCCTGACAACAAGACAGCAACTCAAGCAAGACAAACGCGAGATCCCGGTTTCGGCAACCGCCGCCCGGGCTCGGCAGGCCATGTCCCGAAGCTCTGCCATATACGTAGAACCGCAACGCGGTTCCAGATCGCAGCCCGGGGTCGCGCAGCGCACCCCGGGAAGCTATGCCCGGCATGGCATGCCAACCCTGGAAGGGTTGCATCGCTCTCCGGCGAAGTACGGGCACGGCCCAGGCAAT
This sequence comes from Phycisphaerae bacterium, assembly GCA_012729395.1. Classification (GTDB taxonomy): domain Bacteria; phylum Planctomycetota; class Phycisphaerae; order UBA1845; family PWPN01; genus JAAYDF01. The sequence goes on from JAAYDF010000107.1 coordinate 8,837, forward strand.
GAAACCCTTGCAGGGTTTGCCGCATCGTGGCCGGTCGCATTCCCCAGGGTGCGCTGCGCGACCCTGGGCTGGGTTATTCAACACCGCTGGTGTTGTTGCGAGGAGCCTGCCCAACCCAGTTCAACCCCGGTCAGAGGTTACAGAGCCACGGCAAAAACTTCCCTGCTTCCGCCATCGCCAAGCAACGCCAAGGGCAGGCACGCACGCCCCGATCCGGCCGCCTCCTGCGTACGCCACGCCCTGATCCAGCCGCCTCCTGTGTACGCACGCCCTGATCCAGCCGCCTCCTGCGTACGCACGCCCTGAGGCAAGCGACCAAGCGTTCATCGCAGTGTAACCGGTCCTGCCAGCATATCAGTGCTTACACCCTGGGCA
>JAAYDF010000108.1 GCA_012729395.1 Phycisphaerae bacterium
CCGACCGCCGGGCTCCGACTGCCCGGATCGACCATCGAGGCCGTGAACGTCACCGGAAACTACGTGCACTGCACCAGCCTCTCGCAATGGGGCAGCTCCGCCTTGGTCTGCGATGCCCCCGGTGTGCTGCTCAAAGACAACGTCCTGCGCGGGGGTACATATGTGGTGCAGGGCAGCCCCGCCACCGTGACCGGCAATGTCCTCGTCGCCGCCGACAACGCCGTGGCAACCACCAAGATCAACGCCGCCGGACGCGGTACAACCGTGAGCATCCTGGCAAACTGCCCGCCCGAAACGGTACTGACGGACAACCTCTTCGTGGGGGGGGCCAAGGCATCATTGATGCCCGGCCGGCTGCCCGAGAATCTCCAGGTCATCCACAATGTCTTCGACGGATGGCGAAACGCCTCACGGGCGATCGAGTTCCACGCGGTCCCTCATCGATCCACCGGTGCGGTGATCGAACGCAATACCTTTGTACGCTTTCACCTTGCGCCAGTTTCCGATGCCGCCGGCCGCCCTGGAACGGTCCTCCGAGCCAGCAACAATCTCTTCGTCGAGTGCCCGACTCCGGCTTATGAGAATGTCGCCGGCCTTTCAGACTTCGCGCCGGGAGACACGCATATCGAACAGTGGGAGAAGTGGGGCGGTCGGACCATGACATCTGCCGCCTGGGCCGACGAAATCGAGCAACTCCTCCTCGCCGGTTCCATCACCCCCGCCGAGGCCCGTCTTCGCTGGTTCGAAGCTTACCGTCCCGCGACCGCATCACACGATTGAGTGTTCTGTCGCTTATCCTCACATGCCCAGTGACGCCGGCGTCTACGGCTCGTCCTGGCCGTTGCCCGAAACCAAGCCGAGTTCCTTGAACTTCTTGTTGAGAGTGTTGCGGTTGATGCCCAGGTAGTCGGCAGCTTTGATCTTCACGCCATCACAACGCCGCAGGGCCTCCTCGATCAGGATTCGCTCCAGACGCCCCGTCGCCTGGTTCCAGATCTGGCCGGCCTCGCTCGCCGACGTACTGTCCATCACTTCGTTGACCAGTTCGAGCGCGAGATCCTCGCTCGAGGCCGGCCGGCCGGTCGATGGGCTCTGCTCCGCAACCATTCGGATCGACAGCGGCAGAAGGTCCTCCGTGAAGTGCTCGCCTCGCGATAGCACCACCGCCCGCTCGATGGCGTTTTCCAGCTCGCGCACATTGCCCGGCCAAGGGTAGCGAGAAAGCAGGTTGAGCAGATCACGCGATATCTTGTGCAGAGTGCGGCCGTTCTCCTGGTTGTACTTGTCCAGAAAATGATCGATCAACGCCGGGATGTCCGACCGCCGTTCACGCAGGGGCGGCAAACGAATCGCCACCACATTCAACCGATAGTAAAGGTCGTCGCGAAAACGCTTTGCCTTGACCTCCTCCTCCAGATCCAGGTTCGACGCCGCAATGATCCGCACATCGCTCGAAAACGTGCGGTAGTCGCCAACCCGCTCGAACTCCCGTTCCTGAAGAACCCGCAGCAGTTTGACCTGCAGCGAAGTATCCAATGTTACGATCTCGTCCAGGAACAACGTCCCGCCGTTGGCCGCCTCGAACCGCCCGATCTTGTCGCGAATCGCGCCCGTGAATGCGCCCTTCACGTGCCCGAATAACTCGCTTTCCAGCAACTGCCCGGACAACGCGCCGCAATTCACCCGGATGAACGGCTGATCCTTCCGGTCGCTGTTGTAGTGAATCGCCTTGGCGATCATCTCCTTGCCCGTGCCCGTCTCACCCATCAACAAGACTGTCGCACGCGTGTGGGCAATCTGATGAACCGTCTGGAACACGTCCATCATCGCCGGGCTGGTCCCGATGATGTTCGAGAACTGATATCGCTCGCCCAACTGCTTGCGTAACTCGGCCAACTCCTTCGCTAACTCGGCTTTCTCCCGATAGGCCATCCAGTTGATTCGCACCGTTTGCGAGATCATCGCCGCCACTACGGTCAGAACATGCAGATCCCCCTCCAGGGACTCCTGGTCGGTGAAAAGCTTGTCCACGCTCAGTACGCCAACGGTCTGGTTGTTGCTCGTGATCGGCAGGCAAATAAAGCTGTAGGGTTCGGCCCGCCCTCGCAGTTCACCCGTCCGGTCCAGGTAGCTCGGCTCTTCCCGGACATCGGGTATCACCCGAGCCTTGCCCGTCTCAAACACATTGCCGGTGATCCCCTCGCCGACCGCATAGACGCCCCGGCGCTGCTCGTCGGGTGTGAGTCCGTGGGCCGCCTCGATCCGCAACCGGCCGGTCACGTCGTCCAGAATTACCAGTCGGCCCCTCTCAATGCCTAACCGGGCGGCCAGCACGCGCATGACGCCATCGAACACCCGGCGCAGCTCCAAGGAGCTGCCCATAATCTCACTGATCTCCGCCAGCACATCGTGCATGGGATCCACGCGTGGATACTCCTTACCGCAACAGCGCTCAATGACCCTCGCCCGTAACGGCCAGCCCGTAGCGGCCGCCCCCCGACTTCGGCGAGCTCAGCCGAGCCGTGGCGGCCGGCGTCACTGGCTCCATGGCCACCCGATCGCCGCCACACACCAGCGCCGCCATACTAGGCATACCCCTCCACTGGTTCGCATGATTGCATATCTTATGCGCACCCGCCCCCCACACCAAATATCGGGAAATTGGCCAAGCTGTATGCTCAGTGCTTCATAAGTATATATGCACCAGTGGATAAGATCCGCTGATGCGGACGTGGGTGCCCAGGCTGGCGCCTCCCTCGGGTAAGCCATTCACGCGAGGCTGGCGATGGAATCCGTCTCCGTGTCAGCCTCTTCGGTGGGCACGTCCTCCCGCTCTGCGGGGGGGGGCGGCACATACGCCGCAGGGGTGGACCGCATCGGGGCCAGAACATCCAGATGCCCGGGACCCAACAGCGCGTCGATTTCCCGCACGAACTCCTTGCCCGGTCGGACGTTACATTCCGGATTGGTGCGGATGGTGACCTTGACCCCTTCTGCCGTGACGACGGCTAGAAAGACCGGCCGATCTCCGCGGTATCGGCGGATGACCTCTCGTACTGAGCGGAGGAATTCAGGATCCGCCACCGCGCCAGTCAGTCGGATGACCACCATGGCGCTGAGCCGTTCGTCGGCTTCTTCCAGCGGGACAATCTCACGAACGCGTAGCGATGGTTCCTGCCTTCGCCGGTCGACTTCGCCTTTCACGAAGACTACCGCCTCCGGACGGAGGAATCCCTGGAACTTCTCCAACTCGTTGGTGAAGATCACGATTTCGATCTGCCCATGCAGGTCTTCGAGAGTGACGAAGGCCATCTTGCGACCGGCATTGCGTCCGGTCTTGGCGGCCTGGAACCGGACTTTGGTAATCATGCCGCCCAGCGTGACCACCGAGCCGTCGTTGTAGTTGCCCAGGTCGCGCGTGCGGGCCGAGGCGTATCGCCGCAGGGTCCCTTCGTGGGCGCTGAGCGGATGGTTGGTCACATAGAAGCCCAGCGTGGCTTTCTCATGGGCCAGCATTTCAGCCTCGCTCCACTGCACGTTAGGCAACTTGGGCTCGACCCGCTCCATCTCTCCGCCAAACAGCGAAAGCTGCCCGGACCGACGGTCCTGGGCCATCGCGTTGCCCTGGGCGATGGCGTCATCAAGAACGACCATGAGCGCCTTGCGCATCGCCCCCGTCGAGTCGAAGGCCCCACACTTGATCAGGGCCTCCAGGGCCGCCCGGTTGACCGCGCTCAACTCGACCCGCTCGCAGAAGTCGAAGATGGACCGGAAGGGCCCGCCGGCCGACCGGGCGTCGAGAATCGCGTTGACCGCCTTCTCCCCGATGCCCTTGACCGCCCCGAGCCCGAAGCGGATCTGCGGTCGTCCCCCAGGCCGCGATACCACCGTGAAATCCAGCCCCGACGAGTTGATGTCCGGTGCGGCGATGTCGATGCCCAGCCGCCGGCACTCATCCAGGTGCTCACTCACCTTGTCCGTCGAGTCCATCTCGAAGGTCAGCAGGGCGGCCATGTACTCGGTCGGGTAGTAGACCTTCATGTACGCGGTCTTGAAGGCCACCAAGGCATACCCGGTCGAGTGGGCTTTGTTGAAGGCATAACTACCGAACTTAAGGATGTCCTCGAAGATCTGATCGGCGGTCTCGCGCTTGACGCCTTTCTCGACGCAGCCCTTCAGGAAGGGACCGCGCATGGCCTCGATTTCCTTCGTCTTCTTCTTGCTGATCGCCTTGGCCAGCCGGAACGCCTTCTTGAGCTCGATCCCGCCCAGCCGGTTCACCAGCCGCGAGACCTGCTCCTGGTAGACCATGATGCCGTAGGTTTCCTGGAGAACCTCGGTCATGATCGGGTGGGGCGTGTCCCATCGTTCGCCGTGCTTGCGGGCCACGTAGGCCTCGATGTAGGCCATCGGCCCCGGACGATACAGCGCGTTGGCGGCGATGAGGTCCTCGATGCGGTTGGGACGCATTTTCATGAGCACGTCCCGCATGCCCGACGATTCGAACTGGAACACACCTTTGGTGTCGCCCCGCGTGAACAGCTCGTAGACCCTCTGATCGGCTAAGTCGATCTCGTCCAGATCGATGGTCTGGTTGTGGTTACGCTCCGCCAACTGGCGGGCCCGCTCGACGACGCTGAGCGTCTTGAGCCCCAGGAAGTCCATCTTGAGCAGGCCGCACTTCTCGACGCCCGGTCCATCGAACTGGGTGATAATCTGTTCGGAGTTGGCGGGCTTGTAGAGCGGGACCAGCTCGTCAAGCGGACGGTCACTGATGACCACCGCCGCGGCGTGGATGCCGACGTGTCGGGCCAACCCCTCAAGTCGCCGGCTGATGTCGACGACCCGCTTGATCGTCGGGTTGTCCCGGTAGAGCCGTTGCAGCTCAGGCTCGCGCTCCATCGCCTTGTCGATGGTCATCTTCAGCTCTTCGGGGATGAGCTTGGTGAGTTGGTTCGCCTCCTCGAAGCCCAAGCCGAGCACCCGGCTGACATCTTTGACCGCGGCCCGGGCCTTGAGCGTCCCGTAGGTGATGACCTGGGCGACGTGGCCGTACTTCCGGCGGACGTACTCGATGACTTCCTCACGACTGTTCTGGCAGATGTCCACGTCGATGTCCGGCATCTCGTCGCGGTCGGGGTCCATGAACCGCTCAAAATACAGCTCGTATCGAAGCGGATCAGGGGCGGAGATACCCAGGCAGTACCCGACGACCGTCGAGCACCCACTGCCGCGCGCCCCGCAGGGGATGCCTCGCGACCGGGCGTAGTTGACGAAGTCCCAGACGATCAGGAAGTAGCTGCAGAAGCCCTTCGACGAGATGACCTCAAGCTCGTAGTCGATGCGTTCGCGGATCTCAGCGGTGAGCTCTTTGTACTTGATTGCCGCCCGCTCGTAGACCAACTCGCGCAAACGCTCTCGATCGGTCTGTCCCTCGGGTAGGTGATAGACTGGGGCGTGGGTCTTGCCGAATTCGATCTCGACGTTGCACAGGTCGGCCACACGCTCGGTGTTCGCCAGGGCGTCCGGGTAATCCTTGAACAGGGCCTGCATCTCCGCCCGCGATTTGAGGTAGAACTGGTCGTTCTCGAACCTGAAGCGATCCTGGTCCTCGAGCTTCGCTCCGGTGTTGATGCAGCAGAGCACGTCGTGGGCCTCGGCGTCTTCCTTGTTGAGGTAGTGGACGTCGTTGGAGACGATGGTGCCCAGCCCCAGCTTGCGGGCCAGATCGCACAACTCAGGGTTGACCAGGCGCTGTTCCTCGATGCCGTGGTCCTGCAACTCGATGTAGAAGCGCTCCTCACCGAAGATCTCGAGGTAGAGCCGGGCGAGATCCTCAGCTTCGCGGCGGCGACCAGCGAGCAACGCCTGAGGGATCTCGCCGCCGATGCAGGCGGAGGTGCAGATAATACCCTCGGCATGAGCCCGGAGCACCTCCCGGTCGATTCGCGGGCGGTAGTAGAACCCCTCGCGGTAGGCGATCGAAGCCAACTTGAGGAGGTTGCGGTAGCCGGTCAGGTCGCGGGCAAGGAGGATCAGGTGGTAGCTGGCCTCCTTGGCGGCTTTGGCTTCCTTGTCACGTCGGTCGCCGGGGGCCATGTAGGTTTCCAGCCCGATGATTGGCTTGATCCCCGCCTTGACCGCCGCCTCATAGAAATGCACCGCCCCGAACATGTTGCCGTGGTCGGTCATGGCCACAGCCTTGCCCCCGTCAGCCTTGACCCGCTCCATGAGCGAGTCGACGCGCGTGGCCCCGTCCAGCAGGCTGTAGTGGGTGTGCAGGTGAAGGTGCGTGAAGGTTGGTGGCAAGGACATGGGGCCCCGCTCCCTGGGTTAACAGCCTACTCCGACACGAGCATCATACCGGCGTCCAGCCGGCGCGGCACATCTGCCGATCCCGATGATAGAGACGCGGGCGGCAGAGGGGCAAGCGCCGGGCGCCGTCCGTTGCCGAGGGGGTTGTGAGTTTCTTCGCAGCCAAGCTGCCGTGATCGCCATCCTGCCGATTTCGTCACAAACGCCTGGCATCAGATTTCCGTGCCGCGAGCCTTGACTGAGGCGGCTTTGCCGGGTATACAGCGTCATGGCTACCTATAAACCGACTTCCGCATCGTCCATGGACTTGCCTTCCACATCGCTGTCTGCCAAGATCGTCGAGGATGGCATCACCTTCGATGACGTGCTGCTGTTGCCGGCTCGCTCCTCCGTCGTGCCGCGCGTGGTGGACGTCACCACCCGGCTGACGCGCAACATCCAGATCCGTTTGCCGCTTGTCTCCGCGCCGATGGACACCGTAACCGAATCCGCTCTGGCCATCGCCATCGCCCAGGAAGGCGGTATCGGCATCATCCACAAGAACCTCCCGATCGAGGCCCAGACTCGAGAAGTCTACAAGGTCAAGCGGTCGGAATCCGGCGTGATCATCGACCCGATCACCCTTCGTCCGACCGATCCGGTCAGCCGGGCTCGCGAGGTCATGCGGCTGCACAATGTCTCCGGTGTGCCGATCACCGTCGAGGGCGGCAAGCTGGTCGGTATCATCACCAGTCGCGACCTGCGGTTTCTGCCGGCCAGTGAGAACCGGCTTATCCGCGAGGTCATGACCGACCAGGATCTGGTCACCGCGCCGCCCGACACCACCCTCGAAGCCGCCGAGAAAATCCTCCACACACACAAGGTCGAGAAGCTCCTGCTTGTCCATGCGGACGGGCGCCTGGCAGGGCTCATCACCATCCGCGACATCGAACGCAGCCGGCTTTTCCCCACAAGCTGCAAGGACGACCGCGGGCGACTTCGCGTCGGAGCCGCGGTCGGCGTGCACGAGTACGAGCGGGTCGAATCCCTGATCGCCAACGACGTGGACGTGGTTGTGGTCGACTCGGCCCACGGTCACAGTGAAAACGTGATTGAAACGGTCCGCACCATTCGGCAACGCTACAAGATCGACATCATCGCGGGCAACGTAGCCACCACGGCGGGGGCCGCCGACCTCATCGACGCCGGCGCCGACGCGGTCAAGGTGGGCATAGGGCCCGGGTCAATCTGCACGACGCGGGTGGTCTCGGGCGTGGGCGTGCCGCAGGTCACTGCCATCATGAACGCCGCCGCCGCCGCCGACCCTGCCGGCGTGCCGATCATCGCCGACGGGGGCATCCGCTTCTCCGGCGACATGGTTAAGGCCATTGCGGCGGGGGCGAGTTCGGTTATGATCGGCTCGTTGTTTGCCGGGCTGGACGAGGCCCCCGGCCAGATGGTGATCTGGAAGGGCCGCCGCTTCAAGGAGTACCGCGGCATGGGCTCGATCGGGGCGATGGTCCAGGGCAGTGCCGACCGCTACGGGCAGGGCGGGCGAATCGAGGCGGATAAGCTCGTGCCCGAGGGCGTCGAGGGCCGAGTAGCGTACCGCGGCGCGTTGGCCGAATTCGTCTATCAACTGATCGGCGGCCTGCGGGCGGGCATGGGCTACTGTGGTACGCCCACGGTTAGCGACCTCCGAACGCAAGGCCGGTTCATTCGGGTTTCAGCCGCCGGGATGGTCGAGAGCCACCCGCACGACATTGCGATTACTCGCGAGGCCCCGAACTACGCCATCGGCTACGAAGGTGAACAGTGAACACGAAACAACAAATGGCTGAAGTGAACGCATCCCTCCTCAACGAGCCGTGTGCGGTCAGTCCGCGCGCTGTCTGCTCGCTGTTCGTAGTCGGCTGCGTACTGATTGGCACCCTGCTGACGGCCTGCGATGCGCCCCCCGCGGTGAACCCTTGGCGGGATGACAGCATCTCCGCTGACAAATGGTCCACGCCGAGTCAGGATGGGGTGCTTGCCGCTGGCCACGAGCCCGCGCTGCGCCAGCGTCAGGTCCCGGTCGCCGAAGCGCCCCGAGCCTTTGATGATGTACCGCACTACCCGCTGTGGTGGGAGGACCCGTTCGAGGACAAGGGTGACGGCGACGGTGTATTTGCCTGGACTTGGGCGGACTACTTGGCCATGCCCTACTCCTATGGCCGTTTCCTGTTTAACAGCGTGGCTTCACCGGTCAGTGTGATCGTAACCCCACCGGGTACCGCGATGGTGAGCGATGGCGACCTGAGCCCCGGGCTGTTGGGCTACGATCACGATGCGGCTAAGGGGTTTACCCCAGAGCCGACGGCGGAGCGTACGGACTTCTTTCGCGAGGACTTGCCGCCGCCGGATGTCTGCCCCGCTCCCACCGATGAGGCGGGTGAAACGCCCGGAGTCGGTGCCGGAGGCTGACCGGCCCGGAGACCTGAGCGGCGTCGGGCAACCGGGTAGCTCGACTTGACCCTTTGTCGAGACTAACATGGCAGTACTGGCTCGGCTTGTGTGGCAGCGCCGATTCCACGCATCCGACAGCGATGGCTGGACTGAGTTGGTGGTGCTGGCTGACGGTTTCATGTGATGGCCGGTCCCTGTGGCGGCCAGCGTCTCAAGGTTCCTCGCCGCCCGCAGACCGCTCCAGGTACCGCGATTGCTAGAGGCGGCGGCCATCACGAGAGCATCGCTATGCCGTCGGTGATCTGCGGTTGGCGCGATCGCCGGCATGTACCAGTGAGTGTTGTCAGCCTGCGTCAGCGGCGACAGGATGACGAATGCCCGGTCTGACGCAGACGCTCCCATTCGAGGTACTCACATGATACCCCGCAGATTTGCCCTTCTGGTGGTGGTTGCCGTGCTGATCTACTGCCCGTCCGCTTGGGCGGTGGTGGAGAGTATCGGGGCCACTGCCACGGCGGAGGTTGAGGAAGAGGTGGGCGGGACCGTGGTGAACTCGGACTTCGCGTTCGAGGAACTCGATTCGACCACCGGGAATCTCCCTTTGATCGCGGATGCTCAACTCCGCAAAGCCGGGGAGGCGGGTGATTCGGGTGCCGCGGCGACCACGACCTTCAGCGACCCACGGCCGGCCACAACACCTGACCCTCAGGAGTTCGGCATTGCTGCGGTGGCTTTCAGCCAAGCTGATGACACCTCGTACACCGGGCTCAGTGTGGCGACCGAGAGCCGCGCGGTCACTTTCCTGGCGGAGGAGATCGGCGAGAGCGACGGAACCGCGTTGCAGGCCCGCAGTTACTTCTTTGTCGATGGTCTGATCGTGCTTTGGGGCAAGCCGGGACAGGACGATCTGAGTGGGGCGTTGGCCGAGCTGTCGCTCAAGGTTGAACAAACGCGGGGCGAAGCTGGCGAGCCGGCCAAGGTGCTCGGCGCGTCGCTGTCGCTGGATGGACGCACCGATAGTGGGGCGGTGTTGACCACCGAAGGCGGTATCACCCCCGCCAACGTGATCGTTTTGCCAATCAGCGATCTGGTGCCCGAGTTGGGAGCTGTCCAACTGGTGCTTATCCCGACGCTGGCGATACCCTACGAGTATCCGGCCGAGGTGGGAGAGCAGTTCAAACTTGACGCCCGCATTGAGGGATACGTGTCCACGCCGCCGGGCACTGGAGCGGCCGTCCTGGTGGGTGTTTCCCTGGCGGATCTGAGCGAGTTGATCGAGGAGCTTGTGGGCGAGCCGGGAAGCAAGCTGGCGAACGCGTTGGATGTGATCTTGAACTCCGGGCTGCTGCCTGCGAAGCCTTTGCAGTCAGATACGGGCGAGACGGAGATCACGGTCCTGCGCGGCATACCGTTCTTGCCGGGGAACGGCTGTGGCATGCTGGGGATCGAGTCGTTGGCCCTGCTGTTGGCCGGCGGTCTGACTTTGCGTCTGGCTCGCGGTGGCCGTTACGGATGGATGGCCGCGATGCGGTAGCATTGTTGCGTGCTGGGGGTTGACCGGGGTCGTCAGCGCTCGGCAAGCGGAATCGTCAGGCGATCTATGCCATGGACACGCCGCGCATATTGGCTATTTCCGACGTGCGAATGACCGCTCCGCCCGCTGCCCGGGAAGGGATTCGAGACTTCTATGTAACCTTCGTCGGTCTGGAGCCGTTGGACGGCCAAGAGGCTCCGGCGTTGGTTTTTCTGGGGCGACCGCGGACCGGACCTCGGCTGATCGTGTCGATCACGGATGAGCATTGCGAACCGTTGCCGCGGCGGCAGTTGCTGGTGCAGGTGGCCAATCTGGCGGAATCGGCGGAAGACTTGTTGGAGCGGGCGGTTCCGTTTGCGTGGTCGCGTGGGTGGACGTCGTTCGACCGCCGGCTGGCTCTGCAGGATCCGGCGGGAAATTGGGTGGAACTGGTCGCGTATCATCCATTTTGAGGGTCTGGAGCCGAATTTGGCGTCCGGGGCCTTGCCATGCAACCCGTTTTCTCGTAATCTGTTAAGGCTACTGGGGGGGGGTGATCCGACGGTTCCAGGGGGGATGGCGTCTGGTGAAGCGTTCGCAGGAGCCGTTTTTGGATAAACCCAGGGGGTGACAACCGCGGGCGAACGGGATATACTACTGGCGCCAGGACGCGTTGTGAGTCCATCGGGCGGCGTCAGTGGGGTCAAGCACAAAGCCTACAGCCTTCGGACGTCACTTCCAGCACTCGCCGGCCTCCTCTGACTGATACCGACGCCCGGGTCGCACAGCCAGAAGGCCGGGCAACGCGGCTCCCATGGGGGAGACCTGCACAGCCCTCATCGCTGAACCGGTGCCGGTAGGTATCGGGCGACCGCTAAGTTCCGAATTGGCATTTGGCAGCAGGGCGGTTCTAGCAGGCGTTTACCGCGCTATGCGGAAAGGCGGCACGTTGTACAGGGCCAGCAAGCCGATCATCGGTCTGGCCGGAGGCATCGGCGCCGGGAAGAGCACTGTGGCGTCGCTCTTCGCGGAGCTAGGGGCCGCGGTGATCGACTCCGACCGATTGAACCATGAGGAGCTCAACGCTCCCGAGGTTCTGGGCACACTACGGCAATGGTGGGGCGATGGGGTCATTGGTCCGGACGGCAAGGCGGACCGGGCCGCCATCCGAGGTATTGTCGGGCAAGACGCCGGGGCTTTGCGGCGACTGGAGGGGCTGGTCCATCCGCGGATAGCCCAGCGAACGTCGGAGTTGATCGACGGCTGGTCGTCGGACCCCGGGATACGGGCGATCGTGTGGGATGCCCCGCTGCTTTTCGAGGTGGGCCTGGCGGATCGGTGCGACTGTGTCGTTTTCGTGGAGGCCCCGGTGGCGACCCGGCTGGCTCGGGTGTCGGCGGGGCGTGGTTGGAGCGTCGAGGATCTTGAGCGTCTGGAGAAACAGCAGAAACCGCTGGACTTGAAGCGAGCAAACGCCGATTATACGGTGGAGAACAACTCCGATGTAACCGCTCTGCGACAACAGGTCGTGGAGGTTTTTTCCCGAATACTCTCCGGTGCGTAAGCCCGTCAATGTGATCCGCGTGGTGTGCCGGTTTGGGTTGGGCGGTCTGTGAGGCCGCCGTTTGGATCACGAATACACACAGGGCGAAAGGCCCGTTTTGTCATCCGTAGGAGGATCGGTACATGGCGAAAGCCAGTGACAAGCCTAAGAGCAAAGGCACGCGGTCGGGCGGCCGTATGATCGGCCGCAAGAAGACAGAGACCACACCCGAGGAAGTGCACGAGGAAGCTCCCGTCGCGGTAGCCAATGAGAGCGGCTTCGAGGCCGAGGTGGAAGACGTGCCCGAGGTGGTGGCCCGCCCGTCACCTCCGGTGCCCGGCCCGCAGTCGGCGATCGACGCGGAGACGCACGCCAAGTACGAGGAGGTCAAGCGTGGCGAACTGCACATCCGGGATCTCCAGAAGCTTGCCGTGGATGCCCTGCATGAGATTGCCAAGAACGAAGGGCTGATCGACTACACCGGGCTGAGCAAGTCGGAGCTGATCTTCCGCATCCTGAAAGAGCGCATTCGGCAAAACGGCCTGATGTATGGCGAGGGGGTTCTGGAGATTTTGCCGGACGGGTTCGGCTTCCTGCGGAACCCGGAGTACAACTACCTCCCGTGCCCGGACGACATCTACGTGAGCCCGTCGCAGATCCGTCGGTTCGGCCTGAAGACGGGGCATATCGTCGCGGGCCAGATCCGTCCACCCAAGGAGTCGGAGCGTTACTTCGCGCTGCTGCGGGTCGAGGCGATCAATCTTGAGGATCCCGAGCGGGTCACGGAGAAGACCAACTTCGAGGACCTGACCCCGCTGCATCCGGGGCCGAAGGATCCGATGACGCCGACCTTGGGGGTGGACGGCCGGCTGCGGCTCGAGACCGCGTCCGACGAAATCAACATGCGGGTCGTCGATATGGTCACCCCGATCGGCAAGGGGCAGCGTATGTTGATCGTGGCCCCGCCCCGAACGGGCAAGACCGTGCTGCTGCAGAAGATGGCCAACGCGATTAGTGCGAACGAGCCCGCGGCGTACGTGATTATCCTGCTGATCGACGAGCGGCCTGAAGAAGTGACCGAGATGCAGCGGGCGACCAAGGCTGAGGTCATCTCCTCGACCTTCGACGAGCCCGCGAGTCGGCACGTCCAGGTGGCCGAGATGGTCATCGAGAAGGCCAAGCGTATGGTCGAGTACGGGCGTGATGTGGTCATCCTGCTGGACTCGATCACCCGGCTGGCGCGAGCGTACAACACCGAGGTTCCGCACTCGGGCAAGATCCTGACCGGTGGTGTGGACGCCAACGCACTGCAGAAGCCCAAGCGGTTTTTCGGTGCGGCCCGCAACATCGAGGAGGGCGGCTCGCTGACGATCATCGGCACGGCTCTGGTGGACACCGGCAGCAAGATGGACGAGGTCATCTTCGAGGAGTTCAAGGGCACCGGCAATGCCGAGTTGCACTTGGATCGCCGCCTGGTGGATCGCCGCGTCTGGCCGGCCATCGACATCGCCGCGAGCGGTACCCGCAAGGAAGAGTTGCTGCTGGCCAAGGAGGAGCTCGAGTTGACCTTCAAGCTCCGACGCATCCTCAGCGACATGAACCCGGTCGAGGCGGTCGAACTACTCCGCACCCGGCTGGCCAAGGTCCGCACCAACGCGGAGTTCCTGATGACCATGAATCTCTAGCCTGGCAGCGCTGAGCTATGAATGAGCACGGGGCGTCGGTGGCCATTAAAGGTTTCTGGAGTGTGAATCTGCATCGCTGCCCAGCGGCCGCCAGAGGCGGCGGCCGCTACCCGAAAAGGCCATTCAACGCTGTCACATGAAGGTGGCTGCTCTTGATGCAATGGCTCATGGATTTCTGGGTAGACTTAAGCCGCGGCGGCGGCGAGCATCCCGAAGCTGACGGCAACGCGATGCTGCGGGCGGTCTCCCGAATCGAGCCCCGGCCGGTCAAGTCACTGTATCATCAGAAGTGCATCCGCTGGGCGTTCATCGTCGACGCCGAGAACCGCGCCGAGGCCCACGCCATGCAGCGGCGCGTCTATGATTCCCTGTTCAAAGCGATCGAGGAGGCCCCGCTGGAATCGCGGGGCTATGCCCTCGAGTTTGACACGCCGCAAGTCGTCGAGGCGGGGAGCAAGGTGCTGTGAGTACGCATCACGGAGCTACGGTTCAGGAGGTCGCCTTCACCAGTCAGCGTCTGGCGGAGTTCTTTAGCCTGGAGGGACTTGTCGTGCGCGAAGATTTGCAGCAAGACAAACGGCAGGCCTTGTTAGCCGTGACGCGGATGTTCGACGACTTCGCGGTTCCTTACGTCGTGACTGGCGGCGTGGCCCTGCAGTTGTACTCGACGGAGATCCGATTCACCGTCGATCTCGATTTCATCAGCGTGCGCAAGGATTTCAAGGTGATCGTTGACGCTCAGGCATGGGAGCGATATGGCCTGGAACTTGTCTTTGACCGACGGCGATTCATCAAGCTGCGCCACGCGGCAAGCAACGTGGAGATCGACATCAATCTGGACACTCGGTTTCTCTCGCTGATGGAAGCTCCCGTCGCCGAACGAGTGGAAGGGCGAACGATCAGGTTTGTCTCCATGTCCGGGCTGGCGGTGGCCAAACTGCGTACCCAGCGCGGCGATTGGCCCCGAAACCCGGAGAAACGCCTCCAGGATCGCGTGGACCTCATTCGTGTGCTGAAGGCTCACCCCGAGATCGCCGAGACGATCAAGGCACATCCGCTGACCAACGACGAAATGCGTCAGATCCTTGACGACGTGCTCGCCCAACTGGCCGCACCGAGCAGCGATGAGCTGCCGCCGGAGGAAGGTGCCGAGGACGAGGACTGAGTATCATCCCCTTGGGCAAAGCAAGCATCTTCGTGGTCCAAGCCACGCTCCGCGAACAATGCCCGCAGTGCAGTGGCACCGAACAATGCCCGCAGCGCAGTGGCACACGGTCGGCATCTTCCCGCGAAGCGGCAAGCCGACGCCCCAGTCCTACTCGCGGCCCATTGTCCGGTTGCCTCGCGAATTGATGCCCTGCTGCCTCGCTGACTTGTTGCCTCCGTTCTGCGAAGCCGCGAGCGGCGTGTGGCTTGCGATCACCCTCACTCCTGCATTGAGAGCCGCTGCTTGTCGGCCAGGAGACGCTGGCGCAGGCGGGGGTAGTCGACGTCTTGTACGGTGCAGCCGTCGTGGATGGCCAGGGATGCGGCGGTGGCGGCACTTTGCCCGAGGATCATGAAGACCGGCTCCATGCGGATCGAGCCGAAGGCGATGTGCGAGCTGGAGACGCACACGGGCACCAGCAGGTTGTCGCATTGGCCCTTCTTCGGGACGAGCGAGCCGTAGGCGATCTCGTAAGGTTCCTTGAGTCCGACGCCGATGTCTCCCTCGTTCTGCACGTAGCCTTCAGGTGTGATGTAGCGCTGCACGTTGTGCGAATCGATGGTGTACGAGCCCATGCCCACGGATTGCGGCGTAGGCTGTTTCTTCATCAGCTCGTTCTCGGTCATGACGAACGTGCCGACCATGCGTCGGGCCTCGCGCACGTAGAGCTGGTGGGGCCAGTGGCCGTTGTCGGCGAACTCGTCCTTGGCTAGGCCCCAGCGGCGCATTTTCTGCTGCACATCGGCCGGCACGCGCGGATCGTTGGCGATGAAGTAGAGCCAACCCTTCTGGTAGGTTTCGTGCTCCCGGATGATCTCGCGGCGGTGTTCGTGGGAAGCCTCGGGGTAATCGTAGTTCATGCCGATGTTGTCGGTCGAGAAGGGACCGTGGTTGTTGGTGTCGGTTTTGCGGTTGGGGATGGGGTCGAACTTCTGGAAGGTTTCGCGCCAGCCTGCGTCGAAGATGCGGATGAGCAACTCGTACTGGGCTGGGTCGTAGCCCTCGGGTTTTGGGAAGGGCATGCGGTTGTCGGGATGGTCGGTCAGGCACATGCGGAAGCAGTAAGCCTGGACCCGATGGTCGCCCTGGCCGTATTCACCGGGCGGTGACGTGCTGATGCGTGGCAGGACACCGCTGGCGGGATCGCCGGGTACGACGTACGGGCTGATGGGCTGCTTGAGCACACCGAAGTGGTGCCGATGGTGGAGCACGCCGGTCTGCACGCCGTTCCATTCCTCGTTGTAGGTGGCGCGGGATTCACGGCCGACGCGATAGTCGATACCTGCGGCAGCCATGAGGTCGCCTTCGTAGGTGGCGTCGATGAACATCTTGCCGCGATACGTCTTGCCGCTGAGCATGGTGATGGCGGTAATGCGAGCACCTTCCTTGCTGACGCCCTTCTCGCGGTCCAGCCATTCATCGCGGTGAACGGGGATGTGGTGCTCGCGGACGAAGTCTTGGAATACTTGCTCGGCGACGTGGGGTTCGAAGATCCACATGGTGCGTTCGTTGCCGTCGATCGCGGGGACGCCTTGCCCGCGGTTGCCGTATTCGGATCGCTGCTGCCAGATCCAGGCAGTGGGTCTATCGTAGTGCAGATAGACGCGGTGGTAGAACTCGCGGGCGATGCCCCCGATGACCTCTTTTCGGCCGGTGTCGGTGAAGCCGAGCCCGCCGGCGGACAATCCACCCAGGTGTCGATCCGGCCCGACGATGATGGCAGAGTGGCCCATGCGTACGGCCTGCACCGCCGCCGCGACCCCCGCGGACGTTGGGCCATAGATGATGAGGTCGGCATCGTGGGCGACCGGCCCATTGGCGCGAATGATCGGTGTTGCGGAACAGATGATCACCGACAGCGTCAGAGCCGAGGCCAGTCGGGCCACGCCGGGGATCACGATGTACTGCATAGGGTCCACAACGGGGGCTCCTTGTCTTGATTCCGCTCGTGCGCGGTCAATTGTAGCCGTGCCGGATGAGGAATAGCCTGAATTTCTCGGCACTCATGCGGCCGCTGTAGATGCCGGCCAATTGGCGGTCGGGCCGCACAATGAGAAACGTGGGTACGACCTCGACGTTGAACTGCTGTGCGAGTTTCTGGTTAAGGACGGCATCCAGCCGGATGGGCACGAAGCGGGCCATGAGTTCCTGCACTTCCTGGTCGGCGAAGACCTCATGCTCCATGGCTCTGCAATCGGGGTTGGCGAGGGTGTGGAACTGCACGAGAGCCCGGCGCCCCTCCTGCCGGGCTCTGGCCATGCCGGTCTCCAGATCCGTCTCCCAGGCGATCGCGTTGCAGCCAACCAGAGTCACGAGCAGCAGGGCCAGCCACCCAGGCCAGCCGTGCCGAGAAGCGAGGGGCCGTCCAAGGCCTTGGCGGGATGACCGCGCGAGCGCCACCGCCGCGGGCAGGCTCGCTCGGCGGGCAACTGATGGCGTGTGGTCGGATCCGAACATAGCGACACAATGTCGCATCGCGGACGGTTGTGCAAGCCTGTGGGCCTACTGGGCCGGAGCCTGCATCAGGGATGGTGCGTGGCCAACGGCCAGAGCAAGGGGTATGGCCTTTCTCACAGTGGGAGCTCATGGCGTTGGCATGCCATGAAAACCGCTTGGCAAGGCACGCCGGCGGCCTTGAGCAGTTCCGCTCCCTGGGCCAGACCTGCCCCGACGTGGTCCACTTGGTGTGCGTCGCTGCCCAGGCTCATCGCTCGGCCGCCGAGTCGGGCGTACATCTCGACGGCCCACGCGGCGGGCATCGGCTCGGGGAGCGATTGCCGTAGCGTGCTCGTGTTCAGCTCCGGGATCAAATCAGCCTCGACGCAGGTCCGCAGGATTTCCTCGACGAGATCGCGGTATTGTCGCACCTCGTAGCGGCTGAAGTATCGCTGCGTGTAACGTTTGACGAGGTCGAGATGGCCCAAGAGATGGAAGGGCCGCCGCCCCCCCGCGGCAAGATCCCGGACGAACCTTACCGCCTCAAGGACGGTCTGCAGATAACGCTGCGTGGCGGTGACGGTATCGAGCCCGGTCCAGTGGGCGTGCTCGTGGAGGGCCCGGTCGTTGAACCAGTGCACGCTGAGCATGACCGCATCGAAGGCATGCCCGTCGAGGTGTTCCAGAATCTCGTCCATCTGGTCGGGTTGATAGCAGACTTCAATGCCCAGGCCGACGAACAGGCGTGAGCCGACCGCCTCGCGAAGCCCCGCCACCGTCTCCGCAATCCGCTCGTAGTCGTAGACGCAGATGGGCCACTCTTCCGCCCGCCGGTCGTAGTGCTCGGTGAAGGTCAGCCCCGCAAGCCCGACCGCCAAGGCACGGTCCACGATCGCCCGCGGATCGGCCTTGGAGTCCACCGAGTTCCAGGAATGGACATGCTGATCGTACAAACCCCCACGCACCATCAGACCCTCACAAACGAGGCGACATCATAGTCTCTCGCACCCCCGCCTTGGTGTCAGCGTGTGTGTTCCGCTCCGCCTTGTCACGCCGCCCGCTCGCACCCGACGCAGATCCGATCCGGCATCGCCGGGAGACCGGTCGTCATCGCGTGCCCACATGGTCGGCACGTTGCGGTACAACGCTACGGTTGCCGGGCCGCGATGGCCGCCGCCGGAAGGTACGATTCGTTGTGGGCAGGCCCGTGCCGAAAAGGCTACTTCCTCACGCTATCTTTGATGCGTTTCACGTGGCCACGCCCCAGGCCTTTGACCTCGCAACCCAGCTCGAAGTATCGCCGGATGCGGTCATCATCGAGAATGCCAAAGCAGTCGACGATCACGGCTGGCCGGCCGATCATCGCGACCACTTCATCGGGCGACAGATTCAGGTAGGGGTCGTGACGGACGGCCAGGATCACCGCGTCCGCATCCTTGATCGCCTTGGGCAAATCCTGCTCGATACGCAGGTTGCCCAACTGCTCCTGGTTGCGGAAGAACCGGGCCCAACTCTGGCCGGGGGCGGGGTAGGTATCCTGGCTTTCGAGTTCCCACCAGTGCTGCACATAGGGGTCATGCACGCCGACCTCTGCGCCCATCTCAGCCAGCTTGCGGACTACCAGCTCGCTACCGCTGTATCGGGTATCGCCGACGCCCTCGCGATAGGCCGCTCCGAGCAACACGCACTTGGCCGCTGCCACGTACTTGCCCATGTTTCGCAACGCGTCGCGAACCAACTCGGCCACATGCAACGCCCGCGTGTCGTTGATGTTGATGGCCGCCTCGGTGATTTTGAAGATGTCGTCCTCGAATCCCATCAGGTGTTTGTAGGCCCACATGCCCAACCCGCCGTCCTTGGGTAGGCAGTATCCGCCGATGCCTGGGCCGGGGAAGATGATGTTGTTGTGGGTGGGACGCACCTTGATCGCCTGCACGACCTTGATCAGGTCCACGCCGTTGCGTTCGGCAAACAGGCTCCACTCGTGCAGGAACGCCAGCATGGTCGCACGGTAGCTGTTCTCGACGATCTTGGTGGTCTCGCTTTCCAGCGGACGATCCATGACCGTCAGCGGGAACTGCTCGACGTTGAGGACCTCGGAAAGAAACTTGACCACACGCCGACGGCTCTCCTCATTCACTCCACTGCAGACTCGCCAGAAATCGCGGATACTGCTGACGTACTGTCGGCCCGGCATGACCCGCTCGAAGCTGTGGGCCAAGAGCGGCTCGGTCGCCAAGCCACGCTTCTCAAAGGCCTTTTTGAGAATCGGGTAGGCCACATACTCGGTGGTGCCCGGGGCCACGGTTGTCTCGATCAGCACCAGGCAGTGCGGCTGGATGGTGTCACCGATGGTGGCCATGCTCTTTTCCAGAGCGGCCATCTCTGCGGCTCCGGTCCGCAGATTGCCCAAGTCCTTTTTCAGGTAATCGCATTGGACGTCCACGACCACCACGTCGGCCAGCTTGAGTACTTCATGCGTATAGGTCGCCGTCAGCGTGCCATGCTCCTTGACGCACCGGGCAATCATGGGATCGACCTCGGGGTCTTCCGCTTTGACGGGAGCTTGCCCGCGGTTGAGCAGCTCAATCTTCCAGTAACTGCGCGTGCTGGGCCGCTGTTGGCCGATGACGAACTTGTTGTGCTTCCCGGTCTTCTTGTCTCGACTATCGGCGACCACCGCGGCCATGACCGCTCCGACGAAGCCCACGCCCACGACCACCACAATTTCCTTGCCCTCGGCTCGCTTCGCGTCGGCAAGCTTCTTGAGCCGCTCAAACTCCGCGGCGTATTGCTCTTTCCGGGGAAGCGGGAATTTCTCGCCTTCCGGGCTGATACTGAATTCACTGGCCATAGCGTTCAACTCCTTTCAAGACTGGATCGACCGGGCAACAGCCTAGGTCACGCAGAGGCAGAATTCAACCGGCGTATCGCTCGTCGAGTTACACAGACAGCATCTTTGCCCACTGCTTGATAGTCCGAACAGCCGGGCAGCGCTATTCTGGAGAGGGCATGCGGGCGAGGAGACACAGGTGGAGAAGACAACCGAACATCAGCGGCAAGGGGAAATGGCGCGTCGTGGCTTCCATGCCCTCGACGAAGGATACCCGGCCCAGGCCGGTAAAACGAGGCCGACGGGGCTCGAACCCGCAACCTTCGGATCGACAGTCCGATGCTCTAGCCAATTGAGCTACGGCCCCGGGGAACTCAAACGCTGCCGAATTCCACGAGACAGGTCAGTTTACTTGCCGGTGAGCGAATGTCAAGCGGTCCATGCGACCTTTTTTTTGCGTTGCGGATCTCGCCCTCGGGGCAGCCCAAGACCCGGCCGACAGATCCTCGCGGCAACGGGATGCGATCATCCGCAGGCAAGCAGTCGCCGGAGCCAACGCTCCCGCGTGCAGCGTAGGTTCAATATGTCAAGTTCGCCGATTGACGGGAGCGGTTGATCGCGGCCTATTATCGCGTGTCGGTCAGCTTGAGTTCCTCCGGCCCCCGTGGTTCGCAGCAGGCATGGGGCGAATGAAGATCGTTCCAGCCCGGCCGAGTGAGCCGCGCGGTTGCCCCCTGAGCAAGGTTGGCATCGCGGCATCTTGCCCGGGCAAGGTCAATGGACGGCCTCCATGCGGTATTGGACACCTTCGTTGCGAGCCTGACACGTCGCCTAGACGTTGAACCGGAAGTTGATGATGTCGCCGTCCTGGACCACGTAAGTTTTCCCTTCGAGGCGAACCTTGCCGGCGGCCTTGGCGCCCTTCATGTCGCCGGCGGCGTGCAGGTCGGCATAGGCGACTGTTTCCGCCCGGATGAAACCGCGGGCGATGTCCGTGTGGATCTTGCCGGCCGCGGTGACCGCGTCGCTGCCGCGGCGGATGGGCCAGGCGCGGACCTCGTCCTCGCCGACGGTGAGGAACGAAATCATGCCCGTGGCCTCGTAGCACGCTCGGACGAGGCGGTTGCGAGCGGGTTCGCTGACGCCAAGATCCTGCAGAAAGGCCTCGCGGTCGGCCGGCTCCAACTGGGCGATTTGCTCCTCGGTATCCGCACAAAGCGAGACCAGCGTGTGGACGCTCGGATACGCAAACGGCGGTGGGGCGGCGGCTTGGTCCTCGTTCACATTGACTACGGCGATGAGCGGTAGTTCCGTCAAGAAGGCATAGCTGGAAAGGGCTCGACGTTCGTCATCGTTATGCAGGGCGGAGGATATGGGTTGCTCGTTCTCCAAAGCCTGTTGGCATCGCTGCATCAGCTCCAGGTCACGCTTTTCCTGCTCATGGGTGCGGGTCGGTTTCTTCAACGACTTCTCCAATCGCTCGATGCGGGTGGTCACCTGTTCAAGGTCGCAGAAGACCAGCTCGGCGATCAGCTCATCCACGTCCGCCCGGGCGTCGATGCGATTGCGGTAGGGGGGGACGGCCGGGTTGTCGAACGCCCGCACCACGGCCACCAGGGCATCGCACTGCCGGATGCTGGGCAGGCTTTTGCGGAACTCCGCCTGCTGTTGCGCGGTCTCATGGCTGAAGCCGGGCACGTCGAGACAGTCGAGGGTGGCTTCGACCTTGCGCTGCGGCTTGTAAAGCGCGTTGAGCCAATCCAGCCGCGGGTCGGGCACCTTGACGACGCCCAGGTGCTCGCCGATACCGTGCTGCGGCGAGGCCTGCGAGCCGGTCACCGCGCGGAACAAGGTTGATTTCCCGCTCATCGGCGGGCCGACAAAGGCTACTTTCATGGCGATCCTGTCTTCCGTGAAACGTCCGCTACCAGTGCGGCCACGACGCCGAAATTGTACGCCGGGCGATGGGTGGGTCAACCTCGACCTGAATGCGTGTGCAGGCCTGTCAAGTGAGACGGCAATGCGGGCTGTTCGCAATTGGTTTGACGCATGCAGAGGGGGAGGGTCTAATGCACTCGCTGGTTTGTCGTGGTGTGGGAGGGTGGCGGGCATCCGCGGAGGTACGTATGGTCAGGCGCAGAGAGTTTCTCAAGGGCGCTGGACGCACGGTGTTTGCCCTGGGTGTGGTGGCTCCACTGCTGCGACCCGCCAGGGCCTTGGCCCGGCTGGGGGCAAATGAACGCGTGCGACTGGGGGTGATCGGCTGCGGGGGCATGGGCACGCGGCATCTGGAAGCGCTATCGGTCAACCCACAGTGCGAAGTAGCGGTTGTCTGCGATTGCTTCAGGCCTCGCTACGAGAACGCGGTCGGCGTGGTCGAGAAACTCTCCGGCAAGGCACCCACCGGCTACCAGGATTTCCGCAAGCTGCTCGACCGCCAGGATATTGACGGCGTCTTCGTCGTGACGCCGGACCACTGGCACCCGTTACTGACCATACTCGGTTGCCAGGCGGGCAAGGATGTGTACGTCGAGAAGCCCGCCAGCCCGACGGTTGCCGAGGGTCGGGCGATGGTCCAAGCCGCCCGGCGATTCGGTCGCGTGGTCCAGCTCGGCACGCAGCAGCGCACCACGGCCATTTTCCAGAAGGCGATCGACTTGATTCACAGCGGGCGGCTCGGCACGATCACCAGTGCCACCTGCTGGTTGGGGGTCAACGGTTGGTCTGGCGGCGAAACCTCCGCTCCGGTGCCCGAGGGTCTGGACTGGGATATGTGGCTGGGGCCGGCACCCGAGGAGCCTTACTCGCCGCAACGCCATTATGGCTTCATGGGTTCGCATGATTACTGCCGCGGCGGTCAGCTCACCAACTGGGGCGTGCACCTCATGGACATCATCCAGTGGGGCATCCGGCAGGACCGCCCGCTGAGCGTGCAGGCCCTCGGTGGCAGTTATCGTGGCGGCGCTGGATCGGAGAACCATGAGAACGTCGAGGTTCTCTTCGAGTATCCCGGCTGCAGCGTCACGTGGGAGCAGCGTCATCACAACACATATGCCGGGTACGGCTATGGAATGAAATTCCAGGGCACCGACGGGCAGCTCCTCGTCGATCGCAACACCTTCGACGTGCTGCCTGAAAGCCTGGGCATCCCCCGATTCGTCGGGGAGCCGGAGCGAAGCTGGGCTCATCCGCCGCATCATGATGATTTCTTCGACGCCATGCGCAGGCGGCGACGCCCCACGGCCGACATCGAGCAGGGCCATCGTTCGACGGTGCCGGTGTTATTGGCGGGTATCGCCCTGAAGCTGCGGCGGAGGCTTAACTGGGATCCCCGCACTGAGACCTGTGTTCGTGACGAGCAGGCCAACCGGATGCTGACGCGGGCGTATCGGTCGCCGTGGCGACTGTGAGGGGGTGTACGAAAACGTGCGGGCCCGATCAGAGCCGCGCCCGCAAGGAAGCGGTTCTTCTGGCTCGATCAGAGCCGTGCCCGCAAGGAAGCGGTTCTTCGCTGCTGGAGCTACCCCCCTGACGGTCGCGGCTCCTCTTGGGCGTCTCTCGCACGCTCGGAGCGTGTGTGTGAGATTCCCATGGATTGTCCCTTCCGAGGTCCAGGGGGATTCTGCGAAGTTGCAGAGCAGAAAGTGAGAAAACGACGATGCGAGTAGCCGCACTTGGCTTGGGAGCGAGAAGCGTCGCCTTCCTCGGGCTTGTACTGGCGACGTCCAGTTTCGCTCTGGCGTCGCGCATGGATGAACTGGTCATCGCCCTAGGCGGCGACAATGAGGCGGCCCGGGCGGAAGCGCGGCAACTGCTGCCGCGCGAGAGCGTCGAGGTCGTACCCAAGCTGCTGCCGCTGATGGCAGGTGATGACGAGCAGGTCTGGCGTGCGGCGTTCAACGTGCTGTCGGATTTGATCGGCGAAGTGGGCGTGCCCGGCCGCGAGGCGGAACGTCGCATCGTCACCGACCACTTGATGACTCTGCTGGTTCCCGAGCAGTCGGCCAAAGTCAAGATGCGCGCCCTGCGGCTGCTGCCCGTGCTGGTGCCCGATGGCTACGCCCTCACACCCATCGCCGACCTGCTCGCGGACGCCCAGGTGCGAGAGCGAGCCCGTGCAGCGCTGGTCGAACTGGGTACCGCGGACGCGGCGGCGGCCCTGCGGGCTTATCTGCCCAAGGCGGACGCTACATTCCAGGTCGCCCTGCTGGACGGCCTCAGCCAGGTGCGGGATGCCGACAGCATAGACGCCTGCCTGAAACTGGTGGATAGTCCGGACGCTCGCGTGCGCGTCGCCGCCCTGCGTTCGGTCGCCTGGATGGGCAACCCGTCGTTGATCGCGACGGCCCGGGCGCAACTCCTGGCCGCCGATGACGTATTGAAAGCCGAGGCCCGCAACGTTTTCGTACGGCTGCTCTACACCACCGAGACGCGAGGCGGCAACTGGCAGATACTCGTGGAGACGTACCTCGGGCTGCTCGCGGAGGATGATCGGCTACTCAAGGAGGCCGCCCTGGCAGGTTTGGGCCGGATCGGCGACGGCACCTGTGTGGTTCCGGTTCTTGCGGTGATTAAATCGGTGGACAACCCCACGCGAGCCATCGCTATCGAGGCCCTGCGGACCATGCAAGGTGTGGACGTGGCCCGGGCACTGGTTGAGGCGTACCCCGTGCTGGATGGTGCGCTGCAGGCGTCCTTGCTGGGTGTGCTCGGCAGCAAACAGAACCACGCGGTGCTGCCCGTGCTGACGCAGGCGGCAAGCTCGGGTGAGCCTGCGATCCGCATGGCCGCGTTGCAGGCCTTGGCCGCGACGGAACTGCCGGACGCCCTCGAAGCGTTGATGGCTGCCGGCCGGGCGGAGGCCGCCGAGGAACGGGCCGCTGCTCGGAAAGGCATCCTGCAGGTGGCGGATGCTCTGCGGCGTGCGGGCAAGCCGAAAGAGGCCGGCCGGGCATACGCTGTCGCCCTCGGCTTTGCGGGCGATGACGATGCGGCCCGCACGGCCCTGGCGGGCGTGGCCGCTTGCCCGATACCCGCGGCCTTCGAGGTGGTGATGGAGGTCGCCGGGCGGGAAAGCCTCAAGCCGCAGGCCGTGCCGGCGTTGACCGCCGTCGCGGGTGCCTTGGTGGCCGCGGGGCAACGTGAACAGGCCCTCAAGGCTTACGAAACCATCCGCGACCTGGGCGGCGGCACGGAGACGATGCGTCTGGTTGCCAAAGGGATGAAAGACCTGGGGGCGGACATTGATGTCTCCGCCCTGTTGGGCATCGTCACCAACTGGTGGGTGGTCGGCCCGTTCGAGCTCGGCCCGGAGAATGCCGCCTGGAACCAAGCCCTCATCGGCGAGCCCAACGTGGATCTGAACGCCCGTTACATGGCCGGCAAACGCCGCCTCGACTGGCGGCAGGTCGTCAGCCAGGATGAGCGCGGTCTGCTGGATCTGCTTAAGGTGCTCGGCCCTGCCCAACAGGCGATTGCCTACGCTTACACGGAGATCGAGGTGCCGCAGGAAACCCCGGCTGTGCTGCGGATCGGCGTGGACGACAGCGAGCGGGTCTGGGTGAACGGCGAGAAGGTCTTCGAGCACTTCGTCGCCCGCGGGCTGGTCGTCGACCAGGACCAGGTACCGATCACTCTCAAGGCCGGCCGGAATGTGATTCTGATGAAAATCTGGCAGAACACGCTGGGCTGGGAGTTCTGCGTGCGGATTACCACGCCCGACGGCCAGCCGGTATCATTCACGCAACGCAGCGCGAAGTAGCGGCCGTCCGACGAGCCTCGGGTTGTGGCCCGCGCGGCCTTTCGAGGGAGAGCAAGGCGTCGTACGCGAGGAAACACCGCGCGGGCTGAAGCCCGCAGCTCATTGGTGTGGCGCTCGCCATGGCGATCGACGCGGTCAGTTTGAGGAAGTATGAGGTGCGAAGTGAGAGCGTTTCGTTGTGGATGCATGGGCATGGTGATTGTCCTGGCTGGGACCGTGGTCGCGGGGGCTGCTGAACCACGTCTGCGGTTCGAGCGTCAGCGTATCGGCGACGTGATCTATGAGACCGCCTGTGCATTTGACGTGGACAAAGATGGGGCGATCGACATCGTCTCCGGAGAGTTCTGGTTCCGCGGCCCGACCTTCGAGCAGCGCCACCGGATCTGCGAGCTTAAGCGAGTCGACGATTACTACGACAACTTCTCGGATTACCCGCTTGACGTGAACGGCGACGGTTATCTTGACCTGATCACCGGCGGATGGTGGGGCAAGACTTTGCAGTGGCGAGAGAACCCCAAGGGAGAGCCTATCCCCTGGAAGACGCATGCTATCGACGAATGCGGCAGCGTCGAGACGACCCGCTTCTGGGACGTGGACGGCGACGGGCATGTCGAAGCGGTGCCCAACGCCGGCGGCAATGTCGTCTTCTACAAGCTGATCCGCGACGCCCAGGGCAAGGGTACGGGTCGCTTCAGCCGGCACGAGGTCAAGATGGGCGACTGCGGGCACGGGCTGGGTTTCGGTGACGTCAACGGCGACGGTCGCGGCGACTTCATCGTGCCCGAAGGGTGGATCGAAGCGCCCGAGGACCGCATCAACGGCAAGTGGACCTTCCACCCTGACTTTCACCTCGGCTCCGCCAGCATTCCGATTCCCGTCCACGACGTGAACGCCGATGGGTTGGCGGATCTGATCGTCGGCATGGGGCACGACTACGGGCTGTTCTGGTACGAGCAGCGACGCGATAACGCGGGTGAGCGATCGTGGGTCAAGCATGTGATCGACGCCGACCGATCGCAGTACCACGACCTGGTGCTCGATGATATCGACAAGGACGGCCAAGTCGAGCTGATCACGGGCAAACGCTATCGGGCTCATGCGTTCAGCGACCCCGGCTCGCTCGACCCGGTAGGCCTGTATTACTTCAAGATCGACGGCGGCAAGTTCAGGCGGATCACGCTCGATTACGGCCCCGCCGCGACCTCCAGCGGGGCGGGCATCTATCTCTGGGTGGCGGATATCGACGGCAATGGCTGGAAGGATATCATCGCGCCAGGCAAAGAGGGTGTATACCTGTTCCGCAACATGGGGCCCATCGAAGCTGACCAGTAGCTGATGGAGGAGACGGACGCCGTGGGCGGGCGTGTGCGGCGTCAGGCCTGCGGCGAGCACAACATGACGATCAGAGCCGCGACCGCAGGAAAGCGGTTCCCCAACGCCCAGCGTACAACGGTGTCTCATACTCATAACGGGAGACGACTCATGCGAATTGGCGTGGACCTGATGTTGTGGACGGGCTGCTACACACGCAAGGATGTGAAGCTCATCGACAAGGTAGCGGCCATGGGGTTCGACGGGGTGGAGTTCCCGATGTTCGACCCATCGGCGGTGGACGTCGCCGCGACGCGTCGCGCCCTGGCCGACCAGGGGTTGGGGGCGACGGTGTGCACGGTGATCGTGAAGGGCTCATTGATCAGCTCGAACGCAAGCGATCGCAAGAAAGCCCTTGATCACGTCAAGCACGCCCTGGACGTGAGTCGTGAAATCGGCGCCGAGGTGGTGGCCGGCCCGCTCTATTCACCAGTCGGATTGCTGGTGGGCCGCGCCCGCAATGACACTGAATGGAAGCATGCCGTCGCTGGTCTGCGGAAGGTCGCCGATCATGCCGAGTCGGTCGGTGTGACCGTTGGCATCGAGCCGCTGAACCGCTTCGAAACCTACTTCCTCAACATCAGCGCCGATGCCCGCAAGCTTTGCCAGGAGGTCGGCAGCCCTCGCGTCGGTGTGCATTACGACACTTTCCACGCCAACATCGAGGAGAAGGATCCCGTCGCCGCCCTGCGCAAGATCGGCTCCAAGTGGCTGGCCCATGTTCACTCCTGCGAGAACGACCGCGGCATCCCCGGCACCGGCCATGTGCCCTGGGATGGGTTCTTCAAGGCCTTACGGGCAATGAAGTACAAAGGCTGGATCACCATCGAGAGCTTCGTGCCGGCCATCAAGGAAATCGCCCGGGCGGCGAGCATCTGGCGACCGCTGGCCAAGGATGGCGACGACCTCGCCAAGCGCGGCCTGCGCTTCCTCCGCGCCAACGTTGACCGCGGCTGAACGGGCAGCATCCGCAGCCGACGGCCGCATGTCCTTGGCTGATGGCGCAGCTTGGCAACCTCGTGGCACCAGCCGGTCATCAACGCGGAGCGCGACCCGACGAAAAGCGAGCAAGCGACGCGAGAACCCAGGCGAGCGGCGGGGACTATCCCAGCCTCCTCTTGCCCGGGCATAAGGCCCCCGGTATGCAAAGGCACTAAGGCGACCATACACCGGGATTGCAGGCTCAATCACCCAAAGCTATGATTATCCTAGGTTCCTAGGTTGTGCCTGGGCGTGACCGGCCAACTGCGGAAAGTCCGGGTAGTGGCTTGGCGACGAGTCGGTCAGGAGAGCATGTTGCGAAGTCATTCGCATACAGTGGTCGGGTTGGCTTTGTCGAGAGACTAGAAGATGACTCCTCTGACACTGGCCATATGAAGGTTGTAGACATGGGTGACATTCTGCGCGATGCGTTGAACGCTTGCTCCTTCCAATCCGGCCTTGAGGCGGATGATCCGTGGCGCGTTGACCTCCATGCCTTGGGCGTGCGCGGACGTGACTTTGATCCCATGATCCGTCTTCAGACGGTGATTCAGACGGCCGACAAGCCCACACAGCAGCTATTCTCCGGTTTCATCGGGAGCGGCAAGAGCACCGAACTCAAGCGGCTGGCCGCGAATCTCAGAAACGACGACTACACGGTGGTGTTCGTCGATAGCGAGGACTATCTCAATCTTAACGTGCCGCCTCGGGTCAACGACTTGTTGGCAACGGTGGCGGCCGGCGTGGACAAGTTCATCCAGGAGGACTGCCGAAATGGGATTGCGGGCCCTTTCAAGTCATATTGGGAACGTTTCAGGGGCTTGATAGGGTCGGGAATCGAGGTGGAAGGTCTGGCTATAAGCGTGCCGGCGGTAGGAGAACTCGGGCTGAAGCTGAAGCAGGATGTAACCCTCAAAGCCAGGATTTATAGCTATCTGGAGCGTAGCGGCCGGCTGTCAGACTTGGCCCAGGCGTGTCACGATTTTCTGGGCGAGGTGATACCGGTCATTGCGAATGCCCGCCCCGACCACAAAGGGCTTGTGGTGATCATCGACACTTTTGAGAAAGTCCGCCCGACCGATCTCCGGCAAACCGAAGAAGTGCGCCAAGCAGTCGAAACGATCTTCATCCGGGACTGGAAGTGGCTTCAGTTGCCCTGCCACGTTGTCTACACCGTGCCTTCGTGGCTTACCTTCTACGAGTTCGGTACGGGCGTCGATCGGGTCTGTATTCTGCCCATGTGCCGGCTGATGGACCGGAAGACCGGCAAACCTGTGCCGGCTGGCTTCGCGGCCATGCGCGAGATTATCGAGAAGCGGATGCCGATGGATCAGGTATTCAGCGACGCCGGGACGTTGGATACTTTGATCGAGGCGTCGGGCGGCTATCCGCGCGATCTCCTCCGCATGATGCGCGAGGTTCTGCTTTCGGCCGCCATGAAGAAGATCTCGCCGCCGATACCCCCGGACATCCTCACGCAACTGGTCGAGGAGGTTATTCGCGATCAAGTCCGGGTCTATGACAAGCCCATCTATGATGACGACCTGCCTCTGCTGGTCGAGGTAGCCAGAGCGCGTGACGTGCCGCGTGCCACACGCACTCAGGCTTTCCGGCTGGCCGAACTGTTCGATCATCATTTTGTCCTCGGATACCGCAACGGCGAGGAGTGGTACGATCTTCATCCCTTGGTGCGTCGAAGTCCGAAGGTCCAGGCGGCGCTGAAACAAGCCCATGGAAAGAAAGCCAAGCAGCAAGAGTGATCCGCAGCCGCTGGCCCTGGGCCGGGACGGCGAAGCCCAGTTCGAGCGACTTCGTGCCTGCCTCGAGGTCGGCCGGGGATTTGAGTTGTTCTTCTGCGGTTTCGAGACCCCCAATGTCATGGACGAGGTCAGGCGTCGCCTGGCTACCGCACCGCCGCCGGGCAATGAGTTCGAGGCCCTGCCGCCGGCCGGCCCTGCTGTTCTCCCCACCTTGGCGGAACATCTAACCGCCTTATCCCGAAATGCGGCTGGCCGGAAGATCGTTTTCGCCAGCACATTGGGCTGGGAAGAGGATCTGAAGGGGGCGTGGGCCCAGGCGCTACGCCGTTTGAATGAGCGCCGGAATGCGATCATCCGAGACTGTCCGAACGCGGTCGTTCTGGCCGGCCCATCCTGGCTGCCATGGCTGGCGCATGACGTGGCCCCGGACCTCTGGTCCGTGCGCACGGCCATTTTCACTTTTCCAGGCCCGGCACCACTCCCAGGCCGCGGAACCTCATCGCAGATTGAGCAGTGGCGCTCCGGTCTTCCCATGGCCCATGAACTGGAAGCGCCGGTCTACTACGAGGAATTAGCGGCAGCGCTCGAAGGCAGTCGTCGCCCCGGTGAACAGGAGACCCGCGGCCGATTGCTGCTGCGCGCCAGCGCGGCGTGGAAACTCGGTGGCTCTTACGACCCTGCCCTTCAGGCAGCCACCAAGGCCGCGGAGGCCTTTGCGGCAAGCGATGATGAGAGGATGGTCGCTGTCAGCAGGGGGTACATCGCCGACATTCTCCAGCAGCGGGGCGAGACCGACGAGGCCCTGCGTATTCGGCGCGAGGAAGAATTGCCGGTCTACGAGCGGCTGGGCGACGTGCGCGAGCGGGCGGTCACCATGGGCAAGATCGCCGACATTCTCCAGCAGCGGGGCGAGACCGACGAGGCCCTGCGTATTCGGCGCGAGGAACAATTGCCGGTCTACGAGCGGCTGGGCGACGTGCGCGAGCGGGCGGTCACCATGGGCAAGATCGCCGACATTCTCGAGCA
>JAAYDF010000109.1 GCA_012729395.1 Phycisphaerae bacterium
GCCGGGCTGGTCAGTATCGAGGACATCGTCGAGGAGATCATCGGGGACATTGCGGACGAGTACGAGCCGCCCGAGCCCGAGCCGATGCGGCGGATCGACCCGCATACGCTGGAGATCGACGCCCGGGTGCACATCGACGAGCTGAACGAGGAGTTGGACGTGGAGCTCCCTGAGGGGCCGGACTACGACACGGTCGGCGGATTCCTGTTCAGCGAGATGGGCAAGATTCCGGTGGTCGGCGAAGAATTGCGATACCATAACGTCCGCTTCCACGTCCTGGACGCCGAGGAGCGCAAGATCAGCCGCCTGCGGGTCGAGGTCTTGCCGGAAGAAGCGGACGGGTGAGCGACAACCTCCGAATCCGAGCGGCCGGCGATCGCCCGATGCGGTGGGACAAGGGCGGCCGCCAAGCGGCACGTGCTTGGCGTCTGTGGACGGGCTCTTCTGTCCTCCCCGGCCGGAACCTCCCGCCGTGACCTCCGCCGCGGAACCATGCCAGTTGAACCGCGGAGGTCGTTGAGGACCGCGGCGGGCGGCGCGGGCCGGGCTGTCTGGTGTGTCAAAGGGGTTGGGAGACGCATTGACGGCAAGGGGGAGGCGTGCTAGGTTGTGGAGATGCCGGGACGACGCTGGATGGCGGACGGACGTATCGCGTTTTGAGCCGGGCGGTGGGCCGGGCGTCGCTGCTCGAAAAGTCACAAAGACTCCCGACCGCTTTCTTGTCTGTTTGCGGGCCTGCATTCGCCGAGGCCGGCCTTACGGGGATGAGCCAGGGACGCGTCGGACCGCCACGACACTCGGCCTGGAAAGCACGCTTCGACCCGTCGGACGGCCGAAGAAGATACACGAGTCAAGCTTAGGGCTTCTGACACCTTGTTCTGTCCCCGCCGATTCTGTCATAACCCCAGAAGGCAGAGTAATCTCCACTTCGGTCTTGAACAGGCCGGGACCAGGGGGGTATCCTGCGTACCTGTTGTCTGTGAACGGTCCACGGACGCTCGGCGAGTCGGGGTGACCCCGCGAAATGGGCAAAAGTGCCTGGCCGCCGGTGGGGACGGGCACCCTGGAGGGCCGGAATGGGTTCCCAAACAACCCCCGCCCCCCAGACCTCCCACCCCGGGGCCACACCGCCGGCCCTCGGGGGATTAAATTGCCCATCAGAAGATTTCGGTTTCATTGAGACCGAGATTAAGGTATAATGTATGCCTATGTGCTGAGGACGGTCCTCAGAGACCCAACGGGCTAGGATGACTCCGCGAAATGGGCGACACGCGGGCGAACCGATGGTGGAAAGCGACGCTGAGGGCGGGTCTCAAGATTCGCTATGCGACCCCCGCCCCCCCCAACTCCGGGGCCGCGCCGCCGGCTCTCGCGGAGTCAAATGCCCGATCAGAAGAAGATCACAGACCGGGGGGTTTGGATAGTAAGATTGCCCGGGTTTTCCGCGTTTGGATTGCCCGTTTGGCAGAAGTGAGTGGGGAAGACAGCCAGCAGTTCTGCTCTTCGAACGTCTCAGGTTCCCACTGAATAGTTCCTGGATTGGGAGGTTCTCGTATGTTGCGTATTCTAGTGAAGCCCGTGGTTTGCGCCGTGTTGGTAACTGTTGCGGTCGCGTTGGAGGCGGATGCGAAACTCATTTACGTGAACCAAACCGCCAGCGGGGCCAACGACGGCACTTCCTGGCAGAACGCCTACACCGATTTGCGAGCTGCCCTGATCGCGGCGGAGAATGATGACGTGCTTTGGGTGGCTCACGGGGTATACAAACCCACCACCGGAACCGATCGCGTAGCTTCGTTCCTGATCGAGCACAAGCGTGTCTCCATGTACGGCAGTTTTGTCGGCACGGAAACCAACCTCGCTCAGCGAAACATCGCCGCATACCCTACGGTACTCAGCGGCGACCTGGCCGGTAACGATACCACCGACGCCAACGGGGTGGTGCTGGACTGGGAACAGATTGTCGGCCAGGACAACAGTTACAACGTGGTCACGGTCTGGGGTGGGGATGCCGGGGCGGTCATTGACGGTTTCACCATCACCGCGGGCCTGGAAGATAGCACGGATGGTCGGTGTCTTCCGGCCCAGTGCGGCTCTGGTATTCTCACCGCCGGAGCCCACACGGTCTTGAAAAACGTGGTCATGCGTGGGAATCGGGGTGTAGTGAATCCCGGCGGGGCGATTTACTACTGGGAGGGCAGCGGCTCGGTAACCGACTGCAGTTTCATCGGCAATGCCGGTTGCCAGGGTGGGGCAGTGCACCTGCGCAGCACGAGTGTGCCTTTCACCCGAGTGCTGTTCCAGAACAACGATGCCTGCGACCCGACTGGTCAGAGTGGTACCGCGGCGGTCAGCGGAGGCGGCCTGTTCGGGAACGCCACATTGACCGACGTGCAATTCGTGAACAACACCGCCAGGCATGACGGTGGCGGATTGTCAACCGACGGGAGCACGCTGGATAACGTGCGATTTGAAGGCAACTCCTCCGGAGAGTACGGCGGCGGGATGTGGGACGCGGGATTTTCCACGCTACGCAATGTGCAATTCATTAATAACAGCACCGGCCAGAGAGGCGGCGGATACAGCGGCGCCTCCGGCGGCGCACCCGGCAATTACTGGCAGGTGCTGTTTCAGGGTAATACCTCAGGTGACATGGGCGGCGGGTTTTACTACGAATATGGCGGCAGCGGATCGGCGGGCACCCTGCTCAATTGCAGCTTCATCGGTAACCAGGCCAATGAAGGCGGCGCAATATGGCAGTTCTCCGGCGAATTATACCTGGATAATGCGATAATCCGGGACAATCAGGCCACCGGCTGGTGTTCCGTGCTCCGCCAGCAGTATCCCGGCCGAGCGACCATGACCAATTGCACGATTACCAACAATACCACTCCCAACAACGTGGACTTCTCCCTTTATTCGCTGACCATCCGCAACAGCATCATCTGGAACAACAACTCGGAAGGTTTTGGCGGCGGCAGCTACAACGTGAGCTACAGTATTCTGTCGAATACCTGCCCGGGGGGCTGCGATCACGTTATCAACAGCGATCCGTTGTTCGTGTCCGCCGCGACCGGCGATCTGCACTTGCAGGCCACTTCCCCCGCCATTGACGCCGGAAATAACCTGGTCGCCAGCCCAGTCTTGTCGGATTACGACATGGATGGGAAACCGCGCAAACGCGAGGTGGCCTCGATACCCGACACGGGCAACGGC
This sequence comes from Phycisphaerae bacterium, assembly GCA_012729395.1. Lineage (GTDB taxonomy): Bacteria > Planctomycetota > Phycisphaerae > UBA1845 > PWPN01 > JAAYDF01. Next base: position 3,217 of record JAAYDF010000109.1, read on the forward strand.
ACCGCCCCGATCGTGGATCTGGGGGCATACGAGGCGACCTACGGAACCTACTGGGTTGATGCGACAAGCAACTCGGAAACGTTGGGTACGGTCAGCGGCGGGGGCGTTTTCAACCAGAGCAGTTCGGTGACCGTGACCGCGACGGCCATAGGCAGTGCCCAGTTCGCCAGTTGGACCGAGAATGGCGCGGTGGTGTCCACCAGTGCCAGCTACACGTTCACACTGACTGGGGACAGGCACTTGGTCGCCAGGTTCATCACGCCGTTCACCGCGACGGTGACTCCGGCCGGCGGCCCGCTTGGTGGCGGCACGACGGTGGAGTTGACCAACTGCTCGCCAAGCATGGGAGGCGGTACGGACATCAGCGCGGTTTGGGTGGGGACCGCCGCTGCCCAGATCGTCAGCCAGGGGGCCGGTACGGTTACGATCGTGACCCCCGCGGGTACCACGGCCGGCCCAACCGACATCGCGGTGCAATCCGCCACGGCCGGTTTGCGCACGCTGCTCAATGGCTTCAGCTACGAGCCGTCGGGGATAATCGAGACCCTGGAACCGGGAGAAACCCTGGACATGGGAGATCCCGCGAACTCCAATCGCTTTGGCTCCGCGTCGATCGCCAGCAGTTATGCCGGGTACACCGGCTTGGGGTACATGACTGGTATGAGTTCCCCGGGCCATGGTGTAACCGTGCCAGTGCCGATCGATTTCGTCTCGGTCACCTTCCGAATTGCCACGCCCACCGATTGGCGAAGCGCCTATTGGGTGAGTGTTCAGACTCAGTCCACGCCGCTGGTGACAAACTCCGGCGGGCAAACCCTGATGAAAGGCACCGGCTCATATACCACCTGGCGTGATTGGACGCTTGGTGGTGTTTCGGGGACGGCGGGGAAGTATCTGCACATCGCCTACTGGGGGTACGAGCCAATGAACCTGGATTCGATCCGGTTCAACCTGTCCACTCCGCGAGGGCCATCCCATGGCATTTGGTACGGTGGGTATCAGGTCACGATCCGCGGCACGAGCATGTGCGATTCACTTTCTGACTTGCGAGGCGTTACTCTCTGTGGAGTGCCGGTGGCTCAAATCGTCAGTGCCACGCCCACCCAAATCGTGGTGATTGCGGGCAAAGCAACAGCCGGCGGGACTGGTGACGTGCGGGTCGATTCGATCATGCATGGTGCGGCGGTGCGAGCCAACGGCTTCACCTACGGGCCGGTAGGTGACATCAACGATGATGGCAGCGTCGACGTCCTGGACTGCGATGCCTTCGAGCTGTGCCGATCCGGTGCGAGTATTGCACGGACCGCGGACTGCGCTATTGTCGATTTCGATAATGACAACGATGTGGATCAGACCGATTTCGGCCTGTTCCAGGTGCTCTACACTGAACCGGCAGCACAGTAAGCCGCCAACTCATTTGCGGTTGCGAGAGAGCTCGGCTGCGCTGCGATCCTGGGCTGTGGCTGCTTGTCGCTGATCCTGGCCGTCGAAGAAACCTCTCCGGACAGGAATCGGCCTTGAGGGTATAACCAGCCGTAAGAGTGCGTTGGTACATGGAGCTCTGAGCCCGAACCGGAAGGTGGAACCGGTGTCGGCTTCAACAACTGGTGTTCTGTCGCTATTCTTCAGAGCCCCGACATCTGAGCATGTGCCGCTCATGCGGCCAGGCTGGCTCCTTCGGCTCCGGTGAGGGGGAGTCGGGAAGGAGGGGATGAAAGGGTTCAGAAGCCAATTGATGGTGGACCCGGGCGAGGGTAGCGCAGGGCCATGGCTCGAAGACCGCGGACATCGCTGGGCAGGATGGTGTCCTGACCCAAGTAACGCTTCTTGATAGCAATCTCTGCGCCGTTGGCGTCGAGTGAAAGCGTGAGGATGATCGTCAAGGGTAGCAGACTCTGCAACTTGGGCATTGGTGTCGTCCCTATAATGAAGCAGGTTCTCAGAAAATGCGACCACGGCATTGTGGTTGCGCCATGATTAGCCCGCAAAGAACTACATAGATGAATGTAATAGGTTCAGGCACTCGTAGGACATAGATCGTGTCGAGCGCCGGATCGGAGACGTAGAGTAGCCCGTTGTCCCAAGCTAACCCCACTACCGCTTGGCCCGGTGCGTTAAAGGTGCCGAGAATGCTCCCCGTCAACGGGTCGATCTGCACAATGTACTCCTGCCAACCGATGTCCGGCCCCAGCCAATCCGCGGCTGCCATCCAGAGATTCAACCCGTCCCATGCGAGGTCACCCAGGAACCCCAGCGGGAGGGTCAACTCACGCACCGGCTGCATGGTATCCAAGTCGAGAGCGAGGATTCGGCTGTGGTCATCGCCCTCCCCGCACACCCAAAGATACTGGCCGTCATACGTGATTCCAGTGAAGTTGCCGACGGGAAGGTCGTAGTAGCTGATCACAGAGCCATCGACGGGGCTAATCTTGGCCATCAACTGAGGATACGAACCATCTGACGGTACACCCCATACTGGCACAGCCCAAACGGAACTGCCGTCATAGGTGAGGCCGGTGCTTCCCCCGGCCGCAGGCGATGGGTGGCTGGCCTTGACCGCTCCGTTTTCCGGGTCAAGGACATAGAACGTATGAGGCAGATCCACGCCCCAGACCCAGAGGTCCGATCCGACAAAGGCCATGCCGTCGGAGATCTCGTCCGGTGCGGGGAACTGGCGTTCGATGGGCAGCGTGGCCGCGGCGCTCATGCCGTTGAGCAGCAGGATGATGCCCAGAATGTGCGTCCAGCGTACCCGTCTGTGGGTCGTCCGTGGTTCCATGTGTGTCCTCCTGACAACAAGACAGCAACTCAAGCAAGATAAACACGAGATCCCGATTTCGGCAACCGCTGCCCGGGCCCAGCAGGCCATGTCCCGAAGCTCTGCCACATACGTAGAACCGCAACGCGGTTCCAGATCGCACCCCGGGAAGCTATGCCCGGCATGGCATGCCAACCCTGGAAGGGTTGCATCGCTCTCCGGCGAAGTACGGGCACGGCCCAGGCAATGAAACCCTTGCAGGGTTTGGCGCATCGTGGCCGGTCGCATTCCCCAGGGTGCGCTGCGCGACCCTGGGCTAGGTTATTCAACACCGCTGGTGTTGTTGCGAGGAGTCTGCCCAACCCAGTTCAACCCCGGTCAGAGGTTACAGAGCCACGGCAAAAACTTCCCGGCTTCCGCCATCGCCACGCCCAGCCAAGGGCAGGCACGCACGGCCTGATCCGCCGCCTCCTGTGTACGCACGCCCTGATCCAGCCGCCTCCTGCGTACGCACGCCCTGAGGCAAGCGACCAAGCGTTCATCGCAGTGTAACCGGTCCTGCCAGCATATCAGTGCTTACACCCTGGGCA
>JAAYDF010000110.1 GCA_012729395.1 Phycisphaerae bacterium
AACACAAGGCGATTCCGGCCTAAGCCGAAATCATACGCGAACGCGAGGCTCAACACCAGCAGTGCGGCCTGCGCGAGCGGTTAAACTCCGCGCGTCATGACCCCTCGCCGCACGGCAGTACCATTCGGAGCATAGACCATGACCACCAAACCCCGACCGTGAGCCGTTTCCACGAGGTCGGTTGCGGTGATCATTCCAGTCCGGGTGGCTTCTTCAATCGCGGCCTTGCGAGTGGATTCCGAAATCAAGTCAAAACCGATTGCTCCCGGGTTCTCCTCCAGCGGCTCAATGTACAGGAGCGGAAAGTACTCATCGCGGGCACCCGCCGGGCGATTGCGTCCCTGCGAGTCTTTCTCAAACACAGTGAAAGCCTTGCTCTCCCGCTTTCGCACCTGCTCTTCAAACACGCTTTTTGCCGCGGCACTGACACGCGGAGCCCACCCAATCCCATAGACTTCACGCAACTTGGTGTGTGCTTTTGTGTAAAGTCGAAACTCTTCGGCGTCCACCTCCTCGGAACTCGCGAAGAAGCGAACGAGCCCGTCAAGCTGGTTGTCGCGCAGATCACGGAAAGCTTCCGCGACACGTCCGGCCTGCGACTCCGCCAGATGCAGGAACACCTCGCGGCGGGAGTGCTCCTCAGCATCAGCGAGTGTCTTGGCCACAATCACCGTGAGCGCGAGACCAAGGCCGGCAACCAAATAGCACTCGCCAAACCGCAGCCAGGTCTGGTTTTCCAGAGGCAAGGCGTCGCGATATCGGAGAACGCGCCCTCCGCACGCCAGTATGACAGCCAAAGCCAACACGACCAAGCCGACAGCCAGTCGCTCGCGATGAATCATCGTCCGCCAGTGGCCGGCTTCGATATCGAGGCCCACCGCCATCAGAACCTGACCGGTGCGGGGATCGAAAACGGGAGCCACAGCCGAGATGAAGGTCCCGTACTCATCCGTCTGAGGCCCGATTGTGCCCGGCTTACCGGCGCGAAGCACGGCCCAATCGATAGCCGACGGTTCCTCATACTCCGTTCCCGGGGAACTCGCCTGCGGATCGTCCTCCGCGTAATTCTCCGGTCCGAAGACAATCGCACCGTCGCGCTCGGCCATGGTGTAGATGCCGCGGACTTCCATGGTCTGACCGTACGCGATCATCTGCCTGCGCAACCGGTGGAACTCCGGCTTCTTCAAGTCGGCCGCGGTGAAAGAGAGAGTCTTGATGCCGTCGGGGTTGATTGTCCGGGCGATGGCTATGGCCTGTCTGAGCAGATCCCCACGCTGCTCCTTATCAAGGATCTGCGCCCGCCATTGTGCGACCCACCAGCCGACAGCCAATAAGGCTAGTAGCATTCCCCGGATCGTCCAACGTCTGATTGAGTCGCGCGTCACACAACCTCCCCGCGACCTTCTGGCGATCGTGCGCTGTGTATCCTGACTTTTTGGCGGCAACGGCATGCCGGCTACCCCCGACCAATCAGCACGGTTTGCCTTATGCTCTGCTGCACCGAGCGGATCTGAAGCCCTTTGCGGTGACGGGCCCTTCTTCTCCGGCGCTCCGGTGAAGAATCCCCCCTGCCTCAGCAGCCGAGGTAGCCGCACCGCATGGATACAGCCAAGCCACGAAGAGCACGCGCAAGCGTTCCCTTCTGACATCACCATCGGCAAGCTCGGAACCCAGCCTTATTCTGATTTTGCGCCTAGAGTCCCATAACCGCACTGCAAGAGTTTTTTGTGCCCGCGGGAGGGGAGAAATCGGTCCGGTATTTCGTCATGGGCAGGGGCTGGCCACAAGCGTGTTCAGGTTATTGCGGGTCATGACCAGATCGAAGATATTGACCGCGCCGTCCGCGGTCACGTCCCGGCGATAACACTCGGCATTGACCGGCCCATTCAGCGCGTTACGGATCACCACAAGGTCGAAGATATTCACCGCCGAGTTGCCATCCGCGTCGCCCGCCAACACGTTGAAACAGAGCGTGTTCTCGACCACATTCCCGGTACTGTCCTGGATACCCGGAAAACCCACCCTCACCGCCGTTCCGTCCGTCGTGTCGGCAAGGTCCATTACGAGATTATTGTCGTTGACAGACAGGTTGGTGACGACGCCGGCACTTCCGCTGCTGGCGGTAAGCACCACGTCGCTCAGGTCGAGATCACCCGCGGCAAACACGGGCCTGCTGAAGGTCACGACGATTTGTGTCGGGCCGCCCTGCCGCGGCTCGACGGGGCGTGTCTGCCCTGACACGGGGTGAACAAGGTCGATCTCAAAGGTCCCCGCCGCGCCGTGGGTTCTCCGCGAGAACGCCTGCAAGAGCCGTACTGCACCTTCGAGGCTGTATTCGTATGCCCCCATGTCAACCGCGTCAAGAGTGACCCGCAGGTTGCCATCCGCGTCGGTGGTCACATCCGTGGGCACTTGTGCGGTGTTGCCCGCATCAATACAGGGCGAACCGTCGTCCAGACGCAGATTATCGTCCTCTGTCCCGACGAGACCGTCCGGCCCCGCCACGCTGACAAACAACGGGGGAATCGAGATATTGCCGATACCGCCGTAAGAACCCGTCCATCCCTGAATGCACGTGTGATCAATGGCCGCCGGGCTGGCCACGGACTCCTCGAACAACTGCGCTGATTGTCCGCTCCCATCCGTGTTCTCATTGCCCCATAGAACGCAGTTCGCCAAGGTCAAACCCGTTGTCGTGCGGTTAGCGATCCCTCCTCCTGTCGGCGCGTAGTTGGCCGCCAGCGTGTTGTTGACAAGCGTTGGCCGACTGCTGGTCGTGCTGTAGAGTCCTCCACCGTAGCGAGTAGCCGTGTTACCGCTGAAGACGCAGTTGATGAACGTGGGATTGCTCCGGTAGTAGTTGCGAACTCCCCCGCCGTCAAGGGAGGCATTGCCCATGAACAGGCAGTTCAGCAAGGTAGGATGGCAGGTGTTGCCGAGGGACAGTCCCCCGCCCCCCGTGGTGGCCCGGTTCTGCAGAAACCGGCAATGGATAAGCTCAGGATGCGAGTTGAGGGCGATGCACATGCCCCCGCCGTAGGAGGCTTGGTTGCCGACAACTCGGCAGTCGCGAATCGTCGGGCTGGCCTGATAGAGGTCCAACCCACCGCCCCTCGTCGGGTAGTTCGTTGCGGTGGCGTTGCCGCCGGAGATTCTGAAGCCGTCCAATACGGCGGCAAGGCCTACGGATCGCGCCGTGATCACGTGATAACTGTTGTCAGCTCTACTCGGATCATCCAGACCACCAATATCGTCTCCCGCCAGGTCGCCGGTCAGAATGGTGACGTTCTTCCGCGGCCGCCGCTGCTGCAGATCCGATTCTCCGCCGGGATAGTCGAGTGAGTTCACCCCGCCGAAACCACCGTAGAATGCCACCCCGTCAATCAAGGCGAACGACGCAAAACGGCTGCCTCCGAAGGGAGCGGGCCGATACGCTCCCTTCGCGACCCAGATCTCCTGTGGACCCGGTCGCCTCGTCACGGCTTCAAGGGCGTCCCTCAACTCGATGAACGCGTCCACCCAGCTTGTTCCCGTGTTCTGCCCCCCCGCCGCACTCTGGTCAACGTATACGCGTACAGGGACGGAATCCCGATCGACCTCCCAAGCGACCACCTCACGCGTCCAGATCGCATCCGATGTGATACGGAACACGGTTCGGCCGTTGGCCCAATCCGGATGATCTGCCGCTGCGGACAACGTGACCGTTTGGGGAATCCACCAGTTGCTGGAGTCAAAGGTGAGCTGTCCTCCAGACTGGACGCTGATATCCGGGTCGCCATCGTGGCAAGCGATGGCCACGGTATGCGGCTGTCCCGGATCCATAGCCAAGGCGACCGTGAAGCCGGCAGTCTCCCCCTCGGGCACTTGCACGGGATCGCCTATGACGACCGCGCCTTGACGCAGCGGCATCTCGTACGCCCCGATATCCACAATCGGTGACGTACCGCTGCCTGCATCAGGAACACTGGGATCCTCCTGAAATCGGGGGTTACCTGCCAGATCGTCAACGGCCCACACCGCTACGCTGCTATTGCGTCCGGCATCGATGCAGGGCGAACCGGGAGCCAAGGTCAAATCGTCATCCTCCGTGCCGGCCGTACCGTCAACACCGACGATATCTTCAAAAAGTGGATCCAATCCGCTATTGCCGCCCCCCCCAAGCCCCCCGGTCCATCCTTGAACACAGCAGTAATCGAGATGGTAGTTGGCGCTGGTGTAGGTTTGCAGGCTGAGTTGCGTGTCTTCGTTGGCCGCACCACCAGTATCATTGCCCCACACAATGCTGTTTGCCAGTGTTATGACAGGTGTATTCACCACACGAAAGCCGCCGCCATTGCCATTGCAGGAATTGGAGGCAATCGTGCAGTTGAACATCGTCAGGACCGTATTGCTGTGGCTCATGTACAGGGCACCGCCGTCCAGTGTTGCGAAGTTTCCCCACAGCAGGCAATTCGCAAACACCGGATTCCCTCGGTAAAGGTAGACAGCGCCACCATACATCGACTGGTTCCGACCGAATGCACACCTGTCGAATACCGGCGTACACACACTCAGCATCGCCACGGCACCTCCTGCATTCACCGCCACGTTGCGGCTGAAGGTGCAATTCCGGATAGTGGGACTGCCTGTAACGGTATACAAACCACCACCACGATGATGCCCGGCAAGAGACTCGCCGTTCGCGTTGCCCCCGGTGACCCGGAATCCGTCCAGGACGGCTGTGGCATTGGCCTCGCCGGCGTCAACCACGTGGTGGCTGTTCTCGGCGTTGTTGGCGAAGTTCGGTCCATCGTCGCCGTTCAAATCGCCGCTCAGAATCGTGACATTGGCGGCCGGATCCCTTTGGCCTAGCTCGGTTTCGCCACCAGGGTACAGGACGGACGACAGCCCTGCAAAGCCACCGAAAAGAGCAATGTTGCTGTGAAGCGCGAAGCTGGCCGTCCGATCCCCGCCCGGCCCTGCCGGGCAATAGAGCCCCTGAGCCACCCACACCTGAGCGACGGCCGATCCAGACGGACGGTCCCCCCGAGACAAGACCGCCGCCACCGCGTCCTGTGGCCGAACGAACGCATCCGTCCAACTCAGACCAGTCGCGCTGCCCACTGCTTGACCATCCACGTACACGACGGCGGGAAACGGGTCGCTGTCTACTTCGATAGCGAGAACCTCTCTCGGCCAGGTGGCGTCCGAGGTGATCTTGAGGATCGTCGTTCCGCAAGCGAAACCGATATCCAGATCAGCCGCCAGCGTGACTGTCTGTGGAGTTGCCCAGTTCTGCGAATCGAAGAACAGACTGCTTGGCGATACAATCGAAATGTCCGGATCCCCGGAGTCCACGGCCACGGCGACTTCAACAGCACCACCCGGATCCTCCGACAACGCAACCCCCAAGGTCGCCTCATCCCCCTCCCGAACATATACCGGGTCGCTCGTTACGAGTACCCCCTGTCTTGGTGGTGCCTCATACACTCCGATATCCACAATGGGAGAGATTCCGTCGCCCGTGTCCAGCACACTGGGATCGTCCCTGAAGCGAGGATTGCCCGCCAAGTCCGTGGTCAGCCAGGCAGGCACGTCGTTGTTCCGACCAGCGTCAATACAAGGCGACCCGGGCCCTAGCCTCGTATCATCATCCCACGTGCCTCCCACGCCATCCGCTCCGACCGGGTTCCCAAAACGCGGGTCATCCCCGATATTGCCGGCGCCACCAAGGCTACCAGTCCATCCCTGAATGCAGGAGTAGTTGACCTGGTAGGTCGTTGTGCGATAAAGCTGAGTCGCTTGATTGACCAGTGTCCCAAGCGAGTTGCCCCAGAGAACCGAGTTCCAGATGCGCACGGGACTCTCGGCATAGATGCCCCCGCTCAGACTGGCGGCCGAGTTGGCAGTCAGTGTACAATTGTACAAAGACATGTCGGTCCTTGTTCGGCAGTGAATGCCTCCGCCTTCGCGGCTTGCCGAGTTTGCCGAGAAAAGACAATTGGCTAAAACCGGAAAGCCGTCGGTCTGCGCGTAGAACCCACCTCCCCGGCCGTTATACGCAAGGTTTCCGAGAAAACGACACCAGCTGAGTAATGGACTACTGGCATTGCCGAAATACGCGCCGCCCCCCCATGCGGCCCGGTTCTGAATGAGACTGCATTGCCTGACAATCGGACTGCACGCGAGGCCAAAGAGCCCCCCGCCAAAACTGAATGACGAAGCGCCATTGGCATTGCCGCCCTGAATCACGAAACCATCGAGCACCGCTGTGGAGTCGGCCTCGCTGCAGTCCATCACGTGGTAGCTGTTGTCGCTGATATTTGCCCAATTGGGGCCATCGTTCGCGAGTACGTCTCCACTCAGCACCGTGGGATTGCTCAACGGATTACGCTGCTCCCGCTCCGTCTCTCCTCCCGGATAAGTCACGGAGAGCAGGCCTGCAAATCCGCCGTACAACTCCAGACCACTCGACAGGCGGAAACTCCCCGTACGGCTGCCCCCCACCGGTACAGGCGTGTAGATACCCTGTGCCACCCAGATCTCGGTCGCCGGATTCCCCAGAGATGCCAGAGCAGCTAGCGCATCACGCAGTTCCCGGAACGCGTTCGTCCAGCTTGTTCCATCGTTCGTACCCGTCGCGTTTCGATCAACGTACAGTCGCGATGGCGGCGGATCCACATCCACTTCGGTAGCGGCTGCGACCATCGTCCCCACAGTGTCGCTATGGATTTCGATCCACGCCACACCGTTGGAGAAATCGGCATCGTGCGAAGCGGCAAGCGTTACCGTCTGTGCAATCCACCAGTTGGAGGAACTGAAAAGCAGCACACTGCCGGACACGACGGCGATATCGGAATCACCCCCTACTTGGCTTACCGTGATCTCAACCGCCTGTTGGGGATCTTCACTCAGTGCGATCGTCAGCTCCGTTGCGTCACCTTCGGGAACCAAGATCGGGGTACTTCCCAATATGAACACAGGCACGTATTCGTGCGCTCCCATGTCCACGACGGGCGGTGTTCCACTGCCGCTATCCACCACGGTCGGGTCGTCGATGAATCGTGCTCGTCTGGCAACATCGTCAGCTACTCCGGAGGGAACGAAGGTGTTATCTCCAGCATCGATCGCCGGTGAGCCAGCAGTGAGCCGTAAATCGTCATCCTCAGTCCCGGCCACGTCATCCGGACCGTCTGGATCCCGAAACTGCGGATTCACCGCAATGTTGCCCGTCCCAGTCCAACTTCCCTGGATGCAGGAATTGGTGACAGTGTGACTACTGCTCATCTCCTGCTGAAGCTGCGCGGCCTGAGTGGCCGAACCGTTAACCGTGTTGCCCCACACAATCGAATTGCGGATCTGCGGGTAACAACCGAGTCGGCTTGCCAATCCCCCTCCCTTGCTCTGCGCCGTGTTTGCACTCAGCGTGGAGTTGATGATTTGCGGCGAAGAAACGTTGAAATTGCGGATGCCACCCCCATCTTGGGTCGCATGATTCCCGCTGATGATGCAGTTAACGAAAGTCGGGGCGCTCTGGTCGGCATAAACGCCTGCGCCGCTGTCCGCCGTGTTGCCGGCCAGGATGCACTGATGCAGCACTGGGTTACTGCTGCTGCAGTACACCCCAGCGCCGAGCAACGCACTGTTGCGCAGGAACACACATCCTGTAATAGCTGCGTTGCTCTGCCCCCACGCCGAGATGGCCCCACCGTTACTGCCCCAGTTGTCCACCAATCGGCAACGCTGAATCGTGCAGTTGCTGTTATGGAGCAGAAGACCGCCGCCCCGCCCGTCCGTTCCACTTCCGTCGGCGTTTCCCCCGCTGATGGTGAACCCATCAAGAACGCTGTCTGCTGCGTTGTCGATTGCTGCGACGACATGGTAGGAGTTGTCCGTGAAACCCGCAAAACCGGGGCCATCGTCCGCATTCAAATCTCCACTCAGCGTAGACTCATTGGCGATCAGATCCCGGTCATTCAGATCAAATGCCGCATTCTCCGTGCCGGCAAAGCCACCGTACAACCGAACCCCAGATGGAAGCACAAACGAGATCCCTCGATCACCCCCGGCGATGGTCGGAAGGTACCGCCCCGTCGCCACCCACACCGTGTCGCCGGGTTGGGCAACCGTCAAGCCGTCATGAAGGGAGCGAAAGGCATCCGGCCAAGTCTTCCCGGTGTTGGCTCCGGTTGCGGCGTGGTTCACATGAATCACCTCCCCGGGAGAGGCGACAACCACATTGTCAATCGCACAACTGTCCAGACTCACACCAGCCGTGTTCGCCGCACCTTCGATCCGAATGCGGAAATCCGTCACACAAGCCAGCAGCCCGACCCACGATCCCGTCACTTGCCATGCCGAGGGCTGTATAGGCACAGTAAACTTCTGCCAGTTCAAGTCCAGATAACCCAGTGATGTGGACACTGCCGAACCAGCGGGGCCGGAGAAAGTGACTTTCGCGGCGAGAGGAATGGCTCCCTCGCCGGGATCCAGAATAATCTGCTGCCAAGAGATGGAGCCCGATCCGTCAAGGCTGGACCAATCGCCCAGGAAGCTGGCTGGTGCGACGATCCAGCCCTCGTCGGGGTCTTCAGCCGGCTCATCCGAGCCATCATCGAACCGAAGCCGCCCGCCCGGTTGCCCGCCGGCGGGCTCGTGGACAAGGACACCTACGCCATCCAGTGTCCAGCCATTGATGGAATCCGTGAAAGTGCTTCGGCCAGCCAAGGCTGCACTGTGTAGGTGTAGCACAATGCCCAGAACTAGGTACAGCCAGTAACGCACAGACACCCCTCACCCCTCGTACGACGGTGCTGTAGACCATGTCTTCCTGAAGCAGCACATCCGCTGGAGCGCGGGAGACGCCAGCAATCCCCAGAACTCCTCAAAGCATGAGGTTCATGACCTCCACAAGATGAACAGCATGCAGGTACACAAAGATGATACGCGACTTGGTCCCTGCATTCCACAGTGGCCTGGTCGCTTCTGTGGTACGCCTGTGTCGCGACGAATGCCCGGCGCATTCTGCCTCGTTGACTGCTACATATCACACGTCCGGCATACGTCTTCGTGCAAACGCTTGGATGCCGCCCTTGCTCGCAACATGTTTACTTCAAGCTCAGAGGTGGAGTATAATTGCCGATTCAGACCTTGGCGCGTTGAATTGCCAACGCACGGTGGCAGGCAGTTGACCGCAGGTCGCCAATCGCGCGGAGCAGAGGGCAGTCAGCCCGTCCGAAAATGACAGTACCGCCACAAGACGGAACAGCCCATCTGGGCGAAGACCCGTCGCGGCGCTTGGTGGTCAGTCTTTAACTTCCGTTTGTGCAATGGGTTGCGGGCTGAGAAGCTCGCGGCTCACGGGGACGGAGTTTGCGCAAAGCAAGACGACCTCTTGTCTCCGCGAACACCCCCGGCACATCCGGCCTGACGTCACATAACACGCGTTCATGCAGTCGCTTAGCTGGTACCGAAGAAGACTCTTGGCGATGTCGCCAAGCGAGGTTGCCTGGCGATTACGCGTGAAAGCCCGGTCCGCGTGCGATCGTTGCCTTCGGGGCACACGCGAAGCATGGGCGAAGCGGGTCGACCTGCTGTCTGGCAACAATGCCCCGCAGGTCCACCCTGCCGCCGTAAGTCCGCATCTGCCCGGGCAGGATAACCTGGCAGCCCTGGGATCGCTGGGGGAACAGTGGCGAGCTCGCCTCGTTGCTCGAGCAGATCGGATTTGCGAGAACAGAATCACCCTTTTCGATCTTGAGGATCATTTCCTCGGCAAGCAGATTGACTGGAATCGTGAGTACAAGGCGGGCAAGCAAATCCCGCTCCTCTTTGCGAGCGACCTCGATTACCGCGATTATGCGGTATGTGGCGACTGCAAATTCGCGTGGGAACTCAGCCGTTTTCAACATGTGACGGCTCTTGGACGGGCCTACCGCCTTACCGGGCGTTCGCGCTATGCCGCGACTGCCGTCGCACAGATTGAAGACTGGCTGACACAGTGTCCCTTTGGCCTGGGGATGCAGTGGCGCAGTCCGCTGGAACTCAGCATTCGCCTCATCAACTGGGTGTGGGGCCTTGAGCTGATTCGTGGCAGCGGCCTGATCTCGCCGGCCTTCTGGCGGAAGCTCCTGCCCGTCGTCGAGCTTCACGTCCGCGAGATTTCGCGTAACTACTCGAGGTTCTCGTCCGCAAACAATCACTTGATCGGGGAAGCGGCGGGCGTATTCCTCGCCACCGGCTACTTTCGAGGAAGCGATCAAGCTAGCCGAGAGCACCAGAAAAGCCACGGTATATTGATTAGCGAGATTCTGAGCCAGACCCACGAAGATGGATGTACGAGAGAGCAAGCCTTCGGTTATCACCTGTTTGTATTGCAGTTCTTTGTGATTGCCGGCCTGGCAGCCCGGGAGATGAATGAGGATTTCCCGTCACCGTTCTGGGATCGGCTGGAGCGGATGTTCGACTTCCTTCATACCCTGTGCGAGGGAGGCGACGAACTGCCGCAGTTCGGGGATTGCGACGATGGCTACGTTCTTGATCTGAGTGATCGGGCCCCAAGGCCGCAGGAGTTGATGGCGGTTGGGGCCGTGCTGTTCAAGCGACCTGATTTCAAGCTCTCCGCCAACGGATTCAGCGAACCCGCCTTCTGGCTTCTGGGACCTCAAGCGTTCGACCGGTTTGAAGACTTGGATACCGGCAGCATCTGTCCGCACATTCTGTCTCGGGCCTGTGCTGATTCGGGCTACTACCTACTCCAGTCGGGCAACCGGCAGCATGGCGACGATCTGAGCGTGGTCTTCGATTGTGGGGATCTCGGCTTGGGCCCTATCGCCGCCCACGGCCACGCCGACGCCCTCAGCTTCACGGTTCGGAGCCGCGGCAAGGAGTTGCTGGTAGATCCGGGCACATACGACTACTTCAGCCATGGGCAATGGCGGGACTACTTTCGCAGCACACAAGCCCACAACACGATCGTGGTGGACGGGGCGGATCAATCTGAGATGCTGGGTCCCTTTCTGTGGGGAAAGCGAGCATCTTCTCGCTGCCTATTGTGGCATCCAGTAGATAACGGTGGATCCGTATCCGGGGAGCACGACGGCTACGCCCGACTGCCCGGGCGGGTCATGCACCGCCGCACGATCTCGCTGGACGGTTCTATCCGGCGGATCACCGTTGAAGATAGTCTGACTGGGGACGGGCCTCATCAGGCAACCATCAGCTTTCACCTAGCTCCAGGCTGCACGGTTTTTTCGCCCGCTACCGGCCAATACGTCGCCCGTTGGCAACACAACACCCTATCGCTTTCCTTCTCAGATGTCTGGGCGGTATCGGTGGTGCAAGGCTCCGAGCATCCTATTCTGGGCTGGGTGAGTCGAGCCTATCATCAGAAATGTGCGGCTCCTACAGTCATCGGGCAAGCGGACTGGACGGGGGCTCTCAGCTCGCGAGTTGTGATCGACCTGCAATGACGCGCTGGCGCGTTTGCATTTTTGGCACCAGTTGGGTTGCCTCGCGAGCGAATATTGCGTAGACTGTAGCAGGGAGTCAGTCGCAAATCCCTGCTAGCATGCATTTTGGACGGTGTCAGGATCAGGCATCGTGGGAGACTTTGGATTAACATGGGCTGAAGAACCAAGCCCGCTCCTCGATGTCAGACTGTGTAGGGCAACGGGGGTGACGCAGGCCACTTGGTGGGTGCAAACCGATCAGATGCCCGTCTCGATGGGGTACAAGGGAGCAACCCGGCAAGCCGGATTGCCTGGTCCTCAGAGAAAGTGCGGCGTGTTGGTGGGGTCATGATTCTCGCGAAGCGTTTTCCCGTCGCCGGGGTGGTATGATAGAGCGTAAGGTCGCGGAGGCGGGCAACCACCGGTGTTGCCTCAACCACAAGTCTGACCGCGAGGCCATAGCAGTATTCGGACACCCCTTCTCGTTCGATGGTGTCTGATACTTGTGAGCGAGGTGGAAGCGCTTGTCGCGCAGGGAGAAGCGGATTGCCAAGCGATCGACCAGTCTCGGATAACCGCCAGCAGGTTTCAGTGCCTCGCGAGCGGCCCCACAGACGGGATGCGCTCCGGCCGGGGGGGATCAAAGGCATCGTTCTGGCGGGCGTGCACTCGTGGGGCAACTGCGTTCTGGAGCAGGTTGCACCGCGATCACTCCTGCCTGTTGCGGATCGGCCGCTGGTGGTTCATGTGCTGACATGGCTGCGGGAGGCGGGGGTGTCGTCCGCAAGCATCTGCGCCAACAGCGATACCGTTGCCCTCAGACGAGCACTGGGCAACGGCGAGGTCTGGGGTACGGCCCTGGACTACTACGAAGACGTGATGCCTCGAGGCCCCGCGGGTTGCGTTCGGGATGCTGCCGGCCAAAGCGATTGGGATACATACATCGTAGCGGACGCGGCCATCATTCCCCGGCTGGCGCTGGACGACGCACTAAGGGAGCATGAAGCAACGGGCGCGGCGCTGACTGTCATTGCCAGTGAGTCCTTACCCTCCTCGAACCACCAGGAGGGGCTTCTGGAGCCTACGGGGATTTACGTTTTCTCTCGCAGGGTTCTTGGGTACATCCCCGCGACGGGCTACCAGGACATCAAAGAAGCCCTGATACCAAGACTGCATGCGCACGGTGAGGCGGTGGTGACCCACGCGATTCCTCGGAACCAGATTGCCCGGGTCACGGGCATACCCTCTTACTTGGCGGTGAACAAGTGGGCGGTGGCACGACTCGCTGCTCAGCCTGTGCTTGTGCGTGATTACGTGCCCTCCCGCTTGTCGTTACCCTGGAATCCAAGCTCGACATCCAGGGACGGGGATGCCCCCTACGTCAAGCGAGGCGAGGCATGGATCCATCGATCAGCAGAGGTGGCGGAAACCGCGCGTCTTGTCGGCCCCGTGCTGATCGGTCCCGGTTGCAGGGTCGGTTCGGGAGTGCTGATTGCCGGGCCTACGGCCCTTGGCGAGGGATGTCAGATCGATGAGCAAGCGGTCATCAGCCGATCGTTCCTGTGGTGTGGGTGCCACGTCGGGGCCCGATCGGTGGTGGACCACTCGGTGTTGACCGACCACGCTTACTTGGCTCGCGGTCGTCGGGCGACAGAGGAAGTGGTGGTATCTGAAGACTGGTCCCTTCGAAGGCGGCTTTTCGGCAGCCGAAATGGCCGTCCAAACAAGCGGGTAGCCAGCGTGGCAGCGCGAACGGCTGATGAAACGCGCAGCCTGTCGATTCCGCTCGCGGTGAAAGCACGTCCCTTGGCGTCTGCCGTGGTTGGTGACTTCGCCCCCGTGGTTGGTCCTCGATCCGATGCCGCAGGCCGTTGGGCCCCCGCACCGGTGGAGAGCAAGTAGCGATGGACTCCAGGCACACACCCGATTCATCTGAGACAAAAAGGCAGACTGGCTTGGCCTCTTCCGCCGACAGTGGCACCTCCGGAAGCTCTTCGGTGCAACACTCTTCGGGCGGCCAGGATTTGTCGCCCCCCCAAGGCCTATCGCCCTACTACGGTGCGCGGATGTACGGCCAGGGTGGAGAAGGATACGGCGGCTATCGACGGGGTTACTACTACCCGGGCGGTTCTGGGGCAGGCGGTGGGAGCTTCGGTTTTGGTGCGTTTTCCGTTCGACGGATGCTGCGCAGCAAATGGCTCATGCTGACGACCTTCGTGTTGATTGCTGGGTCGGTTACTCCGTGGATTTGGGTGCTGCAACGTCCCAAGTACTCCTCCACGGCAGTGATGCGTGTGTCTCCCATTGTATCCTACCTGGTATTCCGGACGGAGAATAACGGCTTTTTGCCCCTTTATAACTCCTACGTCAACACGCAGATGGCGATCATGCGGAGTCCTAAGATTCTCGAACGCGTGTTGGATCGTCAGCAGGTCAAGGACACCGCCTGGTACCAGAACGAGGGGCGGGATCTTTTTGGAGAGCGTCGCAATGCTCTGAGCCGGCTGATCCTCGCGACCTCGGTTCGGGCTCGGGGTGGAACTGAACTGATCGATGTGACGGTGACCACGGAGAATCCGGAAGACGCCAAATTGCTGGCTGACGCGATTGTAGATGAACACCGCACCTATGTTGAAGAGATGTTACGAGAGAACGAAGGTTGGATGCTGGAAACGCTGACGAAGGAGCACGCGGACCTCCTGCATCAGGTCGAGGGTCTGACAGCAATCCGTTACAACCTAGCCAAGCGTCTGGGGGTCATGGACGCGACGGCGTTGCAGGCGCAGCTCCGCAGTTACTTGAGCGTTCTGGAGTCTGAACAGCGTCGGCTCCAGCGCACCATCGATCTCTCGCGATGGGAAGTGGAGAAGCTGGCAAGCGCCACGAGCCAGCCGGCATCGGTAACCGGGCAAGGCGACGGTGTGGTTATGCCTTCGGCACCCACGGGGATGCCATTGCATTTCGCCGAGGACGGTGAGCACAAGCAGCTAGCCGCCAATTTGGAGTCCATCAAGAACCAGATTGAGGTGGACCTACTCTCGTACGGACCGGAGCATCCTCGGATCATGCGGCTGGATGGTATGAAACGAATCGCGGAACGTTTGCTTGAGGAGCGTGAATCGGAGTTGGAGCGGGAATGGCAAGCATCAGGTGGCGAGTCGGGAACATCCAAGTCAAACGACATTGCCAAGCGGCGGTTGATGCTTGAGGAGTACGCGCAGAAGACCGAGCAGGAACTCGGCTTGATTGAGGACGAGATCAACCTGCAGCGGGCACAGCTTGCGGACATCACGGACATCAGCCTGGAACTCTCGCGCTATGAGGAGGAGATCGCCAACAAGCGTGTTCTCAGCGAGGCGGTGCGCAAGCGTGTGGAATCGTTGGGTTTTGAGGGTCGGCACGCTCCGGCTCGCGTGCAGGTGGCTTCGCCCGGGCTCCGCCCCTCATCGCCGAGCGAGGATCGCCGGCGGCAGTTGACGCTGATGACCGGTGTGGTAGCTCTGTTGATATCGTTGGCACTGGGCTATGTGCGTACGTCGCTGGACAAACGGATCTACGACGCGGGCGAGATCCAGCAGGTGTACCGGGCACCTTTCCTCGGGGTACTGCCATCGCTGGCATCCGTGAAGGTCCCGAGAGAGCTTGGGGGCACTCAGCCACTGAGCACGGGCAGTTCCTCCTACTACGGCTATGGAGCGGCGGAATCTTGCCAGACTCTGATGGAGAGCGTCCGCATGGTGCGGACCGCGCTTCTTGAGCGGGTGAATGAGGAGAATCAACGGGCGGTGTTGATTACGAGTTCGGTGCCGCGGACAGGCAAGAGCAGCGTGGCGGTTCTCCTGGCAAGGAGCTTGGCCATGCTGAACAAGCGTATTCTGCTGATTGAGGCGGATTTGCGGCACCCGACACTGGCCGGCCGACTGAGCATGTCTCCCAAGCACGGGCTTGCAGCGATTTTGACGGGTGCCGCTCGTGACGACGAAGCCATTATCAAAAGCGAGGTGCCCAACCTCGATATTCTGATCGCGGGCGAGATCCCGGAGGACTTCACGACTGAGATGCTGGCAAACGGCGTTTTCGCGTCCTGCGTGGAGCGATGGAAACAGGATTATGATTTCGTACTGCTGGACAGCCCACCGCTTCTGCCGGTAGCAGATGCTCGAATTCTTGCCAGCTATGCAGATGGTACGATCATGGTTTTGCGTTCATCGCATGACATGCGGAACGAGGCGATGGAGGCCTACGCACAGCTCAGCGCGGCGGGCGGACGGCTGCTAGGAACGGTGTTCATCGGGGGACGCTCGCACGGATCGCGGCCGTATTCGTACGGGTACGGGTATTTGCAGTCTCCGGTCACCTGGCAGTGGCGGCAGCGTTATGGTTACTACGGTTATGGTCCCAAGGCTCCCCGCCTGGGAGAATCGTCGGCTTCGTCGCCTCAGGACACCGGGCCCTCAGACAGTCAGTCGAGTGACCGGGCATAACCTGGAGCATGGAAGGACATGCCGAGAGACAAGGCGGGCCTTACCACGCGGGGTCGTGGGGTTAACTGGGGTTAATTGGGTCGTGATTGGGCGGGTCAACCCACGGTGAGAAGAACTTCCGGGGGCTGATTAGGCATCGGCAGAGACCTGTGGCTCTTATTCCAGTCATTCTCGACAGCGACGTCCCGTACGTGCTTCATCGGACACGGCCGGTTTCCCTTCTGAGCCTGCCTCTGGGGGAGGGTACAGTTCTCGACCATCTGCTCCATATGCTGGCTGGTCAGGATATATCACTCGACCAGACGATGGTCATGCCCCACTTCACGGCCACGGAGGCTTATTGCCGAGACTTCGATGATCGGGAGAGGGCAGTCCGGGTTGTCGCCCCTGAGGCAATGGCGGATACTCTTGGCGCCGCATGCGAAATCACCGATACCCTGCTTGTTGTGAATCCTCGCCTGTGGCCTATGGCGGGCTACGATTCTTCGATTATTGCCCGCCAGTTTCGTGAGTATCAGGGTGTTACCAACGTGGTCCATCTGGATGCGGAGGCAACGCGAGAGCTCATCGAGCACGACTCGAACGGCCATGTGAAGCGTATTCGGCGATACTACAATCTCATGCATTGGCCCGAGGCGGCCCGCACAGCGATTGCTTACTCATTAGTCCCCGTATCCGCGATGAAGAATGTCGTGTTTCAGTCACTGGCTGAGCTGCGTGTACAGCTCACGGCTCGCGGGCTTCTGAGTCGCGATCTGCCATTGGATTCGGTGGCGATAGATCTGGGGCGGCAGCGTGGATTCCTGCGCCTACACGAAACCCTGCTGGCGAACATGGAAGGCGAGAAGCGCCGGAACGGCCCCGAAGCGCCGGCACCGGAGGTAACGATCGGCCCAGGCTGCCGGGTCTCACCGAAAGCTGACTTGATCGGCCCTCTGGTTCTTCACGCCAACGTGGTCATTGGAGAAGGGGCGGTCGTGGTAGGGCCTTCGTTGATTGGACGTGACAGCATTATCCGGGATGGTGCGACGGTCATCCAGTCGGTGCTGCTACCGGGCACGGATGTGGCTTCGGACGCGCTGATTCGCCATCGGGTAGCCTCGGGCGCATGCCACGGCATGACAGCGGGACATGAATCCCTGGCAGAGGCGGCCACTGAGACTTACTCTGAGGATGTACCGGACGGAGACCAGGACAGTGCGGTCCCGCTGCACACAGCGAGTACCTCTCTTGCGACACGTCACCGCCGTGTGCATGCCATCATGAAACGAATCGTGGATGTGACCTTATCGGTCGTGGCGCTCGTAGTACTGTCGCCGCTGATGCTGTTCCTGGCGGTGTTGATCAAACTTGACTCGTCGGGGCCAGTCTTCTTTATTCATCGCCGGGAGCGTCGAGGGGGCAAGGACTTTCCATGTTTGAAGTTCCGCACGATGGCTCAGGGCGCCCACTTGCAGCAGCGTCAGCTCTACGCACAATCTCAGGTAGACGGTCCCCAGTTCAAGATGCACAACGACCCCCGTGTGACTCGACTGGGTCGCTGGCTGCGGGCCACGAACCTTGATGAGCTGCCGCAGCTTATCAACGTATTGGTCGGGCACATGAGCCTGGTGGGGCCGCGGCCGTCTCCCTTCAGAGAGAACCAGATTTGCGTCCCGTGGCGACTGGCCCGATTGTCGGTGCGACCTGGTATCACGGGACTGTGGCAGGTTTGTCGTCAGGATGATCGTTCCCGCGGCGATTTCCACGAGTGGATCTACTACGACATTGCGTATGTGCGTCATTTCTCGATCTGGCTGGACTTCAAGATCTTCGTAGCGACGATCGTGACGCTGGGGGGCCGGTGGAGTGTTCCGCTATCGTGGCTCACCCGCGATTCCCTGACATGGCGTCAGCCCCAGATACAGGCATCGCGGCTCTGAGGACCGGGCCGACCGGTTTTCAAGCCGGTATCGAATCCTGAGCGAAGATTGGCGGTGGTTCCGAAAAAACATGGGCTCAAGGTGGTTGATCGGGGGTCACACTGCCCTTATACTGCGGGCCGTCCGGAGGTCAGATCGATTCTTGCGACGAGCGGTTATTCTAGGACTGAACGACATGAGCTTCAAAGATAGACCCGTGCGTTGGTGCTGGACGAGTGGCCTGTCGAGAGTATTCACCGCCATGCTGCTGTTGGCCCAGCTTGCCGGTTGTTCAGTGTACCTTGGATCGGGACTCTGGTCCGATCCAAGGATCAGTATGCAGGAGTTTCTCGAGCTGGAGGAGGAGGCTCGATTGGCCTCGGAGGTTCCGGCGACTCAACCGGTATCGGATATGGAGGCGGCTCGCGCCTTCCTGGACTCGCAGTTTGGGCCCTACAAGGTTGGGCCGCATGATGTGCTGACCGTCATGCTGACGGAGGTCTCCGGGCTGGTAGGCGGGACTGGCTTGTCAGCGGTTCGGGTGCGTGTTGATCGAAATGGGCAGATCAACCTGCCTATCGTGGGCAACATCAGCGTGGATGGGTTGGAGCTCAAGGATATTGAGAACCTGATCACGGACACTTATGTGCCCAAGGTCTACCGGGAAGCGATCTGCCACGTCAATCTGGCGGAGTACGAAGCCACGAACGTCATCGTTACCGGCACGGTTGGTGCGCCTGGCATGATCTCGTTGCGGCGCACGGAACGAAATCTGCTGTATGCCCTTGTGCTAGCGGGTGGGATTTCGGATGCGTCTTCCGGATGGGTGACTCTGCAACGGCTACGCCGCCCGGGTGATCCCCTGAAGCTGAACATCATGGAACCCGAGGGTATCAAGCAGGCTCTGATGGAGGATCCGCTTGAGGATGGGGATATCATCACGGCCGAGCCGGCGGACCCCTATCTGGTGACAGTCCTTGGCTTAGTCAAAGACGAGGGGCCACAGACTTATCAGCCAGGGCTGAAAGTGACTTTCCTGGAAGTACTCGCGGCCGCCCGGGGACTGCGCCAGGACATTTATATACGTGAAGGCACACTGAGCAGGAAAATGCCGGACGGCCAAGAGGTCCGTGTGCGGCTTGATCTGGAACGCTTGGCCAGTGGCCGCGATCCCAATTTCCTGATGCAGCCCGGGGACATCGTCTACGTCAACCACACATGGGATACCTGGATTCAGGAATGGTTCAATCAACACGCGACTCTGACGGCAGGGGCGAGCGCGACCGTCACCTACAGAGGGACGGCAGAAGACCAGCTTAGCCATCGCGGTCGTGAGACACAGTCTACCACCTCTGGGATCGATCCCTTCGGATTCCTCCAGCGTGGACTGATCCGTCCAACCGCCGCCGCAGCGCCGTAGCCGCACTTTTTGGTTGGCGATTGCGTCCGGTTCGTCCAGACAGGGCAGTGCGGTCTGTGTGCTTGCCCTGGGTGCGCTGGACGGAGCCGGGACCCTAATTCGCGTTACACCGCAGACTATGCAGCCATCACCATCCGTGTGCAACGAAGAGGTTACATCTACAGCCACCCGATGGCGGGATCTAGCCCTCCGCGCATTACGGCGGATGTACCTTTCTGAGCAGTGTTTGTTTGCCTTTCGGCTATGCCGGGGCAAGGAGGGGCGAGGCGATCAGGACAAGCTCGAAGGAGTCAGTTGGCGGTACACAGCAATTGTCCTGCTTGCGTTGGCAGATGAAGGCCCCGAGGTAGCGAAAGAAGTCCTGCATGGTCGTACCTGTGCTGAGGTATGCGATCGGCTCATCATGCACGCATGGGACAGCAAGGACTTGGGCGAGGTTGCTCTGACTCTTTGGGCGGCTCGCAAGCTAGGGCACGCCGGTGCCCGGGGCGTGCTCGAACGGCTTCGCCAGTGGGAACCTCATCACATCCCTTGCCCGACGGTGGAACTGGCCTGGGCACTCGCCGCTCTGGCTACGCCGGCCGGCGGCGAGGCCGACTCATCGTTGGCCAACGCCATCGCGGCACGGCTGCTTGGCTCGCAATCAACGTCGTCCGGCCTTTTCTCGCACTGGACGCCGCGCGGGCAAGGGGGCTCTTCTTGGCGGCGTCACGTCTGTTGCTTTGCAGACATGGTTTACCCGATTCTCGCTTTGTCGCACTACCACCGGCTAACGGGCAGCGCTCAAGCCAAGGAGGCGGTCCGACGTTGCGTCGATCGCATGTGCGGGTCGCAGGGGCCTGCGGGTCAGTGGTGGTGGCACTACGACGTACGGACCGGACATGTGATCGAACCCTATCCGGTATATGCTGTGCATCAGGATGCGATGGGGCCGATGGCTCTTCTGGCTGCCCATGATTGCTGCGACGTCCATGTTGATGCGGCCATTCGGAAGAGCGTTGCATGGTTGGCGTATGCCCCGGAGATTGAGACATCGCTGGTGGATTCGTCTGCCGATGTGATTTGGCGAAAGGTCTGCCGGAGGGAACCCGGCAAATTGAGCCGGGGAATCCAGGCACTGGTCAGCGGTGCTCATTCCGGGCTACGGGCGCCGTGGCTCGACAGTCTGTTTCCGCCTTGCGGGGTGGATTACGAAAGTCGGCCGTATCACATGGGATGGATCCTGTACACCTGGAAGCAGAGTGTGATGTCGCATCCGGGTGGGCTCCCCTCGCAGGCCATGCGTCATGCGCAACCATGAGCCGAAGGCTATCCACCTCAGGTTGCGCTCGCAGATCACAATGCACCACACGCCGCACACAACGCAAGGGATGAGTACCAGTACGGACGGCTTGCCGGTTCGTCACCTGTTCGAGGTTCCGATCCATGCGCTGTCTTTGCCCGAGGTGCTCAAGGTCGTTGACGATGCGATTCACTGTCGGCAACGTATGCTGATTGGCGTGGTGAATGCGGCGAAGATGGTCAACATGCGTCGAGATTCTCAACTGGCAAAGGCGGTATTGAGTGCGGACTTGGTTTTGGCGGACGGGATGGCGGTTGTGTGGGCATGCCGCCTCCTGGGCCGTCGTCTTCCTGAACGTATCGCCGGGATCGATTTGATGGAACATCTCCTCGAACACTGCCAAGACCATGGACATCGTGTGTACTGCCTGGGGGCGACGCAAGAGGTCCTGATGGAGGCTGTGCGGGAGATGCGGAGGCGATATCCCGGGATCCAGATTGTCGGGCAGCACCATGGATACTTCTCCTCGGACGAGGAGCCGCAGGTGATTGCGGAGATCGCGGCCTGCCGCCCGGACGTGCTTTTCGTAGCCATGAGCTCACCGCGTAAGGAGGATCTCCTGGCTCGCTGGGCCGACCGCATGAACGTGCCAGTATGTCACGGCGTCGGAGGCTCGTTCGATGTCTGGGCGGGCAAAGTGAAGCGAGCGCCCCGACTATGGCAGCGTATGGGCATGGAATGGCTGTACCGCGTCATCCAGGAGCCACGGCGCATGCTTCGGCGTTACGTGGAAACAAACGCCATCTTCTGCTGGATGGTGCTCCATGAGGCTGTGCGGCAGCTGGCTTGCCGATGGCGGTGAGTGCGAAGCCCGCCCGGCCTGTTCAAGACACAATCGAGCTCGCAGGCGAGCCTCACGCAAGAGGGTTCTAACGGCGAATGCGGCTGTATGTTCTTTACGCCTTCGTTGCATTCCTGGTGATTTACGCCAGGAAGGACTGGTTCGTATCCCTGTGCGGCCTGATGCTGATTACCGCGACGCAGGGTCATCCGGACATACCCCGTCAGATCTGGGGTATTGCGGGGATGAACTGGTGGAACGTGGCCTTCATTGGGATCTTCGTTTCGTGGTTGAAGCACCGCAGCCTGCAACAGGCTTCCTTGGACGTGCCCCGCTGGGCACGGAGTCTATTTCTGGCTTACATGGCCATGCTGGTCCTCGCCTGGCTCCACGGCTTGCTCGGACTACCAAGGATGGGGCGAACCCTTCGGTTCTACTTTCTTGATGATCTGGTCAATCCGATTCGATGGGTTCTCCCTGCGGTCATGCTTTTCGATGGGGCTCGCACGCGCAATCGCATGACGGCAGCCTTGATCTTTGCGCTTATCATACCCACTTATTACGGCTACAAGGTTTCGCGAACGGCACCAATGTCAAATCTGACCGCAGGTGGCTACGACACGCGTGCCCGCTGGCGCATCGGGAAGCAGGTCGGCATGCACGCTAACAGCATATCCATGACCTGCGCCACCGGCTTCTGGGCCGCTTGGGCCCTGGGATCCACCCGCCGAAACAAGTGGCGTTTCCCGATGATCGCTCTGATGCTTACCTTCTGCTTTCTCGGCGTCGGCCTATGCCAGTCGCGGGCCGGTTATTGGGCGATGCTCGGCGTGGGTGGGCTATTCGCAGTGTTCCTGTACCGCTATCTGTTCCTGACTTTTCCCATCATGTTGGCGCTCATCCCGATCTACTTTCCCGGTTTGATGAGCCGTTTCTCTCTGGGCACCAACATTGAGACGGCATCAGGCGAGGTCATCGAGGATGAGGATGTCAAATCCGCTGGGCGATCCCTTTTCTGGCCGATTATCATCGAGGACATATGGACATCGCCGGTCCTCGGGCATGGCCGCAGGGCCATTTTCACGCGTCCTACGCGGGGACAAATCAGTGCTGCTATTGGGAGTTGCCCCGAACACCCCCATAATGCGTATTTGGAGCAGCTTCACGACGGCGGCATCGTTACGCTTGCCATTACACTAACCTTGTTTCTTTCCGCTATGGGTATAGGTATGCGCCTTTGCCTGGATCGCAGCGATCCGCTGTACCGCGCGGTCGGCGGAGCGTGCCTGGCAGCAGTGGCAACGCTGATGATCATGAGTTACAGCGGCCAATCCCTCTTTCCCAAGGAGAACAACCAGATCACCTGGTACTTCATGGCCTTGGCCTTGCGTGCATGGGTTGAGCGAGCCAAGGGGCCGATGGCGTTCGCTGATGGATCACAACAAGGAATGCCGTTCTACGGAACACCCCACCGCGCACCGCAGAACCAGCTTTCCTTCTCGCCGCCCTGCAGATGACAGCCCCGACGCACCAGTTGATTGCCTCGCGAGCCTCGGCGTACGATGCTATCTACGCTCATTGGCGGTCCCATCGCTTCACACGAGAGAGCTACGAGAGCAACCTGGCTTTCTTCCTTGACATGGACGCGTCGGCGCATGGGTATCTTAATGGCGACGAGCTGCGATTCGCTTACGAGCTTCTCGGGACGGATTCGATCTCGGACAAGACGGTGCTAGATTGCTGCTGCGGCACCGGCAAGAGCACGGTCTACTTGGCGTTGCGGGGTGCCCGAGTCCATGCGTTTGACTCGTCCCGTCAAGCGATCGCCGTGGCAAAGGAGTCGGCTGACCTGAGCGGTGTTGCGGATCGGGTTCAATTTGCGGTCCAGGATGCACAGTACCTCCCCTACGCTGACGGCAGCTTCGACGCGGTCTTCTGCCAGTCCGCCTTACACATCGTCATCGACTACCCACGATGCGCGAGAGAACTGGCCCGCGTCCTGAAGCCTGGCGGGATGGCGGTATTCTGCGAGGAGGCACTGGGACATAACCCCCTGCTCAAGCCGATTCGCTGGTATCGGCGTCGGAAGTACGTGACATGCGGCGGCCGCGCACTGACTTGCCAGGATCTGCGGCGTTTTGGGGCACCTTTTCAGAACGTGTGCATCTACCATTTCAATCTGCTCGCTCAGAGCAAGACCCTGCTCGGCGGTCTTAGCCGGCATCCATGGATCAAGACGGCGCTGCGACGATGCGCGGCATGGGACAAGGCCATGCTGGCCCGTTGGCCGGCGCTGCGACGGTACTGCGGCAAGGTTGTCGTTGCGTACCGCAACCCGTGTTCCTCATAAACGAGCTTCCGCGTGACCGATTTCGTCTATCTTATGGCCGCAAGCCACTCAGGCTCGACTCTGCTGACGCTGCTCCTGGCGTCGCACCCAGACGTCGCGACCGTTGGCGAGACCTGTGCGGTCCAGTGGACGGGTAACGGCGATACGGGCTTGTGCAGTTGCGGGTTGCGTTTGGAGGTGTGCTCGTTCTGGCAAAGCTTGGGGGAACGACTAAGCCGGCGAGGCATCGCCTGGGACCCGCGGCACTTCCGCACGGATTTCCAGGTTTCGCGTGGCCGCTTGACGCACCGTGTCTTGCGGGCTGAGTACCAGAGGCCACTGCTGGAGGGGCTTCGCGATGCATGCCTGATGGTCAGTCCGGTATGGCGCAGAGAACGCGCCGACCTATTCCGCAACAACCAAGCACTGATCGAAGAGACCATGCGGATCCAAAGCGGCAAGGTGTTTCTGGATTCCTCGAAGGAACCGCACCGGCTCAAGTTCTTCCTGCAAATGCCGGGGCTGCGGATCAAGGTCATTCACATGATCCGCGACGGCCGAGGCGTGATGAACAGCTACCTGACGCGCTCCCGCTGGACGCCGGAAAGATCGGCAGACGAGTGGCGGCGAAGCATCGTTTCAGAGGAGCACATCCTGCACCGACTGCAGCCCGAGCAGTACATCCAGATTCGTTATGAGGACCTGTGCCGGGAGATGACGAACCACGTCGGGCGGGTGTTGACGTTCATGGGCCTGAACCCGGACCTCTGGGATCCGAACTTCAACGAGCACGAACGGCACATCCTCGGCAATCGCATGCGGATGCGCAAAGACATAGAGGTTCGACTGAACGAGCAGTGGAGAGAATCCCTGACGCCCGACCACCTAACCACGTTTGAGGGCATCGCGGGACATCTCAACCGGAAGTATGGCTATGAATGACTTCTGCATACAAGGGCTTGTATCCATTCATTCGCTCGACCGCAGCCTCCTATGTACTTGAGCATGATCTTACTTGCTTCAGTTACAGCAATTCCTGTGCCAGTGGCACATGACTGAAGTTGCTATAACACGGACACCAATCCACTATGATCAATAAGTTTCTGTGGTTTTTGCGTTATTATCAATGCTTCGGAAGCCTACGTGATGTTCTTACCTGGCGTCGGCTCAGAAAGCATCCTGCGTCCGGTCTGCCCGAGGTCCGGCTTCGTATCCGAGAGATAGTATCGAAACCTGTGTAAATTGAAAAAGCGAGGGGCATCCTCCATAAGTGTTGTTGTGACTGCACTTTGAAAGGAGGAGCCCTGATGGCTACTACAACCGATCGTGGTCGGAAGGTCAA